>JAFYNH010000055.1 GCA_017549815.1 Selenomonadaceae bacterium
GCCGACGTTGCGAGCTAAAAATTTCGTCATAGTCATGAGTAATCCCGCGTCGCTTAAATAATTTTTCTCGGCAATGTCGAAAAGCATTTCATAGGCAAGACCGCGCAGAATTTTTTTATCGACGTTAAGGGCGGCGGGCATTCCTCCGCAGTGCAGATAATTTTCCAGCGCGTCTTCCGACGATGAAATTTTTTCGTATTCGGCGAAGGATAGCGGATACATTTTCAACACGTCGCAATTATCCGGCAGGAGTATCGCAATTTTTTCGGCAAGCACGTCGCTTGAACCCGTCAAGTAAATTTCGGCGGGCGCACCAGCGAACAGCGCATTAATCGCCTTTTCCCACTCGTCAACGCGATCTATTTCGTCGATAAGCAAAAAGAACTTGTCAAGCTCCGCAGTTTCGGCGTCAACCAAATCATAAAGCTGTTGGAAATTTTTCAGCTGGGGATTTTCTTCGCAGTCAATAAAAATTATCTCCTGTTCATTAACGCCCGACGCCTTCAAAGTCTCGGCGAAATTTTTTAGCAAAGTCGTCTTGCCGACACCGCGCACGCCCGAAATTATTTTGACCGAAAAATTTTCTTTAAGCTCAAGCAGTTTATCTAAGTAAAAATTTTGCTCCATGATGATTCACCACGACATAAAAAATTTTTTCAGATTGTACAACAGGCACCTGCATTTATCAAGCGGCAAAGAAATTCTGCGCCATATTGACAAGGCGTCTTATAAGTGTAAAATGTTCCTGCAAAAATTTTTTGATTTACTAATAAAAGGGTTTTGAAATTTTACGGCGAAGATTTTCAAGGTAAAAGCAAGCACTTATACAGGAGGTTAGTTCATGATTAAGCTCACGAAGTTCAATTCGGACTCGAAGAAGGAAGGCGAGTTTATCCTCAACGCCGAGCTGATTCAGACAATCGAGTCTACACCCGACACCGTCATCACATTGGTGAACGAAAAGAAATTCATTGTTGAAGAAGCTGCCGATGAAGTAGTGCGCCGCGTAATGAAATATCGCCGTGCCTTGAAACAGCTGTAACGTTGGAGGGAAAAAATTATGCCTGAAGAAGAAAAAGAAGTTGAAGGTGAAGGCGAGGTTGCCGCTCCGGCAGTTCCCTCTTCAAAATTCAAAAACAAAAACATAATATTAATCGTCGTGCTGGTTATAGTCGGGTTGGCATTGGCGGCGGGTATATCGCTTTTCGTCGTGACAAAAGTTATGGGCGACATACCGAACGGCGGCGGGAGCGATGAAGAAGGCGTTGGGCAACGTTATCACGACCCCGGCATTTTCGTTAAGCTCGGCGACCCAAAAGAAGGTATCCTTGTTAATGTTGGCGGTCCGCGCAGTGGTAAGTTCCTTAAGGCAAGTATTATTGTCGAGTTCAACCCCGGCAAGAAAGTTGTCATAAACGAAGAAACTAATTCACTTTATCCCGACGCCGAGATTAAAGTTAATGACGTTGCGACGCAATTTTTGCGCTCTGCCGCCCTTGAAGACTTTGACGCCGACAAGCAGGAAGAGTTCAAAAAGCAATTCAAAGACGCGCTGAATATGGCTTTGGGTAGCGGCTCTGTCTACGACGTTTATATTACCAGTTTTCTCTTGCAATAGTTACTAGGAAGTAGGAACTAGGAACTAGCAACTACTAGTTCCTAATGTAGTTGTTTGGGACTAGGAACTAGGAACTAATAACTACTAGTTCCTAAAAACTAATTCCTAATTCCTAAGGAGGGAAAACAGTGGCTGACTTACTAACACAGGAACAGATTGACGCCTTGCTTGCCGCCGCCAACGAAGATTCAAGCACGTTGGACGAACTCAAGAACGAAGAAAGTAGCAGAAAAATTAAAGTCTACGACTTCAAGCGTCCCGATAAATTTTCCAAAGACCAAATTCGTACGCTTTACATGCTCCACGAAAGCTTTGCGCGTATGCTGAATACCTACATGAGTTCACACCTTCGGACGCTCGTTAATGTCGACGTGGCGTCGGTCGAACAGCTCACTTATCAAGAATTCGTGCAATCAATAGCTAATCCCAGCGTCATAACGATACTTGGTGTCCCGCCGCTTAAAGGCAATATAATTTTCGAGATAAGTTCCGAAATTGCCTTTGCCTATATCGACAGAGTATTTGGCGGCGACGGCTCAACCGATATGAAAATGCGCGTCCTTACCGAAATTGAAGATGCAGTTATGCGCCGTTTCGTCGATAACGCAATGGAGCGTTTCAAAGAATCTTGGTCGAACGTTACGGAAATGAATCCCGTCCTTGAGGCGACAGAATCAAATCCGCAATTTACACAGATAGTCCCGCCTAATGACATGGTTGTTATCGTCACGTTGCACACAAAGCTTGGCGAAGTCGAAGGCTTTATGAATATTTGTATACCTTACCTAGTCTTGGAGCCGATAATGTCGAAGTTGACGACGACTTTCTGGGTTGCGGCGTCGGTTGCTAAAGACGAACGCAAAGGACAGGCGGAGATTATCCGTAAAAAACTTAACAAA
Source organism: Selenomonadaceae bacterium (assembly GCA_017549815.1). Taxonomy (GTDB): domain Bacteria; phylum Bacillota; class Negativicutes; order Selenomonadales; family Selenomonadaceae; genus Quinella. The sequence continues at coordinate 2,518 of JAFYNH010000055.1, forward strand.
ACTAAAGTCCCGTTTGTCGTCGAGGTCGGGCGCGTACAAATTACAATTCGCGAATTCTTAACATTGGGGTTCGGCGACGTGCTCCAACTTAACACAAAAGTTAAAGAAGATTTTCCCTGTATGGTGGGTACGAATCCGAAATTTTATTGCCGACCGGGTACTTTCGGGAAGAAATTGGCAGTGCAAATAACGCAGGTCGTGCAAAAAGGAGAGGATGCGACTAATGGCGATGATGAGTGATTTATCTCAAGCTGAAATTGACGCCCTGTTAGCGGGAGCTGGCGGCGATTCAAGCGACGATTCTTCGGGCGGCGGCAATACTTCCGGCGGCGAAGATAATGCCAATATGGACGAGCTTTTGTCGCCAATGGAAAAAGATGCTCTCGGCGAAATCGGAAATATTTCAATGGGTAGCGCGGCAACAACTTTGTCGACTTTGCTTGGTCACAAAGTTAATATCACGACGCCCGATGTCTCCGTTGCGCCGATGAATGTTATTCAGCAACATTACCCGTTGCCTTATCTCGTCGTCGAAGTCGCGTATACTATCGGCATTTCCGGCAACAACGTCTTTGCAATTCAAGCGTCGGACGCCGCAGTTATCGCGGATTTGATGATGGGCGGCGACGGTACTAATCCCGATCAGCAACTTAATGAAATTCATATGAGCGCGGTCGGCGAGGCTATGAATCAGATGATGGGCGCGGTTGCAACTAGCTTGTCTTCTATGTTCAATAAAAAGATTGACATTTCGCCGCCTAAAGTTAATCTGGTTGATTTCGGCAACGAGGAAGTTCTTACGACTTTGGCTAAAAGTGCCGAGCCTGTTGTCCGAGCCGCTTTCCGCATGGAAGTTGACGGCTTAATCGACAGCGAGATTATGCAGATTCTTACGATTGACGTTGCTAAAGAAATGGTTGATTCACTGTTAAATTACAGCACGACCGTTTCTGAAGAATCTAAACCAGCACCGGCACCAGCTCCGACACCTGCGCCGGCACCGCAACAACAAGCACCACCGCCTCCGCCGCCTCAGCAACAAGCACCACCGCCGCAACAAAATTATCCTCCGCAAGGCGGTTATCCTCCTCAAGGTTACGGATACGGCGGCTCACCAATGCAACCAAACGTAGTAACGAACATGCCCGTTTCGCCCGCGCAGTTTATGCCGTTATCAATGGAGCCAGTACAAATCAACGAACGAAATATCGGCTTGATTTTGGACGTGCCCCTTCAAGTGACGGTCGAGCTTGGACGAACGAAAAAGACAATCAAAGAAATTTTGGACTTGGCGACAGGCTCAATAGTAGAGCTGGACAAATTGGCGGGCGAACCCGTCGAGATTCAAGTAAACGGACATTTTCTAGCGAAAGGCGAAGTCGTCGTAATCGATGAAAATTTCGGCGTGAGGATAACTGAAATTGCCTCGCCCGCCGAACGCGCCTCGCACCTTACGTAAATAATTTTTCGGTAGCAGTAAACTTTCCTTTTAGTCTTGCCGATTATCGAAAGCGGCGTAAGACCCCCAAATTTATTCGTGGGGATATAAGCCGCCGTTGACTGTAAAAAACATTTCAACTATAATATGAATAAGAGGTTAGTCTTCCTCTCTAAAAAAATAGTGTAAGAAGAATCAACGGTTGAAACGTGGAGGCATTAAACTCGCAAATACTACGAAAGGACGGTACTAAAGTAAAAAGTAGCCTGAAGCCTTCGGGTAACAGGGTAGGGGCTGTTTGGCTCAGCCTTTGAGCATTTATGTTCTCAAGAA
>JAFYNH010000056.1 GCA_017549815.1 Selenomonadaceae bacterium
CGTCGCTGACTGTTACAGTCTTTTGATTAAGAGCCGCTTTCGGAACGGTGACGACTCTGCTGTTGAGCTTTAACCCGTTCGCAGACTTAACGCCGTTGACTTTGATTAAGTTCTTGCTTGTCGTCTTAGTGTAAGTTATCGATTTGGCGTTTTTGGCGAGAGTGTAACCTGCCGTCGTCTTCTGATTATAAGTGGCGGCAGAATCGTTCTTGTTAAACGTCCAAGCTTTGGTCGTCTTAGGTCTAGGAACTTCATCATCATCGAGAGCCAGCTTATAATCGCCGCTGATTGTAACCTTCGACCTGTTCAAAGACGATGCTTTAACTGTGACAATATTGCCACTTAAAGAAAGTCCGTCGATCGATTTAACACCTGCAATTTTTATTAAGGTCTCGCCGCCGCTTGCTGGCGTATAGACAATCTGATTGTTAGCATTCAAGCTATAGCCCGCAGTCGTCGAGGCATTTTTATAAATAGCAGTCGTGCCATTGAGCGTCCAGCCTGCCTCCGTAGTTTCGGGCGGTTTCACGTCGTCGGCAAGCGCGAGATTGTAATTGTTATTACTGATTGTGACGTTCGATTTATTCAGCGCGGACAGCGGAACCTTAACTGTTGTGCCGTCAACCGTTATGTCTTTGGTATTTTTAACGCCGCTGATTGTGAATAAATCTTTTTCCGCAACCGCCGCCGTATAAACGATTTGATTATTTTCGAGTGTATAACCCGCCGTGTTGCTTGCCGATTTGTAAGTCATGCCGTCGAAATGAGCATTTGTATACTTCGGAGCCGAGACGCCTTGAAGTTTCAAATTATAACCGTTGCTTATCGTGACGTTTGATTGATTCAAAGAGGAGTTCGCGATTGTGATAGTATTGCCGCTTAAAGAAATGCCGTCGAGCGACTTCACGCCGCTGATTGTGATTAAATCTTCGCCGCCGCTTGCCTCGTTGTAGACAATCTGATTATTAACGACAGAATAACCTGCACTTGTGTAATTGTTCTTGTAAGTTGCCGTTGTGCTGTCCAGCTCCCAATGCGCCGCTGTATCCTGTGGAGTTGGCGCGTCATTTGCCAAAGTCAATGTGTAGCCGTTGTTGACCGTGACTATTCCTTGATTAAGAGCCGCCGCCCCAACCGTTATCGTATTGCCATTTCGGAAAATGCCGTCGAGTGACTTAACGCCGTCAACCGTGATTAAGTCTTCGCCGCCGACTGCCGAGTTGTAGACAATCTGATTATTGGCGATCGAATAACCCGCACTGGTCGAAGTATTTTTGTAAGTGGCAGTCGAGCCGTTAAGCTCCCAATGCGCCGTCGTAGTCTGTGGAGTTGGCGCGTCACTCGCTAGCGATAAATTATATCCGCTACTGACCGTTACGGTATTTTGATTGAGAGCCGACGCTCCGATCGTTATTGTATTGCCGCTTAAAGAAATGCCGTCAGCAGATTTAACGCCGTCAACCGCGATTAAAGTTTCGCCGCCACTCGCCGAAACGTAACTGATTTGATTGTTCGCGAGCTTATAACCCGCAACGACGCCTGAATTTTTATAAACAGCAGTCGAGCCGTTAATACTACAGCCCGCCGCCGTCGTCGAAGTTTTCTTTACATCATCGGAAAGCGCGAGGCTATAACCGCCCGTTATCGTCACCGTCCCTTGATTCAACGCAGAATTAGGAACCGTAACTGTTTTTCC
>JAFYNH010000057.1 GCA_017549815.1 Selenomonadaceae bacterium
CAACGGTTGAAACGTGGAGGCATTAAACTCGCAAATACTACGAAAGGACGGTACTAAAGTAAAAAGTAGCCTGAAGCCTTCGGGTAACAGGGTAGGGGCTGTTTGGCTCAGCCTTTGAGCATTTATGTTCTCAAGAATCCCCCGCCTTCAGGCGTGGGGAGTGTCAATCAAAAGCAATAGAATGCAAGCCGAATTCTACGCAACTTTATTTTGAACGTGGATTTTTTCATGAGACGAAAAGAAATTTCGACGTGGCTCTTGCCGACTATGAAAAAATTATCGAGCTTGACAAAAATTATATGGATGCTTACATGCGGCGCGGATTTATTTATAAAATGTTTCTTCATCAACCAAATAAGGCAACGGAAGAATATTCGCGAGCTCTTGAAGTTGAGCCAAATAACGCAAATTTTCTTTATGAACGCTCGAAAATAAATGAGGAACTTGAAAATTTTTCGACGGTTATTGAAGACCTTAGTAGCTTAATCACTTTTCACCCGACAAAATACGACAGTTACTTCGAGCGCGGCAAAATTTATGTCAAGATGAAAAATTACGCGGCGGCGATTGAGGATTTTAATTACGCTATAGGAATTAATCCGAGCGAATATGTAATTTATTGCGAACTTGGTTTGTTTTATTTGACACTTGGCGAACGGCGAAAAGCTAAAGTCAATTTCATGCAAGCGCAACGCAGAGTACCTTATGGCACGATTAAATACATAAATCGTGAATTAAAAAGGACGCGTCGCATTCCGAAAAAACTTTAAGAAAAAGCAAAAGGAAACTTCCGACGGTGATATAAGTTCGCTTCTTTCCGAAGATTTAAAAAGCATATTATAGTTAGCGTCAAGAATTGTAGACAAGCCTCAGCTGAAAATTTTTTCAAAGCTTAATGCCCAAATCCCACGAGGCGGGCCAATATCTTTCTGCAATGTCGAGAATTGGCGGAACCAGTTCTTCGACATTTTTTATTTTATAAAGTCGCCACTCATCGCCGCACTTGTCGAATTCCAAAACAAAATTCAAGACACCAATCATCTTGCCATAACTTGAGCCATCGCCGACCATTTTAACGGCAAGCGTTGCCTTATCGCCCAAAATTTTTTCTTCGCCAAAATCTGCGCGGAGAGCTTTAAGCAAATTATTAAGCTCGGCGGCAAGAAATTTAATCGGCGTCTCGGCAAAAGTTTTGGCGTCCTTAAAGCTCCCGTCGAAGTAAGCCGTGATAACTTTTTTAATCAATCCTAAGTGAACGCCGCGAAATTTATCGTTGTAAACGCGCAGAATCGTCGAGCCGAACTTGAAGAATAAATCTTTAGGATAAAGTTTATGGAACTTCGCGCAGTTGTCGGCAAGTACTTCAGTCGCCTCGTCGTAGCCAATATCCATTAAAGATTTCAAATCGACGCGGGCAAAAAATTTTTCATTGTCGCGGGCATTTATCGCCGCCAAAATATTTTTCAATTCCTCTTGTGGTGTATTCAAATCGGTCAACTCCATTCAAAAAATTTTTCCAAATCCCTAATCACAAGTCCCTAGTCCCCAGTTCCTAACAACTATTTTTTCTCTTGACGAAGGGCAGGCGTCATTTTAAAATTATTTTGAACAGGGGGGCGATTTTATGAACGATGATGATTTTAATAAAACTTCCGAGCCGACCCGTAACGAAGGCGACGCCCGATTTGACGTAACTTCAATCGACGAAGTTAAAGACGAAAACGGCAACGGAATTTTCCACATGACGACAAAATTTAAATGGATTCTCGCATTGTCAATCATCATTATGATTATAACTGGCGTGCTAATTTATTCCGTCTACATGAACGCGCTAATCGTCGAAGTTTGGCAACTCGCAATCTGGTGCGTCTGCGTCATCTTATCATTCTATTCAATTATAAGAAAATCTCTGGCGACCGTCTTTCTAAATTTAATCCTATTTTTTGGCGTGTCGCTAATTCCCGTTTGGCAGTCGGCGCACGAAAATTTTCAATCCGTCTTCCAACTTTTCTTCGGCTGAAAAAAATTTCCCCCTCCAAATCGGAAGGGGATTTTTTTTTACGGCTGATAAAATTCCTCCGCCTCTGTCACCAATCGGCGAACAATTTCCTTGACAGGTAAAATTTCCTCAATGCGCGGCATATATTCGCCCGTAAAGACTAAGCCCGTTTCTAAGTCGCCTTGCTGTGCCCGCATTAACGCCCGCACGATACAGAAATTGTGCTTGCAAGCTTTCAAACACGAGTCGCAAGTTTTCGGTGGAACCCGACCTTCCATGACGCGCTTTGAAAACGGCGTTCTCACAGCCCGACCCGGTAAGCCGACTGGACTGCTTATAACGACGACATCTTCTGGCTTGGACTTTAGATAATATTCCTTCAAACTCGGTGCGCCATTAGATTCTAAACTCGCCGCAAATCGCGAACCCATTTGGACACCACTCGCGCCCATTTGTAAAACTTCAGCTATATCTTTGCCCGTCAATACGCCGCCCGCCGCGATTACCGGAATATTCACCGCGTCGCAAATCGGCTTGATAAGTTCGCGAACTGAAATATCCGTGCCTAAATGACCGCCCGCCTCTTTGCCCTCGACGACTATCGCTGACGCTCCGAGCTTTTGTGAAATTTTCGCCAGCTTGACAGATGAAACTATCGGGACTATCGGCGTACCGGACTCCTTCCCCAGACCAAAAATATCGCGTGAAAATCCCGCGCCCGCGACGATTAAATCAATGCCCGCGTCTATCGCCGTATGGACTATGCCGAAAAAGTCACTCGCCGCGACCATTATATTTATCCCGATTATTCCGTCGGTCAGCGAACGCGCCAATTTTATTTCGTAGCGCAATTCTTCATGAGCCATGCCCGACGCCGCTATTAAGCCGATACCGCCTTCATTCGCCATAGCCGCCGCAAGCCGAGCCGTCGACAAGCGGATTGCCATGCCGCCTTGCACGATTGGGATTTTTGCTGTCTTATTTCCTATTTTAAGTTCAGGAAGTCTCACCAATAATCCTCTCCAAAATCAATTAGGAATGCGAAATGCGCAATGCGCAATGATTTCGTTTTTAATTACGCATTACGCATTACTAATTCCGCATAGCCTTTCAAGCGTTACTTTGTTCATCTATGTACTTAACGACATCTTCCACAGTCTTAATTTTTTCTGCCTTCTCGTCGGGAATTTCAATGTTGAATTCCTCCTCGAAAGCCATAATCAATTCGACTATGTCCAGAGAATCAGCACCCAAGTCATCTACAAAAGTCGAACTCATTTGAATTTCGTCTTCTTCGACTCCAAGTTGCTCCTTAACGATTTTTTTAACCTGTTCAAACGTTGCCATAACAACAGCACCGTTACTGAGAACTTATAAAAAGTTATAAAAACCTTTATGTCCCATTCCTGCTTCGTCGATTCCGCTTTCGCCATAGCTACTAACGTTTGCTGTAAATCTCCACAGGCGTGAATTCCCCGCTAACGAACGGGTACATATTGCAAATTTCTTTTCGGTGAAACGTTTGCAATACCAGCAACTTTTGTCCTTTCGTAATATTCAGCAAAAAAGTCTGTCTGTCCAACGCACATTCCATCATCGCTTGGTTCTCGCTAGGTTTGTACAGAATCCGACGCCGTCCCCGTTCTCGTCAACCGAATTGACCGCAGCGACCACATTATGGACCGATTGGCACGTCGACCCTACTACCTCATAAGGCTTTTATTTTTATCACCTTCTTTCTACTTATTATAACTTTTCTTTGGCTGTTAAAAGCCCCTTTTTCAAAGCCGCGTTCACATGACCATGCCGCCGTCGACCGACAAAACTTGACCCGTGATATACGCCGCTTGATCCGATACCAAGAACGCCACTGCATTTGCAACGTCTTCGGGAGTTCCCATCCGCCCCGCAGGTATCTCTTGCAACATTACTTCCTTGACTTTTTCGGAAAGCGCGGCTGTCATATCAGTATTAATTAAGCCCGGCGCAACCGCGTTGACCGTTACGCCACGTGAGGCAAGTTCCCTAGCCGCCGACTTCGTAAAGCCGATTATGCCCGCCTTCGCCGCCGCGTAATTCGTTTGGCTGATATTGCCCTTGAGTCCGACGACACTAGACATGTTGACGATTCGCCCGCTACGTTGTTTCATCATGAGTTTCGTAACCGCTTTTGTGCAGTTAAACACGCCCTTTAAATTCGTGCTGATAACTTTGTCAAAATCTTCCTCGCTCATTTTCAGCAAAAGATTATCGCGGGTTATGCCGGCATTATTTATCAAAATGTCCAGACGCCCCCATTTATTGACAACCGTTTTAATCAGCTCCGTCACGACCTCAAACTTTGAAACGTCGCCCTGCAAAAGGATTGCTTCGCCGCCCGCCGATTCGATTTCTGCTTTAACTTCTTCAGCCTTCGCGCTGTTACTAGCAAAATTCAAAGCAACTCGCGCGCCGTCTTGAGCTAATCGCAGAGCTATCGCTCGACCTATGCCTCGCGAGGCTCCAGTCACGAACGCAACTTTGCCTGATAAATTTCTTTCCGTCGCACTCATTACAATTTCTCGCCTCCCAGTTGAAGAATATAACACAAAGATTTTCGCTTGTCTACAATTTTTGCCCACAACTACAATATGCCTTTTAAAACTTCGCGAATAAAAATAAGATTCTCGCCGCGAAATTTAAAGAATAATTATTTATTACGTCCGCAACAGTTTTTATATTTTTTACCGGAGCCGCACGGACAAGGGTCATTACGCCCTATTTTTTTGCCGTCGGCAGTCTTAGCGCGTTTTTGAGCTTCGGCAGGACTTGATTCGTCGCCATGAGATGCCCGCGCAGTTTGCAATCTGTCTTCGACTTTTGCCTGTTCGCGACGAATTGCCGCCTCTGCCTCTTTTGATTCAATACGCGGCGGCTCGGCAGAAAGTTCTTCGTCATCTTCTTCCGACGGCGGCGGGGCTTGCTGAACAACTGCCACGTGATACATTGTCGTTGCAATTTGGTCTTGAATCGCGCCTTCCATTTCCTCGAACATTGCCAACGCCTCGATTTTATATTCGACAAGCGGCGCACGTTGTCCATAGGCTCGCAGGTTGATTCCTTCGCGGAGCATGTCCATATGGTCAAGATGTTCCATCCATTTGTTATCGACGATTCGGAGCATAACGACCTTTTCCAATTCGCGCATGACGGGTTCGCTGAAGACTGCCTCGCGCTGTTTGTAAGTATCTTCCGCCAATTTTTCTAAATGTTCCTTGAGTTCGTCGCGGCTCATCTTTTCAAGTTCCGACAATTTTAAAGTGCCGGGCGGCGCAAAAATTTTCTCGGCGTCTTTTATCAGCTCGTCAAGTTGCCACTCTTCAGGATAAAGTTTTTCGTTCGCGTACTGATTCATTTCCGCTTTGATTATGTGATTCACCATGCCGCGAATATTTTCCCGTAAATTTTCTCCGCGCAGAATCTTCCGACGCTCGCCATACATAATTTCGCGCTGCTGATTCATAACGTCATCATATTCTAAGACGTGCTTGCGAATATCGAAGTTTCGCGCCTCAACTTTTTTCTGCGCGTGTTCAATCGACTTTGTTATCAGCGTGTGCTCAATCGGCTCGTCCTCTTCCATGCCGAGTTTGTCCATAACTTTTGCGATTGCCTCAGACGCGAACAGCCGCATTAAATCATCTTCCAACGAAATATAAAATCTCGACTCGCCGGGGTCGCCTTGACGCCCTGAACGTCCGCGCAACTGATTATCTATGCGCCGTGATTCATGCCGTTCCGTGCCGATTATGAAAAGCCCGCCGAGTTCGCTAACGCCGTCGCCAAGCTTAATATCGGTGCCGCGTCCAGCCATATTCGTTGCGATTGTGACGACGCCGCGTTGTCCTGCGTCCGCAACAATTTGCGCCTCTTTTTCGTGGAACTTTGCATTTAAAACGCTGTGAGGTATGCCGCGCTTTTTAAGATAGCCGCTAAGCTCCTCAGATTGCTCAATCGAAGTCGTACCGATAAGGACGGGTTGCCCTTTAGCATGAACTTGCTCAACCATAGACGCAACGGCACGATATTTGGCGCGTTTATTTTTGTAAATAACGTCTGGATGGTCGACGCGGCGCACAGGCTTATTAGTCGGAATGACAACGACGGGCAATTTATAAATCTTCAAGAATTCGTCTTCCTCAGTTTTAGCGGTACCCGTCATGCCCGCGAGCTTGTCATACATACGGAAATAATTCTGGAAAGTTATCGTCGCCAAAGTTTGAGACTCGCGCCGAATCTTGACGCCCTCTTTAGCCTCAATCGCTTGATGAAGTCCGTCGGAATATCTGCGCCCCGTCATAAGGCGTCCCGTGAATTCGTCGACAATAACAATTTCGCCGTCACGAACAACATAATCGCGGTCGCGTTTCATCAAAGCCTTAGCCCTTAAAGCCGCCGTAAAGCAATGCGACAGTTCGATATTTTCGGGCGCGTAAAGATTTTGAATGCCCAAAAACTTTTCAATCTTCGGGACGACTTCATCATTGGGCGCGACGGTCTTTTGTTTTTCGTCGACTTTATAATCGTCGCCTTCTTTAAGATTGGCAACGGCACGAGCCATAACCGAATACATTTCCGTTGACTTCGCGCCGGGTCCAGAGATAATCAGCGGCGTCCGCGCCTCGTCAATTAAAATCGAGTCAACCTCATCGACGATTGCAAAATTCAACGGACGCTGAACCATTTGTTCTTCGTGAACGACCATATTATCGCGCAAATAGTCAAAGCCGAATTCGTTATTGGTGCCAAAAGTTACGTCGCAACCGTAGGCGAATTTTCTTTCTGGGAAGTCCATATCGTGAAGAATCAGCCCGACCGTCAATCCGAGAAAATGATAAAGTCGCCCCATCCATTCGCTGTCGCGGCGGGCAAGGTAATCGTTGACCGTAACCATATGAACGCCCTTGCCACCGAGTGCATTCAGATAGACGGGCAGAGTTGCGACAAGAGTTTTACCTTCGCCAGTTTTCATTTCAGCGATTTTGCCTTCGTGCAGACACATGCCGCCCATTAACTGAACGTCGAAATGCCTCATGCCTAAAACTCTGCGCGACGCCTCGCGACAAACCGCAAACGCTTCGGGCAAAATATCTTCCATAGTCTCGCCCGCCTGAAGACGCTCGCGAAATTTATCGGTAAAGTCAGTAAGTTTGTCGTCGGTTAAATTTTGCATACCCGACTCCAGCGCATTAATTTTATCAACGGTCTTTTGCAGACGTTTGATTTCCTTGTCGTTGTTATCGCCCAAGAATCTTTTCAAGAATCCGAACAAAGTCATCGCTCCTTTAAAAGTTTTTATCATGATAACAAAAAAACTTTCCTGCCGCAAATATCTTTTAGCTTTCAGCTGTCAGCTTTTAGCTTTAAGTTTTTTTCATTGCGCATTACGCATTTCTAATTCCTAATTGACGTTTTACACGGTGCAAAATTTTTTATATAATGTCTGAAAAATTTATGAGGAGATAATTCATGGGCTACAGAGAAGATTGGTTTAAAGAAAATAAATCGGATCATGGCTGGTACACCTGCGCGAAATGTGGCAAAAAAATTCGTAAAGCCGACGTTGACATTGACCATATAATTCCGCAGAAGTATACAAAGATTGATTACATTGGGAATCTGCAATGTTTATGCAAGCACTGCAACCGCTCGAAACAGGCGCGAGTCGGCGTTAAAGAAACAACTGTCGACCTTGCTAAGACAAACGGCAAGCGCATAGTTAAGAGTGTTAAGTTTGTAGCCGTTGCCGTTAAAGATAAGGTTAAAAAAACCGTCAGGGAAAAGGTTTTCAAGAAAAAATAATTAGTTGACTTGACTTGTTTAAAGTTAGCGTTTATAATGCGTAGCGTTGACGGTTAAAACCGCAACACACTGAACAAGGCGACATAGCCAAGTGGTAAGGCCGAGGTCTGCAAAACCTCTATCCCCAGTTCGATTCTGGGTGTCGCCTCCAACTTAGTAAATTCCGGCACTGCCGTCTGTGGGAGTGCCTATTATATTGACAGGGGCAAATTCATGTTTGAAGATTTATCCCAAAACATTCAAGAGGCTTTTAGAAAACTTCGCGGTCATGGCAAATTAACTGACGAAGACATAACCAAAGCCCTAAAAGATGTTCGTATGGCTTTTTTATCCGCCGACGTGAATTATAAAATCGTCCGCGACTTCGAGAAGGCTGTTAAGGCTCGCGCACTCGGCACAGAAATTCTTAGCAATTTGACGCCCGCGCAGTCCGTTATAAAAATCGTCAATGAAGAACTCGCGAACTTAATGGGCGGCAAGGCGGCGAAGATTAATATTTCCTCGCAACCACCGACAATTATTCTTATGGTCGGCTTGCAAGGTTCAGGCAAAACGACTTCGGCGGGTAAACTCGCTCTGCAAATGAAAAAGCAGGGTAAACGCCCCGCGCTCGTTGCCGCAGATATTTATCGCCCCGCCGCGATTAAACAGCTCCAAGTCGTCGGCGCACAGGCGGACGTTCCCGTCTTCACCGAAGATATTAAGGACGCCGTTCAAATCGCCAAAGACTCTATAATTTTCGCGAATAAACATGCCCGCGACGTTTTGATAATCGACACCGCAGGACGCTTGCAAATCGACGAACGCCTTATGCAGGAGCTTAAAGACATTAAGGCGACAGTCAAGCCGCATGAAATCCTTTTGGTCGTCGACTCGATGATTGGTCAAGAATCAGTCAACGTCGCTGAAACTTTCCATAAGGCTTTGGGCATTGACGGCATAGTCTTAACGAAACTCGACGGCGATGCACGAGGCGGCGCGGCACTTTCAATAAAGGCGGCGACAGGTTGCCCGATAAAATTCGTCGGCATGGGCGAAAAACTTGAGGCTCTCGAAATTTTCCACCCCGACCGCATGGCGTCAAGAATTCTCGGCATGGGCGACGTACTCTCGCTGATTGAAAAGGCACAATCGACAATCGACGCTAAAACCGCTGAAAAAATGGTTAAGAAAATCAAAGCCGACGAATTCACGTTGCAAGATTTTCTTGAGCAACTTCAACAGGTAAAAAAACTCGGATCGCTAAATGATTTGCTCGGCATGATACCGGGACTCGGCGGGCTGAGGAAAAAATTGAGCGGCGTAGACTTAGACCTTGACGGCAAAGAAGTCAAGCACATGGAAGCAATTATCCTGTCCATGACGCCCAAAGAACGCGCAGATACAAGCATTATCGACGCTAAACGCCGCAAGCGAATCGCTATGGGTTCCGGTACTAAAGTCGCCGACGTTAATAAACTCCTCAAGCAATTCGAGGAAATGCGTAAAATGATGCGCAAGTTTAAGGCGACCGCCACTCAACAACAACAAGTAGCAAAAAAGGTTAAGGGCAAAAAAGGAAAAATAAAGAAAGGGAAGAATAATAAGCCCAAAATGCCGTCGCTCCCGAATCTCGGAGGACTTTTGGGACAACTCGGCAACAAGTTTCCTTTCAAAAAGCAGTAGCAAAACAAATTTGGAAAGGTGGTGAAATTGTTGGTAAAAATTAGGCTCAATCGAATGGGCGCAAAGAGGCAACCGTTTTATCGCATAGTCGTAGCGGATAGTCGTTCACCGCGTGACGGTCGCTTTATCGAAATCGTCGGCAATTATGACCCGACTAAAAACCCCGCCATTGTCAATGTCGACGAAGAAAAAATTATCGGCTGGATTAAAAACGGAGCACAGCCTACCGATACAGTTCGCTCACTTCTTAGCAAGAAGGGCATCATGAAAAAAATCCACGAAGAGCGTAAGGCGGCAAAGGCTGCAGAGTAAAAATCGAACAAACTAGTTGAGGTAAAGGATCATGCAAGAACTTGTAACGGTGCTGGCAAAAGCACTTGTCGAAAAACCCGAAGAGGTGCAAGTTGAGGCGGTCGAGGAAGAAGAACGCACGATATTAAAACTGCACGTCGCAAAAGAAGATATGGGCAGGGTCATTGGCAAACAAGGACGGATTGCAAAGGCGATTCGTACCATAGTCAAATCCGCCGCAACACGTGAGAAGAAAAAAATTTCAGTTGACATCGAATGACAAAGTCGGCGCGGTGAGCAGTTATGGCTTGCCGCTTTTTTGTTTTGAAGGGCTGGATTGTCATGATAAAAATGCTTTTCACCTTTGTATTTGGCAATGCGTTATGGGATTATTTGGTCGCGTTTTTCGGTTCGACTCAAGCCGTTGTGGAAATTTCCATATTCCTTTTAGCGGCAATCATTATCGTTAAGTTTCGCGAGCAAGTTTTTTACATAATTTTTGTCGCGGTAGTGTTATATTTCTTGAATGCAAATTTTGGGAGGTTTTAAAAAATGAATAGTGTCAAATTGTCGGTTCCGGTCACGATTAAGGCAAAACTCACGGAGAAATTGCGTAAACGTCTTGTCGAAGAGGCGGTAAAAGTCGCCGAGCAAATGGAGCTTGAACTCAAGCAGATTAACATTGACATGGAGCGCGAGCTTGAAAAGAATCCGCAACATGAGCCTCAGATAAGGAGTTATTTCAGCGGCGAAATGGCACCGCGTCAAGGTCGTTTGGATGAGGCTCGCAATCGCAAGGAGACTTTTGAAAAGTTGGCATTGGGCGCGGAGATTATTCAGGGCACGGCGGAGCGTCTGGTTGAGTTGAAAGTCGGTGACAATCTGCGCGACGCGGCGAACGTAGAAATTTTGGTGGAAGATGACAAAATCATTGCAATCAGAAGTTAAAGAAATAATTGTCGGTAAGGTTGGAGCGGCACGCGGACTTGACGGCACGTTGAAGATAATTCCGCTGACGGATTTTGAAGGGCGATTTGACGACTTGAAGAAAATTTCTGTTGGTGGGAAAATTTTTCAAGTGGAGAGTGTCAAGCACATAGGCGGGCAGATTTTCATTAAGTTTGCAGGCGTAGACAGTCGCGAATCTGCGCGGGCGTTGACGAATAAATTTTTGACGGTCGACAGGGAAGACGCCGCTCCGCTTGACGACGGAGAATTTTATATCTTTGACGTTATCGGCTGTGAAGTTTTCGACGGTGATAAAAGATTGGGCGCGGTCACGAACGTTTTCAAGACGGGCAGTAATGACGTTTTCGAGGTTGACGGAAATATTTTGATACCCGCGCTGAAGTCCGCCGTCAAGTCGATTGACATTAAGGCTAAGAGAATAGTGGTCAGGGGTCAGGATTCAGTGGTCAGTTAAGATGCTTATTGACATAATAACTTTGTTCCCCGAAATGTTCAGCGGCGTCTTCGGCGAGAGCATAATTAAACGCGCCGTCGAGAAAAATATTTTAGAAATCCGGTTTACGCAACTGCGCGACTTTGCCTTTGATAAGCACAGACAAGTTGACGATTCGCCTTTCGGAGGCGGGGCGGGCATGGTTTTAAAGCCGGAGCCGGTTTATCGTGCTGTCCGCGACGTGTTGGGCAAGTCCGATAAAAATATTTCGCGCAAAATAATTATCACCGACCCTAGCGGCGAAGTTTTTAATCAAGATAAGGCTAAGGAGCTAGCCGCGCTTGACCAAATTATTTTTATCTGCGGGCACTACGAAGGCTTTGACGCTAGGATTTACGATTTGGCGGACGAATTGATTTCGATTGGCGACTACGTATTGACGGGCGGCGAATTACCTGCAATGGTTATCGTGGACGCGGTGGCGCGAATGCTCCCGAACGTTTTAGGCTCGGCGGAGTCGGCAGTTACTGATTCATTTTTCGACGGCATGTTAGGCTATCCGCAATACACGCGCCCGCGAGAATTCGAGGGAAGAGTTGTGCCCGACGTTTTATTATCGGGCAATCATGCGGAAATAAAAAAGTGGCGCGAGGCTCAAGCACTGAACTTGACGAGGACGCGCCGCCCAGATTTAATTAGATAATGGACACAAAAAAAATTTTAATGGCGATTGGCTGTATTCTGATTCTTATCGGCTTTGTTGGCATAGGGATTCAGCATAATTTGCGGAAGTTGCCGATACAGCCTGTTAATTCGCTCAAAGCCGCTCGTGAGGCATTGGAGAAACACGACCTTGAAACTTTTAAAAAGTACGTCGACACCGACGCGATTATCGAAGTTGCGGCGAAAGAAATTTTGACCGCGCAAATTAACTCCGAGATTTTGCCGACGGCTTATTCAATGGACGAACTTCAAAATCGCTACGAAAATCAGCTTAAGCCCGAATTTATTAACTCTGCGCGGGCGGCTTTGGACGAATACATTTTGACGGGCGCGGTTAATTTCCCTTACTATCTAAACGACGCGCAGAATTTTTTAAATAAATCGGGAGTGACTTCCTGCGAGATAAAAAGTTTTTCCACGCCGCACCTTGTAGGAAATGAAATGCTTTCGTCGATAATTTTTTACAACGCGCAGATGAAATTTTCCTTTGAAATTGTGGTTGAGTTGGAGCCTGATGATAAAGTCGGTTGGCGAATCACGAATGCACGCGGCTTTGAGGATTACTATAACGGTTATCGCAGTGCTTTGAGGCGTAGGCTTGATTCGCTGAACGCGCCGATTGGTCGGCAAATGGACGAAATTTTTAAGGTTAAAAGTTTCAAGGTTAAAAGCTCGGACGGCGACGAATACGGCTTTTCTAAGACGTTGAACATTTCGCTGAAGTGCGATATTCATTATGACAAGCCGCTCGCGCAGATTATCGGCAACGTCATCATGCTCGGCAAGGACGGTAAAGAACATTTTTCGCCGTTCGTTATTGACATGATTGATCAACCGCAGGGCATTCAAACGCTTGAAGTTACTAAGACTTTAAATCCGTTTGTCCGCGCAGATGTTGACGCTATGCGGCACGGGCTTAGGAAGAAAGACTTGCACATTGAGGTTACGGAAATAATTTTTGAGGACGGCACGAATTTAAAACTGCTTGACCAACTGCCCGAATAATTTTGGAGGTGATGACTTGGAGAAAACTGATATTATACTTGTCGTTTTGAACGAAGAATTTTTGGAGAGCACCTTAAAAAATCTGAACTTCGACAACGTGAATATCGAAATGATACTTGCGAACAATGAAGCCGATGAAAAATTTCTTCTTTTTGACGATAAAAAAATTCCGCTGAATTCTTTTTCGCGCCTTGAGTTTTACATAAAGACTTACAAAGATTTTATTTGGCTGATTAGCGGTTACGTGAACGGCGTCTCAGACCTTGACAAGATGAAAAAATTTTTAATGATGAGCGGCGTGCCTGAAGATAATATCGTCAACTTTGAAGTCACCTCGCAAATATCTCGGACGTGGCTTGCGAATCTGCATTACATTGCGGAGAATGGCGCGGACTTTTTCGCGACGGGCAATGATTATATGCGCGACGACTTGAATTTGAAATTGATTCCGAACTTATCCGGCGATAAAAATCTTGGCGGCGTCAATCTCGCTGATACCGCGCAGGATTTATTTCAGAGCTATTTGACGGCGAAATATGTTTTTGAACATGTCAAGCGCGGCACAATTAAATTTGTTCTTATCGGGCTTGCGCCTTATTCTTTCCGCTACGACAACGCCAAAGATTTTGCAAACTGCGCGAAGGGTCTTCAATATATGTCGCTCTTCACGATTAATTTTGCCCGCATGAATTTTTCAGCGGATTCTTCGCCCGAAGAAAATCCTCAATACATGGCGTTTTTTAATTATCCTGAGCCGAATTCTTACAGCCGCCACATGGATATTTTTCTTGACAACGAGGTTAAAAATATTTTTACGGCGACGACCTCCGAAGGAGCCGATTTAAATTACGACGCCATAAAGGAGCTTAACGACCGCAATTTTCCCGCGCAGGCGATAACCGATTGGAAGGACGACACGCCCGCTTTGACGGTTGAAGCGATTGAAAAAAATGTTCGGATTCTTGAAGACTACATAAAACTTTGCCTTGATAACGGCGCGAAACCTATTGGCGTTGTTTTCCCCTTTGCGCCGATTGTTCGCAGGAATTACGATCAAGAACTTTTAGCCTCTTTCCGCGAAAGAATTCGTTACTTCGAGAGCTATTACGATTTTGATTGCTTTGACATGTTCGAGCTTGTTTTGAACTACAATAATTTTTGCGACATTACGCATTTAAATTTTAACGGCATGACGTCCGCGAATGCACTGATTGCCTTTAATCTTTATCTGAAAAATTTTATTCCGTTTGAGAATTTTTACGGCTTGAGCTATGAATATTTTCGGCGGCTCGCGTGGATTACGCCTAAGGACGAATACAACGATTTTATGGATAAAGTCCTTAAGATTTCTGTTGAAAAAATTCGTCGCAAAGATAAAGTTAAAGTTGCGTTTGTCGGGATTGAGGCGGCTCAATGGTGCGGTGAAGATTTGTACAACTTTTTTGCGCAAGACGAGCGTTTCGAGACTTCTGTTTTTCTATCAATGGATTTTCATAAGGAAATAAACGACCTTGTTACAAAAGATTTTCGGCATGGCGTTGAGCAACTTAGGAATCACGGCTTAGAGGTTATCGCGCTGGAAGACAAGGAAGATGTCATTCCCGAACAGGATTTGATTATTCTTTTGACGCCGTATATTAACTGGTTGCCGTATCATTTCTTGCCGACAAATATGACCATAAAAACTCTGTTGGTTCATATTCCCTACGCCTTTGACTCGGCTCTCCATAAGAAAGATTTTTATAATAAGTTCTTGTTTATTCTTGCTTGGAAAATGTTTTTCTCTTCGATTATCGGTTTTGAAATTTACGAACGAAAAACAATTACTGGAATGCCCAGAGGAATTTACAGCGGCTATCCGAAGATGGATATATTTTTCAAGAGCGACGCGGATTTTCATTTTAATTGGAAGATGACGCGCCCCAACGCTAAGAAAATTATTTGGGCTCCTCATCACTCCATAAAGGGTGGTCCCGCCATTAAATTTGCAACGTTCCAATGGAATTATCAGTTCATGTACGAATTCGCCAAAAATCACCCAGAAATTTCTTGGGTTGTCAAGCCGCATCCCATGTTGCTTTATACGGCTGTCGAGGAGCAAATTTTTCCTTCCGAAACGGCTTGCGAAGATTATTTTCAAAAATGGAATGAATTACCCAATGCGCAGGTTTATACAGGAGCCTATTATCAAGCGATTTTCGCCACGAGCGACGGAATGATTCATGACTGCGCCTCGTTTATTTCGGAATATCAATTCGTCAACAAGCCCATGATTTATCTGACTCGCGACACGCAATGGCATAACGAATTGGGCAAAAAAATTCTTGATGTCTCTTACCTTGTCAACGGTCAAGATTTGGAAGCTATCGCCGCAACCTTGCAAAGTGTTTTTATTGAAGGCAAGGACGACAAAGCTAAAGACCGCAAAAAAGTCTTCGACAAATACCTTAATTACTTTGAGTTTAACGGTATGTTGGCGAGCGAATTCATTTACAAGAACATTGCTGATGAATTGAAGAAGGACGACGGCTTGACCGAATAACTTTGTTGAAAAAAAGTTTTGGCTGTAATATAATTCGTCTGTTTTTGGACGAAGTTTTTTATTTCTTGAGGTGAATATATGGAAAAAATAAATGTCATGCCAGTCGTGTTGGACAAAAAATTTTTAAAGAATACAATTAATAGTCTGGATATTGATAACGTGAATTTTGAAACGATACTTGTTGACAGCGATGAGAAATCTTTTAAGTTCGCCGATAAAAAAATTCCGTTGAGTTCGTTTGCGACTGTTCATGAGTTGGCTAGTAAATGCAAGGATTTTATCTGGCTGATTAGTGGTTGTGATAATGATAGCGACGCCGTTAAAATGAAAAAATTTTTAATGACGCTCGACATAAGCGAAGATAATATCGTCAATTTCGGCGTGTCTTCGTGGGTATCTCCAATTTGGGTTGCTAACTTGCGTTATATCGAAAAACGAGGCGCAGATTTTTTTGCGACGGGCAACGAATACATGCGCGACGGCTTAAATCTTAATTTCATTCCTCGCATAAACTCTGGTAAAAATCTTGGTGGTGTCAATCTTTCCGACACTTATCAAGATTTGCGCCAAAGTTATTTGACGGCTAAATATGTATTCGAGCACGTCAAACCCGGCACGATTAAATTTATCCTTATCGGGCTTACGCCGAATTCTTTTCATTGCGACGAGACGAAAGATTTTTTCGGCTTTCAACATATTCTTTCCCTTGCAAAGACGACGGCAAAGAAACCAGATTTAAACTTCGACGCCATAAGAAATAAAAACAGTAAAAAGTTTTCCGCCAAACCGTCGATTGAGTGGTTGGACTGCGCGACGTTTTCTCCGACCGACATTGACGAAAAAAAAATCCAAATTCTCAAGGATTATATAGAACTTTGTCTTGCCAATGGCGCGAAACCCGTTGGGGTCGTTTTCCCGTTCGCGCCAACAATTAGAGAAACTTACAGTAAAGAATTTTTGGACGCTTTCCATGAAGTAATTCAAAAGCTTGAAGAAAATTACGATTTCTTTTGCGTTGACATGTTTAAACTCGACATTGGTAGTGATTGTTTTTATGACATAATGCATTTGAATTCGAGAGGCTCAGAGTTTGCAAATGCATTGCTTTCTTTTATGCTGTACAAGAAAGAACTCATTCCTATGGAAAATTTCTGCGATATGTCATATGGTTTCTTTCATAAACTTTCATGGGGTGCTCCGATAAAAAAAGATTACAATGATTTTATGGATAAAATTTTCAGTATCTCCGAGCAAACGATCCGCCGAAAAGATAAAATCAAAATTGGTTTTGTACTTCGTACTGTTGCGGAATGGTGTGGTGACGAGCTTTATAATCTTTTTGAACAAGATCCTCGCTTTGAAGTTACTGTTTTTCCTTGTTTACGAACCAACGCTTCTAAGGATAAACTAGTACAAGAAGATTTTTTTCAAGGCGTCGAACGCTTTAAATCTCGCGGCTTAAACGTTGTCGCTGTGGAAAGAAATGATGCAAATATCTATGTTCCGCCTCAAGACGTGCTTATTTTCTTGGCACCTTATTCCAACGAGTTTCCTGTTGCAATACGCGATGAAAAAATGACTCCAAAAACTTTGGTGATATACATTCCCTATGCAATCATGATTTCACCGTTTAATGTATACAACTACGTAATTTTTCATGTTAATTGGAGAGTTTTTGGAACTTCCGAGATGGCACTCAAGCTTTACGACGAAAAATCTTGGACAGGAATACCGCACGGACTATACAGCGGTCACCCAAAAATGGATATTTTCTTTAAGAAAGGCGCGGATTTGCGTTTCAAATGGAAGACAACTCAACCCGACGCGAAAAAAATTATCTGGGCACCACATTGGTCGATAAATGACGGTGTAAATATCGCAACGTTTCAATGGAATTATCAATTTATGTACGATTTCGCAAAGGAACACCCTGAAATTTCTTGGGTTGTTAAACCGCATCCGAATTTGCTTTTTTCAGCAGTCAGAAACAAAATATTTCCTTCTACTGAGGCTTTCAAAGAGTACATGAAACAATGGAATAGCCTTCCCAATGCGCAAGTTTACACTGGGGCTTATTACCAAGAAATCTTCGCCACGAGCGACGGTATGATTCACGATTGCAGCTCCTTTATCGCCGAATATCAATACGTCAACAAGCCTATGATTTATCTGACTCGCGACACGCAAAAATTTAATGCTCTTGGCGACGAAATTTTAAAGGCGTCTTATCTTGTTGACGGTCAAGATTTGGACGCTATTGCCGCGACTTTGCAAAAAGTTTTTATCGAAGGTAATGACGATAAAGCCGCCAAACGTAAAAAAATTTTTAATAAATATCTTAACTACCCGAAGGCTAACGGCATGTTGGCGAGCGAATTCATTTACAAGAACATTGCTGACGCTTTAAAAGAAGAATAGGCTTTTGCCTGTTATCGCCTGAACAGCTTTGTTGAAAAAATTTTTATTTCTTGAGGTGAATATATGGAAAAAATAAATGTCATGCCAGTCGTGTTGAATAAGGAATTTTTAGAGAGTGCAGTAAACAATTTGGAATCGGATAAAGTAAATTTGAATGCGATATTGGTTGATAGTGACGAAAAATCTGTTAAGGTCGGCGGCAAACAAATTCCGTTGAATTCATTCACAAAAATTTATGAATCGGCAGATAAATACAAAGATTTTATTTGGCTGATTAACGGCTATGTGAACGACTTCGGCGACATCGTCAAAATGAAGAAATTTTTAATGGCACTCGGTATTCCCGAAGATAATATCGTCAACTTTGAAATTTCTTCGCGTATATCTTCAACGTGGCTTGCGAATTTGCGTTATGTTGAAAAGAGTGGCGCGGACTTTTTTGCGACGGGCAACGAATACATGCGCGACGGCTTAAATCTTAATTTCATTCCCCGCGCAGACTCTGATAAAAATCTTGGCGGAGTGAATCTTTCTGACACTTATCAAGATTTACGCCAAAGTTATTTGACTGCTAAATATGTCTTTGAACACGTCGAGCCCGGTACGATTAAATTTGTCCTTATCGGACTTACGCCAGATTCGTTCTGTTTCGACGAGGCGGAAGATTTTTTCGGTTTCCAACATTTTCTTTCCCTTGCAAAGAGTGTAGCCGCACAGCCCGATTTAAATTTTGACAACATAAAAAACGATACCGCCCAAGAATTTTCCGCAAAAGCGATACTTGATTGGGAAGATGAGGCAAAAGCTTTACCGACCGACTCTGTCAAGGCGAATATTCAAATTCTTAAAGATTATATTGAACTGTGCCTTGCCAACGGCGCGAAACCTATCGGCGTTGTTTTTCCGTTTGCTCCTGCCGTAAGGAAAATTTATGACGAAAAACTTTTGGCGAATTTCCGTAAAACAATTCGTCGGCTTGAAGAGAGTTACTATTTCAAATGCATTGACATGTTTGACTTAGATCTTAAGTATTATTCTTTCAGCGACATGACCCATTTGAATTTGAGGGGCAACGAATTTGCAAACGCAAAACTTTCTCTGCAACTCCTCAAAGAAAATCTCGTTCCGCTCGAAAATTTCTGCGATATGACTTATGAGTACTTCGATAAGCTCTCTTATTTAATGCCTAAAGACGAATACAACGCGCTAATCGACAGTGTATTTAATATCTCCGCGCAGAATCTTCGCTACAAGAAGAAGATAAAAATTGCCTTCGCGCTCTACGATACTTCGATGTGGTGCGGTGACGAACTTTATAACTTTTTCGCCGAAAATGAACGCTTTGAGCCGACAATTTTCTTGTACAAGATACCTGCGGCAGAAAAGCACGAATTTATTCGCGACGATTTTTCAATCGGGCTTGAACAACTTAAATCTCGCGGTTTAAACGTTGTAGCTGTTGAAGATGCCGATATGCAAATCCCGCCTCAAGACGTGATTATTTTCTTGACGCCCTACGCTGTCGAATTGCCGAATGCTTTACAGTTATCAAATTTAACTTTAAAAACTTTGGTAACTTACATTTCCTACGCTTTCAGCATTTCGAGGCGAGGCGCGATGTATCATAATCGGAGAATTTTCCATACGGCTTGGAAATTATTCCAAACGTCAAACATTGCTCTTGAAGATTACGACAAAAAATCTTCCGTCGGCATGACACGAGGCTTTTCTTGCGGCTGTCCAAAAACGGATATTTTCTTTAAGAAGGACGCGGAGTTTAAGTTCGATTGGAAAATGGTTTCTCCAAATGCCAAGAAAATTATCTGGGCTCCGAATCACTCTATCCCTAAAAAAGGTCTTCAATACGCAACTTTCCAATGGAATTATCAGTTTATGTACGAATTCGCTAAAGCTCATCCAGAAACGTCTTGGGTCGTCAAGCCTCACCCTGCGTTGGCTTTTCGTGCGGTAGACGCAAAAATTTTCCCGACAGATAAAGCTTATAAAGAATACATGCAAAAATGGAACGATTTGCCCAATGCGCAGGTTTACACTGGTGCTTATTATCAAGACATCTTTGCCACGTCTGACGGCATGATTCATGACAGTTGCTCCTTTATCGCCGAATATCAATTTGTTAATAAGCCAATGATTTTCTTGACTCGTGAGGGCGAAAAATTTAACAAGCTCGGCAGAGAAATTCTTAAAGGTGTTTACCTCGTCGACGGTCAAGATTTGGACGGAATCGCCGCCCTTATACAAAATGTTTTTATCGAAGGTAAGGATACTAAAGCTCCTGCCCGCAAGAAAATTTTTGACAGATACCTTAACTACCCCGCGTTTAACGGCATGTCGGCGAGCGAATTTATTTACATAAGCATTGCTGACGAATTGAAAGAAATTCCTAAAGAAGAAGAATCAAATGACGCGCCAAACGACGAACCGCTTGAAGTTAATAATGATGAATTAGTAGAAATTACTAATGACGAACCGCTTGAGGTTACTGATGATGAATCGATAGAAGTTGCCAATGACGAATCAAGGGAAGTTACCAACGATGAATCAGAAGAAGTTACTAAAAACGAACCAGAGGAATTTTCCAAATGACAATATGCCATGAAAATTAATAGCTTTGTTGAAAAAAAGTTTCGTCTGTAATATAATTCGCCCGATTGTGGCGAATTCTTTTGTTTTTGGAGGCGGTTGAATGGAAAAACTAAATGTCGTGCTCGTCGCGCTGAACGAAAAATTTTTAAATCAAGCAATAAGCACTTTAAATTTTGACAGGGCGAATCTCATCACGATAATTACTGAAGGTATTCCAGAAGAATTTTTGTTAATGAACGATGAAAAAATCCCCGTCTTTCCTTTCGCGGCGATACAAGAGATTTTGAACGAGGGCAAGGATTTTATTTGGCTAATAAACGGCTTTGTCAACGGCGTCTCCGATATTTGGACGACAAAAAAATTTTTAATAAGCAATGGCATTCCCGAAGAAAATATTGTCAACTTTGAAGTTTTGCCGCATATTTCCTTTGAGTGGCTCGGAAACTTGCGTTATATCGAAGAACACGGGGCGGATTTTTTCGCTACTGGAATAAGTTACACTGAGGTCGGACTTGATTTAAATTATATTCCTCCCCTGCGCGGCGGCGTCAATCTTTCTGGCTCGAATCAAGACTTGCAGCAAAGTTATCTTACGGCGAAACATGTTTTTGAACACGTCAAGCCCGGTACGATTAAATTTGTCCTTATCGGACTTGCGCCTTATTCTTTCCGTTACGACAATGCAGAATCTTTTTCAGTGTGTTCGCGAAATCTTCAATACATGCTTGCGCTTAACAATAAAGAGCAAGAAACTCGTCACGATTATTTGTTGAAAGCTTTGGTCAATGACAAGCTGAAAAATATTTTCGTGCAGACGACGGCTCAAAAAGCCGATTTAAATTTTGAACGCTTAAAAAGAGTTGTAAACGCTGAATTGCCTGCGCGAGCTTTAGTTAATTGGGAAAATGAACTCGACAATTTAACAAAGAAACTTCGTCCACAAACTATCCAAAAAAATATCCAAATTCTCAAGGACTACATTAAGCTTTGCCTTGATAACGGCGCGAAACCTGTCGGAGTTGTCTTGCCGTTTGCGCCTGCCATGCATGACAATTACAGCGAAGAACTTTTAACACTTTTCCGCTTGGCTGTTCAGCAACTTGAGGAGAGTTACGATTTCAAATGCATTGATTTATTCGATTTAAATCTCGACTACGATTGTTTTTACAACATGGCTCACTTGAACTTGAAGGGCGCGGCTTTGTCGAGTCTTATTCTTTCTTTGAATTTGCACGAGGAAAACATTTTGTCGGCGGAAGATTTTTGCGGTATGAATTATAGATACTTCCAGCTTTTGGCTAATTTCGTCGCGCCAGAAACTTACAATTCCTTTATCGAGCGCGTCTTTAAAAAGTCGGTTGAACTTATTCGTCGCAAAGACAAAATTAAGGTCGGATTTGTGCTTTATGATTCGTCTATGTGGAGCGGCGACGATTTATATAATTATTTCGCCGCTGACGAGAAATTTGAACCGACGATTTTTCTTTGTCTTAGAAATGACAAGCCCAAAGCAGAAATTATAGAGAAAGAATTTTGTCACGGCGTCGATCAATTTAAATCTCGCGGGCTTAACGTCGTCGCAGTAAACGATAAAAATTTTTCCGTTCCCGAACAAGATTTACTGATTTTCTTAGCTCCCTATTTTGAACCTTTGCCCTTAAGTCTTCGTCTCGAAAATATCTCTGCAAAAACTCTGGTGATGTACGTCCCCTATGCGATTTCCATTACAAAATTTAATCTTTATATTCAACCGATTTTTAACGTCGTTTGGAAAGCTTTTTTTACCTCGACAATGGAACTCGAAGATTACAAAGAAAGAGTTTTGACGGGAATGCCTAATGGCTTATTTAGCGGCTATCCGAAGATGGACATATTTTTTAAGGACAACGCAGATTTTCGTTTTAATTGGAAGACGACTCAACCTGACGCGAAGAAAATTATTTGGGCACCGCACTGGTCAATAAATGACGGCGTAAATATCGCGACGTTCCAATGGAATTATAAGTTCTTGTACCTTTTCGCGAGTGAACACCCAGAGATTTCGTGGGTCGTCAAGCCGCATCCGAATTTGTTTTTCTCGGCAGTTAAGTCGGGACTTTTCCGCACGACTAAAGACTTTGAAGCATATCTGCAGGCGTGGAATGATTTACCCAACGCGCAAGTCTATACTGGTGCTTATTATCAAGACATTTTCGCCACGAGTGACGGCATGATTCATGATTGTAGCTCCTTTGTTGCCGAATATCAGTACGTCGATAAGCCTATGATTTATTTAACGCGCAGTACTCAAAATTTTTATAATCTTGGCGAAGAAATTTTAAGAGCTAGCTATCTTGTTGACGGTCAAGATTTAGACGCTATAGCCGCGCTTATACAACGAATTTTTATTGAAGGTGACGATTTTAAAGCCGCCGAACGTAAAGAAATTTTCGATAAATATCTCAACTATCCTAAGTATAACGGCATGTTGGCGAGTGAATTCATCTACAAAAGCATTGCCAACGATTTGAAATGAACATAAAAAAGCCCCTTCGACGATTCGGAGGGGTTTTTAACTTAGAAGATTTTACCCGACTCGAAGGTAATTTCTCCGCCGAGTTTTTTTGCTTGCCATGCGTCCAAAATTTTTCTACGAACAGAATCAACTTTTTCGGGCGGCGTGTCTGTCAAGATTATTAAGAATTGGTCGCGTCCGTATTGCGTAACACAATCGCACCGCCGCAAATTCTTTATCAATAGCTCTAAAAAATCTTCCCGTGCGTCGTCGTTATCCGTCTCCAACGTCAGCTCTAAAAAATTTATCGGCAGATGAAGATTATCATTCAGCCGCGCCTCAAATCGATAAACCGCCTTGAATTTCTCAAAATCAATGAAATACGCGCCCGCCTCATGATTCCGCTCGCTCAATATCATTTGCGTCTGCGAAATATTTTTATGCTCCGTCTCGTCCGTCGAAATTTCCTCGCCAAAAAAGGCGCAACCGTGTTTCCCGTGATGTTTAACTTTGTAAAGAGCTTTGTCCGCCTTAGCCATTAGCATTGAAAAATCTCTGCCCTCGTTCGGGACAAAAACCGCGCCTACACTCGTGCCCAATGGTATATTCATTTCCTCGCCCATGAAATTTTTCGCCGAAATTATCAGTTGATGATTCAGGAAAGCCGCCCTGTTAAATATAATCTTGTCGTCATGAATATTCTGGCAGAAGATAAGAAATTCGTCGCCGCCAATTCTGCCCGCTAAATCCGTCGAACGAATCATGCCCCTCAGCAACTCGGCAAAGCGAATCAAAATCTTATCGCCCATTGCGTGTCCGTATAAGTCATTCACAAGCTTAAATTCGTCAATGTCGAATAACGCCAAAACGCCTTGACTTGTCGCGCAGAGTTTTGAAATTTCTCTTTGCGCGGCTGTTTTATTTAAAAGCCCCGTCATCAAATCCAAACTCGCGGCTTCCGTCAAGTCTTGAATCTTATCAATTTTGTCCAAAACATTCTTCACGCGGCGGAGTAAAACTTCGGCTTTAAGCGGCTTACGAATATAATCAGCCGCGCCGACTTCAAAGCCCTTGCTTTCGCTTTCGTCGCTGTCGTCCGATGTCATGAACATTATCGAAACTGGCTCCGAACTTTTCTCCTGTAAAATCCTGTGCAATTCGTAGCCGTCCATTTCGGGCATAAGCAAATCCGACAAAATCAAATCGGGTTTTTCGCGCTGAAATATTTCTATTGCCTCCGCGCCCGAACTCGCGCAGATTATTTCGTGCTCCTTCGATAAAATTTTCGACGCGATTCTTAACATCATGTTTTCATCGTCGACTATCAAAATTTTTGCCATATTAATCCCCCGCCCAACGGCTCAATTCCTCACGAACTTTTTTATAAGTCGCCATTAAATCAGCGTGATTCTTTTTAATGAAGTCAATATTCCCGTCGCGAGCCGCAAATTCCTGCGCCCTTGCCTTTTCGCTTAAGTCGACCGCCCCTATTACTTGCGACGTACTCTTTAAGGCGTGCACTAAAATTTTATACTCGTTCCAATCTCCCGCCGCAAAAATTTTCTCAAGCTCGGCGGTCTTGTCGCCCTTAAGATATTCCGCAACCATTTCATGGAAAAATTCTTCGCTGTCCATACAATTCGCCAATGCAACTTCCATGTCGATTGACGGGCAAACTTTATCGTCGGGAGCAAATCGCGCCTTTAACTCACCACGAACTTTTTTATAAGTCGCCATTAAGTCCGCGTGATTCTTTTTAAGAAAGTCAATATTCCCGTCGCGAGCCGCAAATTCCTGCGCCCTTGCCTTTTCGCTTAAGCCG
>JAFYNH010000058.1 GCA_017549815.1 Selenomonadaceae bacterium
AATCTCTTTGAGAATACCGTCCGCGAGCTTGAGTTTGTCGTTTGTGAAGTCAAAGTTTTGAATCGTGACAGTATCTTTATCGCCCTTCGCGAAGAAGAACGTATCCTTGCCGTCGCCGCCGACCAATGTATCTTTGCCGCCGCCGCCTTTGAACGTCGTCTTGCTTGTACCGCCGATAAGTTTTTCATCAGCTGACGTGCCTTTGAGCGTCAAACTCTTCTTGACAAGGTGTCCGTCGATCACTTTTGTGCCGTCGTTCTTTTCGATTTTATACGTGCCGCTGAATTGGCTCGTCAAGCTTACAGAGCTTTCGCCGTTGACTATTGCGTTCTTCGCGTAGAGGTAATCTGTATCGTTGATTTTAATCTTACTGCCGCTTATTCCGTCGCCCTTGAGCATCAAAGTACTCTTACTGTTGAACTTGAACTTAATCGACTTCTTGCTCGCCGTGATTTTGGCATTTTCAATGTCGAGTTTATCATCGCTAAGAGAAATTTTATCGCTTTCGTCATAGCCTAAGATAATATCTTTGCCTGCCGAATAAACGAAAGTATCCGCTTGCTTACTGCCGATAAGCTTGTCATTCTTCGTGCCGCCAATAAGACTGACAGCACCAGCCGCGCTTGCGTCTATCAATGTGTTGTTCTTATTGCCCGCTTGTATGCTGACAGCAGACACGCCACTCGAAATCGTTATATTCTTTACAGTAGCGTCATTAACTGCCGAGAATCCGCCTTTAACGCCCGCAATAACTGTTGCTTGCGTCGGGTTCTTCTTCTTATTCTCAAGGACGCCCGTTTCTTTGAAGACCATCTTGGAATAGGAATTGCCCTTGTTGACGCCGTCTTGATGAATCAGGACTTCCTCGCCCTGTGCACCCGCGATAGAAATGACGCCACCGCTAACCGAAATCGCAACAGTTTTATCAGTTACCGAGAAGCCGCTGATTGTGGCGTCGCCCAGATTAATCTTGTCCTTGCCGCCTTCGTAGCCGCTGATTGAAACGTTGCCGCCGCCGTACTCAAAGCCGTCTTTCTTTTTGTTCTTGCTCGCAAAGGTAACGTCTAAGGTACTGCCACTTGCAACCGAACCTGCAACCAATGTAACGCTTTGTTTATCGGCATTCGACGCATTAACCGAAGTAATTCCGTTCTCGATTTCGATTTTACCCTTCGCGCTGGAGAACAACTTAAAGTTATTATCTTTGACAATGCCGTCTTTGGTGAGATAGCCGCCGCTTTCCAACGAAACCTTTTCAAGAGCACTGCCTTCCGATTTGAACGTAAGGACATTATTCTTATCGCCCATAGTGAAAACTAACTTATTGCTTATAGCTCTAGCTTTCTTAATGGCGTCGTTATCTATTGCCAACTTATCGTTCGTGCCGAAGTTTTCAATGACATCGTTGCCCGTCGTGTAGAAGAAGAGATCTGCCGCTGAGCCGCCTTTGAGGGTGTCATTGCCTTTGCCGCCGTCAAGAGAATTTGCTTTCGTTGCACTGCCGATTATATAGTTGTTGTTGTCGTTACCAACTATTGAAATACCAGTTGCAACGCCCGCCACAGATGCGTCGACGTTATTGTAATCGCCCGACGCAAAATTTGTGTCCGTAAATTTGGAGGTTAAAGTTATGCTGTCATCAAGCGCAACGTATTCTTTTGCGTAAGCATAAGTTTTATTGCCGCTCCTTAAAGAAACAGCCGCGTCTTTTACGTCTTCAAATACGAGTTTGTTGCTGTTGTCGAAAGTAAGGGTGATATTATTGTCGTCTACTGCTATGTTGGCTTCCGCAGGTTTAAATTCAGGTTTGACGCTGACCAAATCGCCGCTACCGTAACCGCTTATCGAATCTACGCCGCCCGTGTAATAGAAAACGTCTGAACCGTTGCCACCAATGAGCAAATCATCACCTAAACCGCCGTCGAGAGTTGTTTTACCGTTGGTTGCTTTGAGCGTATCGCCTTTGCTACCACCATAAACCTTGCCGCCGCTTGACGCACCAATTATCGAGCTGTTCTTATCCGATAAACCGTTAATCGTCAAACCGCCTGCGGTCGTGATTGCCGACGCATCTATCGACGTTATTGATTCGTAACCTTCGGTTTGTTTTACGTCGAAAGTTTTGCCACTGTATTCGGATCCTAACGTTATGCGCTCGTCATTAATTATCACTCTGTCTGCGGTGTAATAAATACTATCCGTGCCTTGTGAAAGTTTAACCTTCGACACACCTTTGAACGTGAGACTGTCGCTTCCTACACCAATGATATAATCGTCACCAGTGAATTTTATCTTGTCAAAGCTCGTTGAAGGCTTGCTTTTTAATTCGACGGTATCGACTTCAATGTCGTAATTCTTAATAATGTCATTACCGGATAAGTAAATGAAATGATCTGATTTTTCTTTGTCGTCACTTCCGACGAGAGTATCATTACCTGAAGTACCTTCGAGAGTGCCGCCCATTTTGCTACCGACAAGCAAATTGTCATTTGCGTTGCCTTTAATATGAATCGGATTAACGACTGCTGCCGCATCGATTGAATCTACATCGTTTTCAGCAGCATCGAAATAGTTGCCATGACCTGCCGCAAGCGTAATGCTTTTGCCGAGTTTGATTGTATCTTTCGTGTAAGTGTAAACATCTTCGCCGCTTTGAACAGAAACCGTTCTGCTATCTGTCAATACATTTTTAAAGGCGAGAGAATTATTTTCATCGAAACGGAGAGTAAAGTCCGCACTGCCGGCAATGAGGCTATCGCCGCTCGTTACGGGTTTTTGAGTGCCCGTCATGATAACTATATCGTCTTTGTTAAAGCTATCGACGACATCATTTCCAGAGGAGTAGAAAAAGACATCTTTGCCCGCACCACCAACAGCCGTGTCGTCACCTGCGCCGCCGTCAATGGTCGTAGCACTTTTGCCCGCTCTGAAAATATCGTTGCCTTTGTCGCCCTTCATATTGACAAGACTATTATTCGCCGCGTCAACGTAAATTCCGTACGAGCCGCTCGCGACCAATGAAGTAGCACTACCAGCTAAAACAGTACTGTCGATTTTAACGCCTTCGGTCTGCGGCGTAATTGTTACGACACCCTCGCCTGTTTTGAATTTTGTCAAATGGAAATCTGACTTAATCGAATCGGCGACGTCGCCCCATGTGAACGATACAGCCTCTTCGAGTCCCAAAAGGTTGTTTGCTACTTTATCTACCTTAAGTTGTGACACCGAATCAGTTACACTGGTTGCAGTGAGGAGTACTTTCTCAACGAGTTTAGTCTCGTCTTCTGGTTTTCTCGTGTATATGACATAATCGTAAGAAGTACCGCTTACATTATTCCAACCGACAACTTTCTTGGCAATGGTGACCATTCCATCGCTGTTTGTAGCTGGAATGGTTTCATTATCCGACGAAAGGAATTCGGTTACATTGGAATTGGCTTCATAAGTGCCGCCCTTAATTGCAACATTTTCGGTAATGACTTTTGTTACAACGGTTCCGTCTTCTTGAGTTACTTTTTCTTTTGCATTTTCGCCTGCAGTAATGTTGCCTTTGAAATCGCCATCGGTGACAGTGAAGTCTGAGCGAGCGTCGTCGTAATAAATAGCGTTGGCACCCTCGACTGTACTAATAACATTACCTTTACTATCTTTAACAGTAGTCATTGTGCCTGTCGCTTCAAATGTACCGGATTCGATTTGTATGTCGATATTGCCAACTGTTTCGCTTGACGCATTATTTTGCGGATTGGAAACAGCCATAGCATTTGCACCAATTACTTTGGTGTTATAACCGCTGATTTTAACATCTATCAGCTTTTTAGTGGTGTGCTGAGCAACGGCAATGCCCACACCTACTGATGTCGATCCGCTACCGTTGGGAGAGGTGAAGGCTTCGGTTGCCGCCACGAATTCTTTAACGACATTGCCGTCTTCGTCTTTAACGACGTTGCCTTGCTCATCTTTCTTCTCTTGGAAGTAACCCGCTTGAATCGTGCCGCCCGTGATGTCCAATGAGCCTGAACGAATTTCAATACCTGTGGCACCCGTGATTGTACCGCCATTGACGTTTAATGCGCCTTCGCCCGGCATATAAATGCCGAGACCCTCATTACTTCCGCCGACCATATTACCGTCATTTATAATTATGTTTATGTAACGGTCATCGCGGGTTTTTGTTCCACTAGGAGCATTACCGATACCGCTTATGGCTACGCCTTCTGATCCTTCGGAAGAAATGTAACCGCCATTCACTATAAGGGTCGGAGCATGATCTTCATTACCGTCACCGACAACGACTATAGCCCAACCATTATCGGCACTTCTTATTGAGCCGTGATAGCCCGAATCATCGCCGCCAGTGTTAGCTATCGTCAAAGAAGTCGCAGGAATATTCGTTGCTGTTTTTGTGCTTGTGTCTTCAAAGTAAGATTTAGGCATTACGTCAAAGAGAGTCGAAGCACTGGTTTTAATGTTGTGACCTTTTAAATCCAGCGTTATCTCTTTTTGCTGAACGACTATATCGCCAGACGACGTAGTAAAATCGCGGAGAATTTCAATGACATCGCCGCTTTTTGCCGCCTTTACTGCCTTATCCAGCGTAGAATAGAGTTTATCACCGATTGCCGCAACAGCATCCGCCGCCGCAGTTGCTTTTTCTTCTGTCGTGTAGTATTTTTCCTCGCCGTCGTCGATAATAACTTTGTTTTCGGCGTAGAGGACTTTGGCATTTTTAATCTTTTCGTCGCTGTTTTCCGTGTAATCTTTGCCAACGTAGAGAACGTCGTCCAGTAAAACGAAATCAGTACCCGAACCAACGTATTCGCTGAAATCGTTATATATTGTGCCGCCCGTCAGATTAAACTTACTAGCTATACCACCAGTATTCCTTAAGGTATACGCGGTGCCGCCAGCAATATTCATGGTGCCGCCTGAGTTACCAGCATAAAGACTACCGTTATTCATCGTGAAAGTGCCAGTTCCGTAGTTGGTAACGCCTGCAATACCGCCATTCATGACGAAATTGCCGCTGTTTCTGGTGCTATTGATATAACCCTTTTCAAGGGTCAATTGCCCGCTACTGTTATTAGTGACAGAAGAGCTTACAGTACCGTCGTTCATTGTGAAAGTACCGCTATTGTTGACGGTTGTTGTTTTTGTTCCGCTACCGCTCATCGTGAAGGTAGCACCAGTATTGTTAGTAACGGTTCCTGTGATTGAGCCGTTGCTCAGATTCAAAGTGCCACTATTTTTGACAGTTGTAGCAGTGCCTCCGTTTACAGTAAAGGTAGAATCAGCATTGTTAGTAACGGTTCCAGTTGATTTGCCACCATTAAGATCAAACTTGCCTTTATTGGTGACAGAAACAACATTGCCGTCGCTCATGGTAAATTCGGAGTCGGCATTGTTAGTTATTGTACTTTTTACAGTGCCGCCACTCTGAGTCAAAGTTCCGCTATTGGAAACAGCACCGCTAACGGTACCGCCGCTTATGGTAAATTCGGAGTTGGCACTGTTGGTGACGCCAGTTGAAGTATATGTTACGGTACCGCTTTTAAGCTCGAACTTACCACTGTTGGTGACACGATATACCTTTGCATTTTCACCGTTCACGGTTAAAGTAGCATTAGCATTGTTGGTGACGGTTGCAGATATGGTTCCGCCAGTCTGATTTAAAGTACCACTATTGGTGAAGGTAGTACTAGCGGCGACCGTGCCACCAGTCATCGTGAAGGTAGCACCAGCATTGTTGGTTATGGCTTTCTTACTGGCTCCTGCAGTGCCGCTGTTCAGATTAAAAGTGCCGTTGTTGGTAACGGTTGTCGCTGTACCGCCGTTAATGGTTAAGGTACCGCTGTTAGTGACGGTTGTAGAAGTACCACCGTTCAGATTGAAAGTGCCGCTATTGGTGACGGTCGTAGCTTTGCCACTAGTCACTGTTAAAGTGGCACCAGTATTGTTGGTGACGGTTGTCGCTGTACCGCCGCTAACAGTCAAAGTGCCGTTGTTAGTGACGGTTGTAGAAGTACCACCGTTCAGATTGAAGGTGCCGTTGTTCTCAACTTTACCGCTGATTTTGCCGCTTTTTATTTCCAGCTCGGAATTGCTTTCAACTTTAACAGCGTATCTGGTATATGACGGTTCTGTGTCTGTAGCTTTAGTATTAGAGGCTGAAATATAACCCGTCGTTCCTGTAACAGTTAATTTTTTGCTAGTTGTTATTCCATAACTGGTATCTTTAGTAGTTTTATCACCAAATGTTAAGATAAAACTTTCAAGATTTAATGTACAGTCATTTGAAAGTGTAACTGGGTTGGCAAATGTAAATTTTTTTATTAAAGTTATTTCTGTGGCGTCGCCGACATTAGCCGTCTTGAAATCAGCCGTTGCGGTGCCGTAGTAAGTGCCATCTGATTTTGTAACAGAAAATAATGCTCCTGTTGGAGCCGTATCTGCTTTTTTAAAAGCGAAACGCTGAAGGTCGAAGGCAAATTGTGAGACTGGGTGGGGGATAACTGTATTGTACAAAGAAATTTTTCCTTCCATAGACTTTTTATTCCCTTCTTTCGTTATTTCCTTTTGCCGAGCTTCCGTTTGTCAAAATTTCTATCGGAGTGCTCGTTGGGGGACGATAACTCTTCAATTGATTTTTCCTTAATTCAGGCTCGGCGTTGTTAATTCGGAGTCGCGCCCTGCCCTCGTGACAGCCGCGACGTTCGAGGGATTTTTTGTTCTCTATATCAACCTCCTTTTTAATTTCGATTTTCAGTTCGACTCGCGTCTGTATTTTGATTCATTGCATTTGTTTTGTCAACAACTTTTTACTAAAAGTTCCATAAAAAAAAAGCCCATGTACTTAACATGAGCTATTGAAGAAATTTCTTGTACTACTTCATATAATCAGGTTCATTCTTAGCTTGTTTTCTTAGTTATACCGTTTGAATTTACGGTGAAGTCGTCGGTCTTGTACGCAACGCCAGACTTAACCAAATTCGTCGAGTAATTCAAATCGATTATCGAATAACCGTTTGAACTCAAACCCTTAGCCGTCGAATCCGAAATCTTGGAAATCGAAGTTACCCAAACATCTTTTTGCTTTTCGCCCGTGCTGTCCGTGAATTCTTCGTCCTCGAACCAGTAATAGGTGTTGTTCGCCTTGATGAGGGCACTGCCAAGAGTATCTTTAAAGCTTGTAATGTTAAGACCGCCGTCGATAGCACTGTTCTTTTTGCCGTTGCTCGTCGTAGCGAACAAGATACTGCTATTACCACTTTGCGAAATCTCTTTGAGAATACCGTCCGCGAGCTTGAGTTTGTCGTTTGTGAAGTCAAAGTTTTGAATCGTGACAGTATCTTTATCGCCCTTCGCGAAGAAGAAC
>JAFYNH010000059.1 GCA_017549815.1 Selenomonadaceae bacterium
AAGCTCGGCTCCAATTCGATAACGATTAAAGGTTCTGGCGACGCAACGTTTACGACGGGCGACGGCGAAATAATTTACAGCGGCGGCGTTTTCGTAAACAATGAATCGGTGACATTGCCAACGACTTTCGCGAAAGATTATACGCTCGGTTCGGCAGTTAAAAATGTAGATAGCTCGGCGCGGAGTGCGGCAATAAAAATCACGGGCAACGCGCTTGATAATTCGATTGTTGGCGGGATAGGAGCAGATACTCTCGACGGCGCGGCAGGTAATGACACCCTCACGGGCGGCAATGGAAATGATGTGTTTGTCTACAGCGGCGGCAAAGATTTTATCACTGACTATGCGACGACTGACAAGATAATTATCGCGGACGGCTTGACTTACAGCGACTACACAATCAACGGCTCTGACGTGATTCTGAACTACGGAACGAACAATTCATTGACGATAAAGAACGGCGTCGGCAAGGCTATCACCACTACTGCTAATAAGAAAACGGAAGCCAACATTTACACGGCGTCTGGCATTTTCGACAGCAAGCAAGCAGGAGTAACTTTGGCAAGCTCGGCGGGCAACTTCAACGCGGCGAATTATTCTGCATTAGTGACAATCGACGGCTCAAAGACAGACGCGATTTCTATTCTCGGCAATGCTAAAGCTAACAGAATAGTTGCGGGCAGTAAAGGTTCAACGCTTAACGGCGGAGTTGGCAATGACACGTTGGTTGGCGGCAATGGTGTTGACATTTTCGCTTATGCCAAAGGTGACGGCAACGACCTTATTCAAAGCTACGGTTCGGGCGACAAAATTTCACTCGGCTCTGGCGTGGCGATAACCGATATTTCGACAAAGAATAATGACACGACGGTTAAGCTCGGTTCCAATTCGATAACGATTAAAGGCTCTGGCGACGCAACGTTTACGACGGGCGACGGCGAAATAATTTACAGCGGCGGCGTGTTTGTAAACAATGAATCAGTGACATTGCCAACGACTTTCGCGAAAGATTATACGCTCGGTTCGGCAGTTAAAAACGTCGATAGCTCGGCGCGGAGTGCGGCAATAAAAATTACTGGCAACGCGCTTGACAATTCAATAGTTGGCGGGACAGGAGCGGATACTCTCGACGGCGCGGCAGGTAATGACACCCTCACAGGCGGCAATGGAAATGATATTTTCGTCTATAGCGGCGGCAAAGATGTTATCACGGACTATGCAACGACCGACAAGATAATTATCGCGGACGGCTTGACTTACAGCGATTATACAATCAACGACTCCGATGTAATTCTGAACTACGGTACGAATAATTCACTGACGATAAAGAACGGCGTTGGCAAAGCTATAAATATCACTGCTAATAAGAAAACAGACGTAAACATTTACATGGCGGCGGGCATTTTCGACAGCAAGCAAGCAGGAGTAACTTTGGCAAGCTCGGCGGGCAACTTCAACGCGACTAATTATAATAACCTTGTGACGATTGACGGCTCGAAAACCAACGCGATTAATATTGTCGGCAATGCTAAAGCTAACAGAATAGTTGCGGGAAGTAAAGGTTCGACGCTTAACGGCGGAGTTGGCAACGATACGTTGATTGGCGGCAATGGCGTTGATGTCTTCGCTTATGCTAAAGGCGACGGCAACAAAGTTATTCAAAACTACGGTTCGAGCGACAAAATCAGTCTCGGCTCTGGCGTGGCGATAACCGATATTTCGACAAAGAATAATGACACAACGGTAAAGCTCGGCTCCAATTCGATAACGATTAAAGGTTCTGGCGACGCAACGTTTACGACGGGCGACGGCGAAATAATTTACAGCGGCGGTGTGTTCGTCAATGGTGAATCGGTAACGTTGCCAACAACTTTTGCTAAGG
The DNA here is from genome assembly GCA_017549815.1 of Selenomonadaceae bacterium. GTDB lineage: Bacteria > Bacillota > Negativicutes > Selenomonadales > Selenomonadaceae > Quinella. The sequence continues at coordinate 1,883 of JAFYNH010000059.1, forward strand.
AATACACATTGGGCGCGGCAGTTAAAAATGTAGATAGCTCGGCGCGGAGTGCGGCAATAAAAATTACTGGCAACGCGCTTGATAATTCAATTATTGGCGGTACAGGAGCAGATACTCTCGGCGGCGCGGCAGGTAATGACACCCTCACAGGCGGCAATGGAAATGATATTTTCGTCTATAGCGGCGGCAAAGATGTCATTACCGATTATGCCACGACCGACAAGATAATTATCGCGGACGGCTTGACTTACAGCGATTACACAATCAACGGCTCCGACGTGATTCTGAACTACGGAACGAATAATTCATTGACGATAAAGAACGGCGTCGGCAAGGCTATCACCACTACTGCTAATAAGAAAACAGACGTAAACATTTACACGGCGGCGGGCATTTTCGACAGCAAACAAGCTGGAGTAACGCTCGCAAGCTCGTCTGGTAACTTCAACGCGTCTAATTATAATAACCTCGTAACGATTGACGGTTCGAAGACAGACGCGATTAATATTGTCGGCAATGCTAAAGCGAACAAGATAGTTGCAGGCAGTAAGGGTTCGACGCTTAACGGCGGAGTTGGCAATGACACACTCGTTGGCGGCAATGGCGTTGACATTTTCGCTTATGCTAAAGGCGACGGAAATGACCTTATCCAAAGCTACGGTTCGGGCGATAAAATTTCACTCGGCTCTGGCGTGGCGATAACCGATATTTCGACAAAGAATAATGATACGACTGTAAAAATCGGCTCCAATTCGATAACGATTAAAGGCTCTGGCGACGCAACATTTATTACGGGCGGCGTTGAGACGATTTATAGCGGCGGTGTGTTCGTCAATGGTGAATCGATAACGTTGCCGACGACCTTCGCTAAGGAATACACATTGGGCGCGGCAGTTAAAAATGTAGACAGCTCGGCGCGGAGTGCGGTGATAAAAATTACTGGCAACGCGCTTGATAATTCGATTGTTGGCGGCACGGGAGCGGATACTCTTGGCGGTGTAGCTGGTAATGACACGCTCACAGGCGGCAATGGAAATGATGTCTTTATCTATAGTGGTGGAAAAGATGTCATAACTGATTACGCGACGACCGACAAGATAATTATCGCGGACAGCTTGACTTACAGCGACTACACAATCAGCGGCTCCGACGTGATTCTCAACTACGGAACGAACAATTCATTGACGATAAAGAACGACGTCGGCAAGGCGATTACTTCCACTGCGAATAAGAAAACGGACGTCAACATTTATACAGCGGCAGGCATTTTCGACAGCAAACAAGCAGGCGTAACTTTGGCAAGCTCGTCCGGTAACTTCAACGCGGCGAATTATTCTGCATTAGTGACAATCGACGGCTCGAAGACAGACGCGATTTCGATTCTCGGCAATGCTAAAGCGAACAGAATAGTTGCGGGCAGTAAAGGTTCGACGCTTAACGGCGGAGTTGGCAATGACACGCTCGTTGGCGGCAAAGGAGCTGATGTCTTCGCTTATGCTAAAGGCGACGGAAATGACCTTATTCAAAACTACGGTTCGGGCGACAAAATCAGTCTCGGCTCTGGCGCAGCTATAACCGACATTTCGACAAAGAATAATGATACGACTGTAAAAATCGGTTCCAATTCGATAACCGTCAAGAGTGCCGACGATATAATGTTCATGATGGACAGCGTTGAAACTCTTTACAGCGGCGGCGTATTCGTTAATAGCGATACTGTTAAAGTTCCCGCCTCGTTCAACGGTACGATTAAGCTCGCCGATTACGGAGTTAAAAATGTTGACGGCACACTCGGCACGAAAGCCATTACGGTTCAGGGCGGCACAACCGACGATTCCATTGTCGGCGGCAGTGGAGCCGATAAACTTTACGGCAACGCAGGAGTTGATACTCTCTGGGGTGGCAAGGGCAACGATACCCTTTACGGCGGCGACGGCAACGACAAATTTATCTTCCAAGCGGGCGACGGTTCCGATACGATTATGGATTATGCGAGCGGCGAACTGCTTAACATTCTCGATAAGACGGGCAAGGCGGCTGGCACTTTCACACAAGCAGCCTACAGCAATAATACGCTCACGCTTACAGTAAAGGACGGCGGAACTTTGACATTGAAAAACGTCGGCACTTCAACCAATTTCAACATTAACAATGAAACTTATCATGTAAGCGGCAAAACTTTAGCCAAATAAAAATCTGCGCGGACAAAAAATTTTCCCCGTCACAATCGGCGGGGATTTTTTTTTAGAACTAAAAGCCAGTTCCCAATTCCTAACTCCTAGTTCCTATTTTTTGAACATAATAATTGACAAAACAATGTCAACGGTTTAGGATAACATTTAAAGTCGAGTTGCTAAAAAAGTGACTTGGCATGATTGCTATCCTAGAAAAGGAGATATTTTTATGGAAGGAAACAAAGTTGTAACCCTCGCTAATCAGTTCGTCTTCGATCTCCAGCGTTTCGACGACGTTGTTGCAACAGTAAAAATAGGGAAGAAGAAAGAGAAAAGCTACTCAACTATTCAAGAAGCGATTGCGGCGATTAATAGCGACACCTCTGGCAAAGACATCGTCCTCACGATGAAGAAAAACGTATATGTCTCCGAGCCTCTCGAAGTAGAAAAGTCGGTACTGTTTAAAAATCCCGATATGTTGCTTTGCGCTCCAGACAGCAACAAGCCTACTTTGAAAATCAAAGCGGGAACTTTTACTATAGACAAAATTAATCTCGAAGGCGACAGAGAGTTAGTTGAGAATCAGGGCGTAAAGGACAACGGCACTGCAATAGCTGACGAGGCAGAATTTATAATGTATATGCCCGACGGCGAAGGCAATCCCGCGTATATCAACATGAAAGCCGTCTCGTCAGCGCGAATTGTGCTTTCAAATGACACAATCCCCATATACTTCGACACCTTTGAACACGCAATGAATCATCTTGACGAAAAGGGCAAAGTGGTTCAGATAATGGAATTCGCGGACTTTTCTTCAGACGGAACTTTGAGTTACAAGGGTTCTGGCGCGGATTCAATCAGATCGTTCAGTCTCGCAGGATTGTCGAAGTATAGTAGCATATCGGTTAGCGAAAATAAAAATTTCGGCATTCCGGCGGATAACTTCAGCGGCGACGGAGTAACGGTCGTAAGTGGCGGCGGCAACTACACGTTCAACTTGGAATCTCTTGCCAGTGCTAATAAATCTCCTACAAGCTTTACGGGTTCAAAACGTGCCGAAACGGTTAATAATTATATCTCGCAGTTGACGATTAACGGACAAGGCGGCGCGGATGTCATAACCAACTACGCGGCATCTGTTACTGTCGACGGCGGCAAGGGTAATGATAAACTTTACGGAAAAGCTAATGACGACGTTTTAAAAGGCGGCAAAGGAGCTGATACTTTATCTGGGGGCACGGGCAACGATAAACTCTACGGCGGCTCAGGTAACGATTCACTCAGTGGCGGTAAAGGTGCTGATATTTTATCGGGCGACGCAGGTAACGATTCACTTAACGGCGGCAGTGGCAATGATAAACTCTACGGTGGCGCAGGCGATGATATTCTCACGGGCGGAAAGGGTAATGATTCGCTCTGGGGCGGCAAAGGTGCTGATACTTTCATCTACGAGAGCGGCGACGGCAAAGATGTCATTTACGGCTTTGATAATAGCGACATGCTCGAAATTACGGGATCTTTCACTGCGTCTTATAATAAGTCAAAGAAAGAAGTTTATTTCAAGGTCGGCTCCACGTCCAAAGATATTACTCTTAAAGATTTCACGGCGACAAGTTTCAACGTCAACGGTACGGATTACAAAATTAGCGTCAGCGGCAAAAAACTAGTCCCTAACTCTTAATCCCTAGTTCCTAAAATTAAATCTGCGCGGGAAAAATTTTTAACCCTGTCCGACAAGCTCGGCGGGGATTTTTTTAATGCGTAATTAGAAATGCGCAATGCGTAATGGAAAAAACGTAGTGGGAAGGTGAAACCCGGTCGCACAGGACGTGCGACCGCCGCGACTATTTCGCGTGATGCGAAATACAGCGGACGGACGCCCTTTCTTTTTGTTACTTTTTCTTTGGGCGCAACAAAGAAAAAGTTTTTCAACAGACAAAATTTAAGAATAAACCGAATCGAAGTCAGCAACAGCGGTTCTGCGAATCCACTCTTTGGAAAAGAGGGGATTTTTTTATGCCCAAGATTAAAGTTTGATAAAAAGTTTTCGCAAATGCTTGACAATTTAGGGGGGGGGGTGTTTATAATGTTAATGTTTAGTATGAATTTGTCTTTTGGTTTTTATGAAAGGATGATTTTATGGACGACAATGACAGCGACTCGACGCGGATAACTCTTTTATTACTTGAAAGGAAGTGACGACATGGCA
>JAFYNH010000060.1 GCA_017549815.1 Selenomonadaceae bacterium
CGCATTCCTATCGTTCCGGCTGCTTTAAAGTTAGCACAAACTAGCTCAATGGCTTTTTATGAGCCTTCAGCTTTAAGCTGCACCTTTGTCTACCTGATTAGACATTTTTACATATTTTAATCTACTGTTGACAGCTCCTTATCGTCTTCTTCGGACTCATCGGCGTCGTCGGCTTCGGGCAGGTCGATAACGTCCGTGAAAGGCACAATTCTTTCCTCGCCGCGTTCGTTATCAATGTAGCGGAAACCTTCCTCCGTAATGACAGCTTGGTCAGCTTGCAACGCCGTCGCCAATGCAAGGCTCTGTTGGTCAATGCTGATTATCCCGAAGGTGCTAAGCAATCTTTTCAGCACAGTCTTTTTAGACATTGCGTCAAAGTTCGTCGTCCAGACCGAAGATTTTTTCCCCGAACGCAAATCATAGGCGTAGCTCATTGAATACTTTTCGGCGTGCGCCTGCAGTTCCTCGACCGTCATGTAAAGCGATTTTTTAAAGCCGTTAAGCAACTCCATATAAGCGACGTAGCCGACAATATCGTCCGAAATTTTTTCGCCGCGAATTATCTCGCCAGTCTCGAAATCGATTTCCTTTATCTGTCCTTCGCGAACCGCGCCCGAATTCAGCGTTTTATATTGCCCGCTACGCATTGCCAACTGAATAAAGCCGCGATAGCCCAGTTGAAACGTCGCTTGATTCTTGTAGGGCACGATATACGCAAAGCCCAAGCTCGGATTTATCGGCAACTTCAACGCCGCCGCAATTCCCGCTGCACTCAAAACAGAATACGGGTCGCAGTCTTGCAGTTTAGAATTACTCTTTACGATTGTCAATATCGACGAGATAAACGACGGCGCGGATTTATCAAGCAATTCCTCAAAGCGGCGTTTTATGCCCGGCGAACTTAAAAGTTGGCTGAGTGACGGGGCGTCTTTTTTCATAACTATTCCTCCCTAAAATCAAAACTTTATCTAAAAAATTCCTCAAATTTTTTCTCCAAAGCGCGGCAATACTTCATGGGATTAAGTGCGTCCGAGTTCAGGAACATTTGCCGCAAATTTTTATGGAGAATGTCAAGGGTATCAAAATCATTGGCAAGCGCGACCGCCGTTTGGATATAAGCCTCAACCGAATTGACAGAAAGCTCACTCAAGCCGACGGCGTTCAAAATACTCTTGCTAAAGCGCGTACTGTGCCGCTCGCCATAAAAATTGACGACGGGAACGCCCATATAAAGCGCGTCAAGAGTCGTGACACCGCCCACATAGGGGAAAGCGTCCAGCATAATATCAATCTTGCTTATCGCTTGGAAATAATCGTTGTCGGCAACGGCGGCGCGGAAAACTACCCTGTCCACGTCGAAGCCGATATTTTTCATGCGGTTATAAAGTTCGTCGACAGTTTTATTACTGATGAATTCCTGCGCCCGCATAATCAACTTAGCGTCGGGCACGCGGTCAAGAATTTCTTTCCAAACGGCAAGCATATCATTGCTGATTTTGGAGTAGCGGCAAATCGTCCCGAAAGTTACATAGCCATTTTCGACGCAAGCGGCTCCTTCCGACGGGGCAATTTTTTCAGGACGCAGATAACAGAATTGCGACGGCAGATAAAGGAATTTCTCGCTAAAATATTTCTCACGATTTTGATTGGGCGGGTCAAGAATTTCGTCGGTTATGAAATAATCAATCGCCTTTAGTCCAGTCGTCGACATATAACCTACGCCGCAAATTTGGACAGGCGCGGGCTTATAAGCCAACGCTGGCAAGCCGTTAAGCCCCGTATGCCCCGCTAAGTCAAAGGCAATGTCAATTTCGTCGTCGTGAATTTTTTGGGCGATTTGTTCATCAGTCAAGCCCTTGACGCTGACAAAGTGCTCGACGGCTTTCTTGAAAATTTCCGTATAAAAATCGTCGACCTTGTTGCGGCTGTAGCAGGTTACCTCGAACTTGCTTTTGTCGTGGCAGGAAATGAATCCGAAAATAACCGAAAACGCCGCGTGCTGTCTGAAGTCGCCCGAAATGTAGCCAACCCTTATTCGCTCGTGCGGCTTGTGATAAGTCGTAAAAGTTTCAATGCCCTCGAAGAATTGCTGATAATCGAAGTGCGGCGCGGCAAGGTCTTCGCTCGGAATGTCTAAAAAGTGCAACGTCAAAAGTATCGCGTCATAATATTCAAGCTTGCGCTGGGGAGTTTCGCAAATGTCAAACGCCCGCTCATAATTTTCAATCGCCTCAAGGTGATGTCCGTTGTCTTGGCAATACTTAGCCATTTTGCAGAAATATTCCGCGAGAACGTCATTGGGCAAATTCTTAGCCTCGTCGTAAGGCGGATAAAGCCGCTCAATCGCCTTGTGCATAATTTCATACGCGCCTAAATTATCGTCCGTCAAATATCTCCTGTCGGCTATCGTAAGGAGAAGTCCCGCGTCAACCTTCGACGGACACTGCGCGGCAAGCTCGGCAAAGTAAAGCGTGCGCTTGAAATCAAAGCGGCTTTTATACTTACTGCCTCTGTCCGCGTCTTCAAGCGGAAGATATTCCAAAGCCCGTTTGTAATATTTATCGGCAAGTTCTTCGGTAATTGGTTCAGGCTCCTGCGGGAAGTCGGGCAAAGGCTTTTTATTAAGCCACGCGCTGAAAATTTTTTCGTAAGCTTGCTCAATTTCGCCCATATAAATTATATCGTTCATGACGGGCGACTCTTCCATTCTTCGGCGAAGTGTCAAGTGATATTCGCGCAGACGCTCCTTGTCGTTAGCAAGCTCGATTGCCTTCTGTATATATTCCGTCATGTTGAAGGCGCAAAGTTCCTCAAGCCCCATGTTCATAAGCAACGAATAACCAAAGCGCGAATTATGCCGCTCGCCGACCAAAGTTATAACGGGGATACCCATATAAAGCGCGTCGCAAGTAGTGCCGCCGCCGGGATAAGGATATGTATCAAGTGCAATGTCAGCTCGTTCATAACATTGAAGGTAGTTATCTTCAATATCCTCAAAGTCGACGCGCTCAACATTGATTCCGATTTTTGTCATACGTTCTTTGGCTAGCTCTAGTCCGCAATTTTCTTTGAAAACAGCACTCTTAAGATAAAGGCGTGAATTAGGCACGGCGTTTAAAATTTCCGACCAAGCTCTCAATATTTCATCCGTCACCTTGACAAAATTGTTAAAACTCACAAAAGTAACGTAACCTTTTTTTATGCAAGGCGCGGGCGTCGTCATATGCGGGAAGTCATGCCACACGTAGCAAAAATGACTGTGTTGTAGCCTCAAGATTTTTTCCGTAAAAAATTTTTCGTTTAAACCTTCGGGGTCAGTGAACTTGTCCGCCAAAAAATAATCAATCGTATCCAGCCCTGTTGAATCAAACCAGCCTATACCCGAAATCTGAATCGGCGCGGGCTTGTACGCCATAACTTTAAGACAATTACCCGCAGTATGTCCCGCTAAATCAACAAGAATGTCAATTTCATCTTTAAAAATCTGCTCGGCAACTTCTTCTGCAGGTTTATCAAAAATATCGCGGAAGAAATCAACTTCATTGCAAAGTTCTTTTGTTATGCCGTCATAAAGATTGTTGGCGTAAATGGAAACTTCAAAGCGCGTCCTGTCATAGCTTTTGAATAAATGCATAATGAAAAAGGCGACGACGTGATACCTTATGTCGGGCGAAATGTAGCCGATACGAATTTTCTTATGCTTGGCGTGTTTTTTAATATTGTGCTTATAACGGGGAATGTCTTTGTAAAATTTATTGAAGTCTCGAATCCAACCGAAAAGTTCTTCACGACTTATGTTGAGATTATGCAGATTAAAAAGAAGATTACTGTGTTCATCGATTTGAATGTTTCTTGCATGATGGAAAATTTTTTCGAGTTCGGGAGAATTTTTCAGCTCACTCAGATCGAGAGTGGCATTGGCTCTGTAATGATAGCAAGCTTTTTTGGCATTGCCGATAAGACGATAAGCCTGTCCCAAAAGATTAAAGAGGAACATTTTATTGAGGAAAAGGTCTTTTTCTAAAGTAAGTGCCCGCTCGGCAGTTTTTATGGCTTCGAGTCCGTTCTTTTTTATGAAATAAAATTGCGCGCGCAACAATGTCCGATGACGGGTGGGCGGAAATTTTTCTTCAAGATAATCAAGAACCTTTTCTGCCTCGTCAGTCATTTTGTAATTAATGTAAACGTTTGCGACTTTTTCTACAGGCATTGCCTCATCGGGTTTGAGTGCAAAAATTTTTTCGGCTATCTGCAGAATTCTTTTACTATCGTTAAACAGCTCTTTATATTGAAGAAGTTCATTAGTCAATCTCTCTATTTCGCGCTTTTTTTCTTCGGGCGTGAAATTCTTCATCTGCTCGCAAATTTTTCCTTGCCACTTTTCCAAGAGTTTCTGGGAGTAATTAAAAGCCTCGACGCCGAAAGTTGACGCCTCAGAATTTTCGTCACGATTTTTGACCTTATCAAACGCCCGATTCATTTCGTCGACGGCGGCTTGATATTCGCCTTTATCGGCAAGAGCTTCGGCGAGCTTAGCAGAAAATTCGGGAACTTTGGGATAACGTTCAATGGTCAGTTTAAGATACTTCAAATAATCGTCAATCTTCGCGGGATTTTCAGATAAAATTTCCAAAAGAATTCGCGTTGAGGCGGTGGAAAGAGTTTCGCCCGTATCGAAGTCGAGCCGCGCATATTTCTCGGCGTTATCATTATCTTCGAGAGCTTGATAAGTTTCGGCAAGGTAGCCGTAAATTCTTTTGGGATTATCGGTAGTGGCAAGTTCGTCAAGCAAGGCTTTAAGATTGCGTTCCATTTTTTCCTTATGAATTGACGCGGAATAGCCCGTATGCCAAATTAGCAACAAGTCGGAAGGAACAGCTATTAAGCTCGTTAAAAGTTCGTCGCCAATAAAAAGTTGCTCGTGAATTTTACCAACATAGTGAATTCCAGAAACATTTTCATAAAGGCGAAGTACGCGGCTTCCGCCGAGATTTTTATTTTCGTTATCGGTGTCGACGTTTATCAAGCTGACGAGAATGCCCTTGATATTCTTTTCCTGCGCGAGTTCGATTGCCCTACGAAGATTTTGGGCGGTGCCTTTTACAAAGTATTCGTCGGCGTCGAGGAAAAGAATCCAACTGCCTTTAGCCGCATTAAGAGCGACGTTGCGCGGCGTTGCGAAATCATTTTGCCAAGTTTCATGGAAAATTTTCGCGCCGAATTCCTTAGCAACTCCAATTGTGTTATCTGTCGAGCCGGTATCAACAACAATAATTTCGTCGACGTATTGCGCCACGCTGTTCAGAGAATTTTTTAAATCTTTTGCGCCGTTCTTGACGATATAGCAGGCGGAAATTGTTTGACTCCACGTTTCGATTAATTTCCGCGCAGATTTTTCTTTCTGTTCGTCGAAATCCGAATCAGTAAAAGTTCCGTCGCGCTTGCTGAATTTTTCAAGAGCCGTTTCCATTTCTTTAACGGCGGGTCGCCAGTCTCCTTGTTGAGCGTAGAATTTGGCGAGTTGCGCGGAGAATTCGGGATTCTTAGGATAATTTTTAATCGCGAGCTTTAAAGTTTCTAAATAATCGTCTGTCCGCGCAGGTTCCTTTGAAAGAATATCCAACAAAATTTTAAGCGGGCGCGTACTAAGGCTTTTAATCTTTTCTACGTGGAGCCGCGCATATTTTTCAGCATTCGCCCAATCGCCTAAACCGTAATAGCAATCGACAAGGTAGGAATAAACTCGTTCGGGCGCGTCGGAGGTGTTAAGCTCCTCAAGCAAGAGTTTCAAATTGCGCTCGAATTTTTCTTTGACAATCGAAGTTGAATAGCCCGTATGATAAAGCATTAATAAATCGTCGGTCGTCATAGTAATGTTGCTTAAAATTTTATCGCCAATAAAAGGCGTCTCGTGAATTTTGCCGACGTAGTGAAGCCCGGGAGCGTTCTCGAAAATTCGGAGGGCGTGGCTCGCGTCAATGATTTTGTTGTCGTTATCGGCGTCGACATTAATCCAACTGATTGATAGCCCTTGAAATTTATTTTTCTTAGCAAGCTTAATCGCCTTGCGGATATTTTGGGCGGTATCGTTTACAAAGTATTCGTCGGCGTCAAGGAAAACAATCCAACTGCCCTTAGCCTCGCGAATAGCGACGTTGCGCGGAGTGGAGAAATCGTCTTGCCATTTCTCGTAAAAAATTTTCGCGCCGAACTTTTTAGCGACTTCGACAGTGTCATCGGTTGAGCCAGTGTCGACAACGATTATTTCGTCAACGAATTGCGCCACGCTGTCCAGAGAAATCTTTAAATCTTTCTCGGCGTTTTTAACCATGTAGCACAGAGAAATCGTCGTGCTCCAAGTTTCAATCAGCTCCTGCGCGATTTTAATTTTAGTTGCGTCGAAGTTGGAAGACTCGAATTCATCTTTATAATTTTTAGCTTTGTCAATGGCGCGTTTCATTTCTTCGACGGCTTTGCGATAATCGCCGCGCTTAGCGAAACAATCTGCCAACTTCGCGGAGAATTCGGGGACTTTGGGATAACGTTCGACGGCGAGTTTAGAAATTTCAAAGCACTCTTCAAAACGCGCAGGGTCTTTTTCCAAAATCTCAATCAGAATTCGGACGGGACGATTAGAAGGATTTTTACGGGCGTCAAGCTCAAGGCGGGCGTATTTTTCGGCGTTCGCCCAATCGCTTAAGCCGTAATAACAATCGACAAGATAAGCGTAAAGTTTTTCGGGCGTGTCGGAGGTGGCAAGCTCTTCAAGTAATGCTTTCAAATTACGTTCGAGCTTAGCCTTGATAATCGACGAAGAATAACCCGTATGATAAATCGTCAGCAGATTAGCGGGCGCGGTTATGCGATTTAAAATCTTATCGCCGTTATAAACTTCTTCATGAATTTTGCCGACGTAGCGGACGTTCGGAGCCTTTTCAAAAATTCTCAAGACGTGACTGCCGTTAATAATTTTATTGCCGTTATCGGCGTCGACGTTCAAAAGGTTTACGCTAACGCCTTGCGCCTTTGCCTTTTGAGCAAGCTTTATGACTTCGCGCAGATTTTTAGCGGTGTTATTTACAAAATATTCGTCAGCGTCGAGAAAGACAATCCAATCTCCCGCCGCCTCGCGAATGGCAACGTTGCGCGGAGTAGAAAAATCGTCTTGCCACGTCTCATGAAAAATTTTCGCGCCGAACTTTTTAGCGACTTCGACAGTTGAATCGGTCGAGCCGGTATCCACAACGATTATCTCGTCGACGTATTTTTTTAAGCTTTCAAGCGAACGCGCTAAATCTTTCTCGGCGTTCTTGACCATATAGCACGCGGAAATTTTTATCGCGGCAGATTTTTTTGCTTTATATTTTGCCAATGCGTTCCCGCCTTTCTTTACATTAGGAATTAGGAGTTAGGATTTAGGGACTAGCAGTTTCTAGTTCCCAGTTCCTAGTTCCTAATCCACATTGTACAACGGGCAAAAAAAAATTTCCACAGCCGCGCAGACTGCGGAAAATTTTTAATAAGCTCACTTGCCTTTAGCTATGAAATTCTTTTGATAGTCAAAGCACTCGTTGGCAATGTCCTTGCTAAGAACTATCAAGCAAATCAAATTTGGAATCGCCATTAAGCCGTTCATGGTGTCCGAGAAATTCCAAACAACGTCAAGGGTCTGCGTCGCGCCGATAAAAGTTATAAGGCTGAAAAGAATTCTATAGCCGTAAATGACAGCGCGGTTGCTAACGAGATATTCAAGCGACTTTTCGCCGTAATACTCCCAGCCGAGAATTGTGGAATAAGCAAACAGCGCAAGGGCAATCGAGACGATATACTTCGCGCCCTCGCCGTAAACCGTGCCGAATGCCAAAATCGTTAGCGGTGCGCCCGAAATTAATTTACCCGTTTCAGGGTCGACGGAGCCAAGCACGCCCGAACTCGCGATAACTAAGCCCGTCAATAAACAGATAATCATCGTGTCGAAAAAAGTACCCGTCATGTTGACGTAACCTTGACGCGACGCATGGTCAGTACGAGCCGCCGCCGCCGCAATCGGAGCCGAACCTAAGCCCGCCTCGTTGGAGAAAACGCCACGAGCTACGCCCCAACGCATCGCAGTCAACATACTCGCGATAATCGAACCGCCGACGCCACCCGCAACAGCTTCTGTCGAAAACGCCATTTGGAACATAATCACAAGTCCGCTGGGAACGTTTTCAAAGTTGACGATAACAATTATCACGGTGAACAGAATATAGAAAAACGCCATACTTGGAACGATAAAGCTAGAAACTTTACCGATTGAGTGAACGCCGCGAACTAAAACCGCCAGCGAACAAACGACCAAAATTATTCCCGTGACTTCGCTCGACAAGCCGAAACTTGATTGAAAAGCGGAGCTGATAGAATTCGCCTGCGTCATGTTGCCGATACCGAACGACGCGCAGACCGCGAATAGTGCGAACAGCGTCGCCATAATTTTTCCGAAGGAGCCGCCGATACCGTTTTTCATAGCGTACATCGGACCGCCCGCCATTTCGCCGACGGAGTTCGTCTCGCGATATTTAACGGCAAGAACCGATTCGCCGTATTTAGTCGAAAGCCCGAACGCCGCGCTTATCCACATCCAAATAATCGCGCCGGGTCCACCGAGTACCATAGCCGTTGCCACGCCGACGATATTACCTGTGCCGACCGTCGCAGATAATGCCGTCATGAGCGATTGAAACGGGGACAAGTCGCCTTTATTGTCCGTCTTATGGAGCATAATCATTTTGATTGCGTACCAGAGATTTATCCACGGCAAAAATTTCAATCGAATCGTTAAGAAAATGCCCGTGCCGACTAAGAACGCCAACATTATCGGACCCCATACAAAATCATTTACGTCGTTTAGCAGTTGCGACAAATCCATTAAAAAATTTCCCTCCCGTAATTTAAATAAAAAAAACCTTTGACGCATAAATTATATTTAGCCTGTAATAAACTGTCAAATTTTTAATCCTATGAATACATAATGCACCAAAAACACTATGCATCTATTTTTGATTTTTATCTCGAACTATTTTTTGTCAAAAGTTTTGGCGGGCAAGCCGCAGTTCTTCAGCCAATTATTTACCATTGACGAATTTTTTCCGAAGTCCAACGGGAGCTTAACGAAAATCTCCGAAATGTTATATTGTTTAACAAAGCTAGTCAGCTCATCAGTTTTCTTGAGACTGAATTTAAGCAACGAAAAATTCTCTATGAAAATCATCGGAAACTTTTTGCCGGGTCGGAGCAGGTACACGCCGCAATTTTTAAAATTCCGCTCTAAGAAATTAACAAAAATCTGTTGCTCGTTGTCGTTCGTTGGTGTGAATATGACTAAAATATTTTTCTCGAAGTTTTGGCGAATCTGCGCGGTGACGTTTGTAAAACTTTCCTTGAAGGCGGCGGCGTTCTTGGCGTCTGTTTCTTTGTTATTCGTCTCGTCATCTTGATTATAATATTTTTGCATAACTGCAAACCAATCATTATTCTCGGCAAGGTCGTCAAAAAATTCTTTGCGACGCGAATCCGCAATCGCAGGCGATATGTAAAATGTATTCCTTTTCACGACGTCAGCAAAACTGACTTGTTGTTTCTTCAAGCCCGCTTGCTCAAAAAATTTCTCGCCTTTAGCCGTGTGAATAAAAACCACTGATACTCCGCGACTATCAAACATTTCTGGCGCGAAGTCTTTAATACCCCATGCGTCGCCTATCGTCAAGTCGCTCTGTCCATTCGGAAATCTAAATTTGCAAGCCGAACACGACGGACGCAAAGATAAATTCCGCAAGAAAAGTCGTCCATAAAGATTGTTGAGAATTCGCTCCGCCTTGTGCTCTTGGTCAGAAAAATTTATGTCCATGCGTTTTCCCCAGCCTCTGCGTTTAGTGCGAAAGTTGACATGCGTAATTTCATGCGCATAGCCGAGCGTATCGATATAACATTCCCACAACGCGGGCGAAGGCACCCCACGACAAATTACATCAACCGTCAAAAGATTGTCGTAATCTTTGCCGAGAAAATTTTTCAAGCCGACGCATTGACAAGGAACGCCCGTAAATAAAACGGGTTGCGACTGGAGCGCGTCTTGAACTTGCCGATAAACGTCGCCAATAGGACTTTGAACGTATTTACTGCCGCGCAGATTTTTCAACTCGTCAAGATTTTTAGCCGACATGTGGCGGACGTGCCAATTTTTATCAAAGCCTGCGCCGAAGACAATCCCGCCGTTCGTCAAAATAATTTCGCTTAACGCCGTAAAAATTGCGCCCGACGAACTTTGACGGAGAATTTTTTCATTGGGATAAGTCGCTACAAAAGTCGGCGGCAAGGCGTCAATCGTTTTCGCCTCGTAATTCAAAGCGGGACAAGTCATATCGCAACGCCCGCATTTTATGCAAAGTTCAGGATCAATTATCGGATAAGCAAAGCCTTCAGCGTCACGAGTCATTTTAATCGCGTTCTTCGGGCAAATATTCGCGCAAGCCCCGCAACCGCTACAATCTGCGCGATTGGCGGCAATCATTTCCTCAATCTTCATAATTTGTCACCTCCGAAATTTTATTGCCACAATGCGTTTGCCAAAAATTTTAAAGACCGCTTTTGTTCGGCGGGCAAGACTTCATCGCAACGCGAAAAATCTATTGTCAACGGGTCGGCGACTTTTATATTCAAATTGGAGTCCGTCACTCTGTCGCGCAGATTAACCATGTCGAGCAAGGACGATACCCGCGTAAAGCGCGAAATTAATACACTGTCAATAAAGTAAACAATGAACGGACGCTTGAATATAAGTGAAAACGCCGCGCCGTGAAATGAATGCGTGCAGAACAACGTTGCGTGGTCGACAAGGTACAAAAATTCTTCAACGCCGGTGATGTAATGATTAAAGTTGTCTATGTCCTTGAGATTTATGACGGGCAAGTCGAGTTTTGCCGCAAGCGCGTTGACTTGTTCGGGCGGCTTCCCATTGAAAAAATAAGTCAGCAAATAGCCGCGTTCATATTTCTTTTGATTGAGCCAAGTCGGACGCTTTGCAATTTCGCGCCATTCCTCAACCGACAGAAGAAAGACAGGGTCGAGAACTTGAACAGGACGCTTGCCCGTGATCTTTTCAATCAAATTGCAACCTTCGCGCTCACGAACGGATACATGCGCCATTTCCAAAATTTTTTGCCGATAATTTTCTATAACTCTCTCTGGCAACTTTGAAACGGCAATGCTCGCGGCGTAGGCGATTCGCTTTTCGGTTGGCGCGAAATCCAAAAATCTTCCTGGTACAACAAAATTCGGATTCCAAACTTGGTCGGAGCCGATAACAAAATAATCGTAGTCGTCGGCAATATCGCTTAGGTGCGGAATATCAAAGCGCGTTTTCATATTTGCATCATTGAATTCCTTAAATTTATTTTGGGAAACGCTTTTAAAGGCAACGTCGCGCAGATTCCCGACTTCCTGTCGATTCAATTCGAGCACATAGGGCGTAAAGGGATTTATGCTGTCCAGCCAAAGAATTTCTACAGTGTCCGCAAATTTTTTCAACGTGCGATACAGTGCGTACTTTTGGAGCATATTGCCGTAGCTGTCGTAATCGTTCAAAGTAAGCTGACCGACTTTCATTCTGTTTCCTCCCAAAAAATAACTTCCCTCAAAAAATTCTTTGAAGGAAGTATATCACAAAGGGATTTTTTTTAATAGCCCAAAGTCTTAAGCCACTCATTAATATCTTTTTGAGCGGCGGCTGAATCATTCTGCGCGGTCTTGCCGATTATCGCCAATCCGTCAAGAACTTTTGAATTCGGGCAAATCTCCTTTAACTCGCGCTCGGTACCAGCTAAACCGCTTCCGGCATGTGTGCAGAACGGAATAATCGTCTTGCCGTTGAAGTCGTTGCTCTCAATGAAAGTCAGAATAATTCGCGGAAATTCGGCATGCCAAATCGGATACCCAATAAAAATTGTGTCATACTGCGCGAAGTTATCGACGTTGCCGACTATAGCGGGGCGGGCGTTTGATTCAAGTTCTTTCTTTACAAACTCCAAGCAAGCATCGTAATTATCGGGGTAAGGAGTCGCAGGTTTAATCTCGAAAATATCCGCTCCAACTTTCTGCGCGATAATATCTGCGACAATCGCCGTATTGCCTTTGGTAATGTTGCCAAGTCCGTATTCTTCGCCCGTGCGCGAGAAATAGACTACGAGAATTTTTTTATCGGCGGTTGAAGGCGCGGCAAGAGCCTTTTCGGTTTCGACGGGAGATTTTTCCTGCGCCGAATTGCCGCAACCGCTCATCATAAACATTGCCAACAGGAGTAAAAGAATTTTTTTCATGTCGCCACCTCAATGCGTCTTTCTAAGATATTGCAAATCGCCAAACCAATAAGAAGCGGTCGTGCCGCCGTCAATCAAGAAATCTGCGCCGCTGATAAAGCGTCCGCGACTGCTCATAAGAAATTCTGCCAAATCGCCGACTTCATCGGGAGTGCCAGCCCTTCCTGCGGGCGACGCCTTCAACATTTTGCGATAACCTTCGCCGCGAGAACCTTTAAGTTCATCAGCTGCAAGCGGCGTAATTATTATGCCGGGACTTATCGAGTTAATGGTCGCGCCGCGTTTGCCCCAAATAGTCGCCTCATACATTACGCGCAGGACGTTGCAACGCTTGGAATATTGATAAGCCTTCAACGTATCCGTTATCGCCTTAACGAACGGCAGATCTAAAAGTTCTTCGGTCGGCGAAGTGGCGAGTTGAAAATTTTGTTCTTCCGTCAATGCGCCGAGTCGGTGTCCGCTTTGCGAAGAAATGATTATCCCGCTCCCGCCGTCCGCAATTACTTTCCCGAATTCTTCAAGTAAGACTGCCGTCCCGTACATGTCGACTTTCAAAATCGCGTCAACAGGAGCTTGCGAAGGACTTACGCCCGCCGCGCAGATTACATTTTTTATCGCGCCGAATTTTTGGGCATGTTCGACTAAATTCAAAATCGATTCGCGGCTCGAAATATCAACGGCTATTGTCGAAGTTTCAAATCCTGCGCCCTCAAAAATTTCAGACGCCTTTTGAGCCGCCTCAAGTTTCAAGTCGCCTAAGACAACGTGCTTGCCCGCTCCGACGCGCCGCGCTATCGCCTGTCCGATTGAGCCTGTTCCTACTAATACAACTACTTCCTTCAAAGTAAAACCTCCTTAATCGACGCTGATTAATTCGTATTGCGGATTACCCATTTTGAGTTCAGCCATTGCCGAAAGTTGCCGTAAGCCGTGACGCGATTCAATGCGCTCTCTTAAATCTGCGCTGTCGCTTGCAGACCAAACTAAATCGCAACAAGCTTGGTCAATAGCTAAAATATCAGTCGACGCCAAAATCCCAACGTCCGCCATTGTCGGTTCGGCGGCATGAATTCCCGCGCAGTCGCAATCAACACTCAATCGACGCATGACATTTATAAACACAATCCGCTTGCCGAAATAATCACAAGTCGCCTTGCCGCTGTCTGCCATGCGCTCCATAAGTTCTTCCTTTAGCGGAAAAGTTACTCCGTCGAACCAATCAACATAAGGCGGCATACCAAATTTTTCGCCGTCGTAGCCATGAACCTGCAACTTGCCGACGTGCCCGCTTGCCATGCCGATTGCGATGTTTTTAAGACTGCCGCCGAATCCGCCCATTGCATGTCCTTTGTAGTGCGTTAAGACGATAACCGAATCATAATTAACGAGGTGCCCGCCCATAGCAACTTCTTTAAGGTGAAAGCCGCCGTGTACAGGGAAATTAACATAGCCTTCGTCAGCGTCCATGATGTCGACTTCGCAAAAATCCCAGCCGTTAGTCTTAAGCGTCTCGCGGTGGTCTTCGGTTGTGTAGCGTTTGCCCACGTAAAGCGTATTCGTCTCAATGATATTGCTGTTGGGGACTTGCGCTTGAAACGCTTTAACCATGTCACGCGGCAAAATATTCGGACCTTTCGGCTCGCCCGTGTGCAGTTTGATAGCGACTTTGCCAAAAATATTTTCGTTAATCATGCCGTAAAGTTTAATGAGATGCGGCGCGTCGATTTTATCAGTGAAATAAACTTTAGCCGCCGTGCCATTGTAAGTTGTGCCCGTAACGTTCTTACTGCCGACGACGGGAGCCGCATTAAGCTTGAGAATTTTTTTAGCCTTAGCCGCTTCGCCGACGTTGAAATTGCTGATAGCCGCGCCGACTGCCGCCACGCCCGCCATTTTGAAAAGCTCTCTCCTGCTGATGTCCATAATCAAATCCTCCTCAAAAATTTCTGATTCAATTATAAATTTTAGAGTTGACTCCATGCAAATAATTTTTTTGCGGCAAGGAAATTTTTAATCCGCGCAGAATATTTTCTGAAAAGTTTTAAGGGGGAATTCTGATGAAAATTGCAATGGCTAACGACCACGCTGGCACCGCGCTTAAGAATCAGATTAAGGCTTATCTGGAAGAGCAAGGGCACGAGGTTAAAGATTTCGGCACCTACGACGAGGGAGCTTGCGACCTTTCGGATTTCGTTTATCCTGCAGCATTGTCCGTTGCTAAGGGCGAATGCGAACGCGGCATTTTCGTTGACGGCGTCGGCTACGGCTCCGCGCTTATCGCCAATAAAATTTACGGCATTTATGCGGCTGTTTGCCAAGATCCGTTCTGCGCTCAACTTTCCCGCGAACATACCGATTCAAACGTCCTCTGCATTGGCGGAAAAATTATCGGCTCCGCAATCGCTATGGAAATCGTCAAGACGTGGCTGAAGACCGAGCCTTTGACTGCCGAAAAATATCGTCGTCGCGTCCAGAAAGTCGCTGAAATCAACAACAAACATTGCGTTCCTGTCAAATAAAATTTCTACATAAAAAAAATTTAACCCGCTCCAAAAATTCGGGGCGGGATTTTTTTATTCAAAGCGTCTCCAAAATTTCAAAGCCGTCAATAATTTCTTGAGGCTCAATCTGCGTAATGCAATGCGGCTCCTCACTGTGACACCAACCATAAATTCTTCCAAGCCTCGCGCACTCTTCAAGCTGATGAGCTGGACGCAAGATAACCGAATTCGTTTGGTGAGGAGGATAACGCCCAAGTTCGCTGAAAGCTCCGGGCAAATAATCTTCCTTATCCTGCGGTTCGTGATAAAGAGCCAACACAGGAATTTTACATGCCGCCGCCATGTGCATTATTCCCGTAACGTTGCCGAGATAAAAATCCGTTTGGCTTATAATCGCTTCCGTCTCGCGCAAGGTCGTCTTGCCGACGAGATTTAAAACTTTTCCTTGCGGCATATTTTTTTCGATAAACTCTGCGTCTTTAAGTTCAGACTTTCCACCTACGATCACGAAGACTAAATTTTTCTTAGCAAGTTCTTTCAAAGCGATTAAATATTTCTCGACAGGATATTTTCTGCTATCGCCGCCTGCGCCCAAGCCGAGTATAACTTTCTTGCAGGTAGGCGGAATATTTTTCAAAAGTTCTCGAGCACGATAAAAATCCTCCGCACCGTAAAAAAGTTCAACATGATTTGAGTTGACTGTAAAGCCCGCCGCTTCCAAAATGTAAAAATTTTTTCTAAGGTCGGAAACTATACTGCGCGGAGGCGTGATATTTTTCGTAAGTAAGAAATTATCAATCGCGCTCTCTTCAGCCGAAACTTCAAAGCCGTAACTTCTATAAGGATTTGTGCCGTAGCCGATTCTTTCTCTTGCGCCGCTAAGCCAACAAAGTAATAACATAGGCAAATTCCAACTTCCCCATTGCGGCGAAAAGGCATAAGAAAATCTTTTACGCCAAAGATTTTCTTGGCAAAAGGGAACAATTTTTTCTAAAGCATTCGGGAATGCTCCGCCGATTTTTGTTATGTCAAAAGTTAAAATTTCATTGACGTAGGGACAAAGTTCGACAAGCGGAAAAGTCAACGACGAACAGATTAAAGTTATTCGAGCCTTCGGGAAATTTGCTTTGACTTCGCGAATAAAGCCCGAAGTTAAAATCATGTCGCCGATTACGTCGAGTCGCACGATTAAAATATTTTCTACAGTCGCAGGAACTTTTTCGCGATAGCCCGCCCGTTTAAATGCCGCCTCCGTCTCGAACATAAGCTCCGAAACACGCGAAGGATTTGCCTTCAAACGTGGAATCAACTCAGCAAAAAATTTTTCCAACACGAAATGCCCCCTTAAAATTTTTCTGGATAAATCAGTTCTGCCATTGTCTTAATGGCGTCGGGGTAGCGCAAGCCCGGACTCAGCAGAAACAAATCTTGCGGCAAATAATACAGCCGATTATTTTTTATCGCGCCGATTGCTTGCCACGCCGCATTTGATTCAATCGCCTTTGTCATGTTCGATTTAATTTCATCAAGGTCACCCATGCTCGTTACGAAAATTATTTCAGGATTTTGCTCTGCTAAAGTTTCCATGCTGTAAGGCGCGGCATCAGGATTTTTTTCAAGCGGCGTCATGCCCGACGCGACATTTTCCCAACCGAACATTTCAGCGATTGAACCAGCAATACTCCCGTCAAGTTGAACGCTTAAGCCCTGCGCGGTCGAGTGCAGAATTGCTACGCGCAGATTTTTCTTTGGAACTTTGTCGACAACAGCTTTAATCTCGGCGTCCATATCGGCAATAATTTTTTCGCCCGCCGCAACGTCGCCGCTTATCATTGCAAAATTCCTAAGCCCGCGTTTAACGTCGTCATAAGTTTTAAGCTCGACGACCAGCGCAGGGATTTTATTTTCTTCAAGCGCGGGCAAAAGTTTTTCGTTCATACCCTTGTTGACAATAACCAAATCGGGTGCGCAACTCAACAGCCGCTCCATGTCAATTTGATAAACCGCACCGACGCTCGGCAAATTCTTAGCCCAATCGGGCATTTTATTTTTGGAATCGGGACGCCCAACTATCACTCCGCCGACCGCGTTCAATGGCTCCAAAAAACTTGCCGACGTTACGACAATCCGCGCAGGTTTGCTCTGCAAAATAATTTTCCTGTCCGCGTCGTCCGTTATCTCCGCGAAAACTTTTTGTTGCGAAACTTCGACAGGCTCCGAAATCTTTTCTCCACCACAACCACTTATCAACAAGCTTGTCGCGCAGATTATTGTTAAAAATTTTTTAGTCATGATTGCGCCTCGTCAGAATAGTCGACAGATAATTTAGAGTTTCATTTTTATGCGCCGCAATGTCCGTGATAATTTTCTCGTCGTCAAGACCGCAACGACTAACCAAAACAGCGTCTTCAATCATGTTGTTGGCTTTGAGTTCGTCGACAACTTCGGGGAAATTTTTATAAACCTTCATGAGAACGGTTGAATCTGCGCGGTCGAGAGCATTTTTAATCGCGTCGAGGTCGGCAGTCGCAGGAATTATCGTCAAAATATCGTTACCGAAGGCGAGCGGTCGTCCAATTTGCGCGGCTATTGCTAAAAACGCCGGTACGCCCGCTATCGTCACGATTTTTACTCCGCAACTTTTTAGCAGTCGAAAAATATAAATGTAAGTGCTGTAAAACATAGGGTCGCCCAAAGTCGCGAAGCCTACATTTTTTCCGCCGCGCAGTTCGTTTAAAATTTCTTCCTTGTTCGCCTCGAAAATGTCCGTCTCTTCCGCGAAGTCCTTTATCATAGGGAACGTCTGATAAATTATTTCGACGTTCGGTTTAAGATAAGGTTGCGCGATTGACAAAGCCACGCTGTCCGATTTTTTCTCGGTCTTGGGTGCAATCAGAACGTCGATTTTTTTCAGCGCGTTTATCGCCTTGACCGTTAAAAGTTCGGGGTCGCCCGGTCCTACGCCTATTCCGTAAAAAGTTCCTGCGTTTTCGTTCAATGTCATTTTCATTGCTCCTTGCCTGTGATAAAATATTTTCGGAAAAATTTACGGCATTGCTCACCGCTCCCGTAATTTTTTCGGGAGTCTTTTCGCCGATAATATCACAAGCCAAAAAATTTTTAAACAACGGGGAATCAATCATGAATATTTTTTTAGACATTCTGTTTGTCGCGCTGGTAGTTTACTTTGTATTTGCGATTCGTCGCTCAATGCGCATGTCAAAAGCGTCCGTCGCACTCATTGAGAAATACGAGAACGATAAAAATAATCCGCAACTTATCGAAGATATTTTCGACGCAATCAATTCGGATACTCTGCTACGAAGAATTTTTAAGCAGAACAATGCGACCAAAAAAGATATTTCGCGGCTCCATGCAAAGCTTATGAAGTGGGGCGACTTCAGGAAATATAATCGCTACGTTCCGATTACGTCTTTTTTCAATGTCCACACGCTGAATTATCTACTCGAACATAAAAACGACGACGCTAAATCTTTAACGGAAAAGATGATGAATCACTTTCATTTCTAATTGGAGTTTGTTGGTAATTGAACTTCCCACCGCGTGGCGGGGGATTCTTGAGAAGATTGATTTATGCAACCCGTATTCTCAAAGGTTAGTTCAAATAGCCCATACACGGTCGCCCGTAGGTCTCCGCTTACTTTTTACTTATCCGCACTACTTTTCAGAGACAAAGCTTCAGGAGGGATAGTGCGCCCTCAAAAACGATTCTGTTTCAAATCGTTGGTAATAAGTACACTTTTTTAACGTGGTAGTCATCCACAGCTAGAAGATACATTTAGCAAAGCCAAACGTCAAGCGGCGACTCATATTATTCTCGCTGGTTTAGGATAAAGGCAGAGGCAAGTAAAACAAAAAACAGGCGACAAAATCTTGACAAAGTGATATAATGCTTAATAATTGTATGAAAGATTAAGAAACATTTTTCACAGAAAAAAATTTTTAGGAAACAAGATGTAGGTAAATAGCGTAAGGGGGGGTTTTTATCATGAGGAATAAAGTTTTCATTATACCTTCGGGTTCAGCAATACCCCTCCCAATACCAATTAAAAGATTTTCAATTCGACCTGCAAAGGTTTGCATTCAGCGGAGGAGATGGCTCGCAAACTAATCTTTATTAAATTGCAAGCGTCAAAGACTTGCAAAAGCTCGCAAACGACGTGAACGTCGGCAACACCCACTACGGCAAATTCTTCATTGTCACGGCGAACATTGACTTGAGCGGCATAGCTAACTGGACGCCGATTGGCAAAGGCAACAGCAGTTCTTTCACGGGCACATTCGGCGGCGACAACCACATCATCAGCAACTTAACCATAACGGGCGAAAGCAATAACGTTGGCTTGTTTGGTTATGTCAGCGGCGGCATGATTAAAAATATCACGCTTACTGATGCCAATATCAGCAACAATACTAGTGTCGGCGGCATTGTCGGCAACAGCAACAGCGGCACGATTGAGAACTGCGCGGTCAGCGGCAATATCGAAAAGGTCGGGGGCTTCGTCGGCGACAACAAGGGCACGCTCAACATTACTGACAGCCTCGTTGCTTCTAACGTTATATCAGCCAGCCAGAGCGCGGTTACTTTCGCGAACGGTGATGGCGTCTGCAATATTGAAAATAGTTACTATGCCCGCACAATAGACACGGTACAAGGCAACGAACTTTGCGTAGTTTCAAATCTTCCCGAAGGCATTACGGCTGAAGTTTTAAGCGGCGAAGAAATTGTTTACAACGGTACGACTTACTACAAGCCCAGCACGACCATAAAACTTACCATTACCAATGACTTCAAATACGCTCCCGACACGTTAACATTCAGCGCGGGCGATAACGAATTTGTCAAGAATGACGACGGCACCTATACGCTCACTTTGAAGGAAAGCGCAGATATTTCCTTCGACGCCCAATTTAAAATCGGCAATCTCGAATATGACGCGGAAAACGGCTACTTCAAGATTAAGACTGTCGCCGACTTGCAAGAACTCGCCGCTTATGTAAATGACGGGCACAAGTGCATGAATTTAACGTTCAAACTCATGAACGACATCGATGTTAGTAGCGCAACTGATTGGGTACGATAGCGCAAAAAAATACACAAGGAAATAGCGGACTGGATCCGGAGTTTGCAGGCACATTTGACGGACAAGATTACACTATCAAAAATGTTCCGCTGACAAATGCTTTAACTGTAAACAACAGTGACAGCCGCAGTGTCGCCAATGACTACAAAGGCGTTCTCAGCGTCGGCTTATTCGTCGGACGCAACTACGGCACGATTGATAACTGCACAGTCAACGGCAAGCGCGGCGGCTTCGTCAATTTCGATTCGGGCACCATTAGCAACTGCGTTTCGATAATAACCGGCTCCGCTGATTAAAATATCGGCGGTTTCGCGGCGTCAACGAGTGGCAACTTCAGCAATAACAGTTACATGAAGGTACATTGCCCGAAGGCGTGGAAGTCACGAGCGGAATTTATGCGACAGATGGCGGCAAGATTTATGTAGCGGGCAACATTACACTCAGTTCCGCGACCGACATTAAAGGCTTGGAACGTGGCGACGGCGGCAACTACATAGTCAACATTGATTCTAACATTGAGTATGAGCTTGCAAGCGCAGTTTTGACGAGCCGTACATTTACAGACAGTGACGCAAGCGCAATGACATTGGCGGCTGATATAGTCACGATAGACGGCTCACAGACAGCGAACGCAACACTAATTGGAAATGCCAAATCGAATCGATTCTACGGCGGCAACGGTAGCACATTTGTCTATAACACAGGTTCCAATATAATTTACAATTACGCGAGCGACAACAAAATTAGCCTCAGTTCGGAAAGTGCCTTGAAAGATTTCTATACGAAGAACAGCGACGTAATTTTCCGCGTTGACAGTGGCTATATCACCGTTAAGGGCGCGGCTGATAAATCAATCACGCTTGAGCAAGGCGATAAGACTTTCTTTTACAGAAACGGTGAGCTGACTGACGGCGAAACGGTAATTCTGCCTGCAACATTCAACAGCGAATATATACTTAACGGCAAAGCGAACGTCGATGCCTCCAGACGCACTGCGGCAATTAAAATCACGGGCACAAATGCGGCGAACTCAATCATAGGCGGCGCGAAAAACGATACACTCTACGGGGGCGCAGGAGCTGATACACTTTGGGGTAACAAAGGAAATGATACGCTCTACGGCGGCGACGGTAATGATACGTTTATCTTCAAAGCGGGCGACGGCAAGGACACCATACTTGACTTCGCAAGTGGAGACATCTTGAAAATACTCGACGCAGACGGAAATGCGAGCAAGTTCAGTAAGGCGTCTTATAGTAGCGGTAAGTTGACGCTGACGGTTGCGGACAGTGGAGGCACCATTTATCTTAAGAACCTAACTACTAAGACAAACATCAATATTAACGGCACGATTTATCACGTAAGTGGCAAAACTATCAAATAACTTTAAGCAGTAAAACTTAAAGAGGTTTCCTAAAATTAAGGAGACCTCTTTTTTTCATGACTTGCGAATAATTTTCTTGCGAAGTAATTTATCAGATATGGCATACATAAGCTCCCGAATTCATTTTGAAAATTTAGCGTTAAAAATTTGCGCAACAGCCTCAACATGCGACGTAAAAGGGAACATGTCGACAGGCTGAATTTTTTTTGTCCGATAACCGAGTTCGTCAAGGATTTTCAAGTCGCGGGCTAAAGTTGCGGGGTTGCAGGAGACGTAGATAATTTTTTCGGGTTTCATATCAGCGAAAGTCTCAAGAACCTTTTTATCGCAACCTGCGCGGGGCGGGTCGACAATCACAACTTCGGCAAAAATCCCGTCGTTAAAAAGTTTTGGAAGGACTTTTACGGCGTCCCCTACTATAAATTCTGCGTTGCGGATATTATTTTCGCGGGCATTTTTAATAGCGTCGGCGATTGCAGAGCTTACAACTTCAACGCCGATAACTTTCCGAACTTTTTTAGCCATAAACAGCGAAATCGTTCCCGTGCCGCAATAAGCGTCGATAATCGTTTCATTTCCGCGCAATTCGGCGAAGTTTCGGGCAGTTTTATAAAGAATTTCAGCCTGCGCGGTGTTGACTTGGAAAAATGAACGCGCCGAGATATTAAACGTCAACTTGCCGATTTTGTCATGGATAGTCGGCTTGCCGTATAAAATTTTGGTGTCGCGACCGAGAATAACGTTGTTGTGGAAAGTTTGGACGTTCTGTTGAATGCTCGTGACTTCGGGGAGTTCTTTAATCAAAGCGCGGACAAAATTCTTTTCGTTAGGGAAATTTTTCGTGGCGGTGACAATGACAATCATAAATTCGCCGTCAATGCCGACTCTGCCCATAACGTGGCGCAAAAATCCTTTATGCGTGTCCTCATTATAGGGCTGAATGTTAAATTTTTTGGCGACGTTGCGGACGGCGGCAAGAATTTTATCGTTGCCTTCGTTTTGAATCAGACAAGATTGCGTGTCAATGATTTTGTGACTGCCGCGAGCATAGCAACCGATTTTTAAATCCTTGCCAACGGGGAATTGCATTTTATTACGATAGCGCAGGGGATTATCCATGCCGAGAGTATCAAAAATTTCGACGCCGTTAAGCTTGCCGATTCGTTCAATGGCGTCGACGACCTGTTGACGTTTCCATTTCAACTGCGCGGGATAACTCAAATGTTGAAGTTGACAGCCGCCGCAATCTTTATAAAGCGGGCAGAACGGCTCGACGCGCTCCGGAGAACTTTTAATGACTTCGACGAGCCGAGCAATCGCATAATTTTTCTTGACAGTCTCAATCTCCGCCAAAATTTCTTCATCGGGCAATGCGCCTTCGACAAAAATCGTCAACCCGTCAATCTCTTCATTCCTCATTCCTAATTCCAAATTCCTAATTGCCTTTCCGACTCCCTCGCCTGATGAACCTAATCCATGAATTTTAATTTGCTGTGGCATTTTGCATAATCCTCAAATCCTCGTTAAGTTGAGCCTTAAGCTCCTCGACCGACGCAAAAATTTTTTCATCGCGCAGTTTGCTGACGAAACCGACAAAAATTTCTTCGCCGTAAATATTTTCGCTGAACTTATCGATAAAAACTTCCAGACGCCTCCGCGCAACCTTAAAAGTCGGATTGTCGCCGATATTGGCAATGCCGTTATAAAATTTGTCGCGAACTTTGACGCGAACGATATACGCGCCGTTCGGTAGCATAGCTCTATGGTCGGCGATTTCAATGTTAGCAGTCGGAAAGCCGATTTTGCGCCCGCGCTTATCGCCATTAACGACTTCGCCCGCATAAGTGAAATTTCTGCCGAGTAATTGATTAGCTGAATTTAAATCGCCCGCCGCAATCAACGCCCGAATCCGCGTACTGCTGACGGTTTTTCTGTCTATAGTAAAAGTTTGACAGACTTCCGCCTTAAAGCCGTAATTTTCACCCTCGCGCAGAAGCATACGTCCATTACCGCGACCAAAACGCCCGAAAGTGTAATTTTGTCCCGTGACGACGTAAGCGGGCGCGATTTTATCTTGAAGGAGTTCCAAAAATTCTTCAGGCGATTTTTTACTTAGCTCTTTGGTAAAAGGAATCTCAATCAGCACGTCGACGCCCATATCATTAAAAATTTCGCGGCGAAGATTTTTACTGCCAATCATGAGCGGCGCATCTTCGGGAGCAATGACGCTTAGCGGGTGATTCGAGAACGTAAAAATAATCGAAGTGCCGCCGATTTTTTTAGCGGTATCGATAGCATGACGGATAACGGTTGCGTGACCGAGATGAACGCCGTCGAACATGCCGAGCGCGACGACCGGTTGAGGATATTTTTTAGTTAAGGCGGTAATTTTTTTTATAATCTCCAAGCCAAAGAACCTCCTAAGGGATAAGGGAAAAGGGGTCAGAGATAAGGGTAAGGGGTCAGAAAAAACTTTTCCCCTAACCACTGAACCCTAGCCCCTATTCTCTTATTTCTTCTTGCGTTTCTTAGATTTTTTAGGCGAGCGAGTGGCATTGGCGAGTTTATTCTTCATTTTCTCTTCCTGTTCTTTTTGCTTATCGGTAGATTTTTTATCGCGTTGCATTTTGGCATATTCCGCGCCAAGCCCCGCGATTTTATGTTTAACCGTCATAATCGGGTGGGAGAGGAGCATTTTCTTTTGCCCGCCCTTCATAATCGCCAAAAAGTCATTGGTAAAGCGTTCGCCGAAACAAGGCGTCTCGCACTGTTCGCAAATCGGCTTGCCGATACCGTAGGGGCAACGGCTGATTTTAATCATGACAGTCGAGAGGACAGCGGTACACTTCGCGCAGAGTTTGCCGTCGGTCGTGCCGTGATTGTCGTTACAATATTTGCCAAAAGTCTTGCGGATATTTTCTTTTTCCTTAGGAACGTTATTTTTCAATTCAGGCTCCTTGCGCTTAGGCAGGATACTTTTCACTTTATCTTTAAGCTTGTCGAGAATTCCCATAGTTAAACTCCTTTCGCGGTAGAAACTAGTCCCTAGTCCCTAAATCCTAGTCCCTAATTCTAATTGCCGCGCAGGATAAAAGCAAGCCGCGCAGAATTTTTTAAGCCGCTAATTTTTAATCCCGAAAAGGATTTTAAGCATCGGCGTTGAAAAAATGTTTTCAAAATCAGACAGCGATTAAAAAAGTCGCAGGTTCATTTTCTTTTCTGTGAGGTACACTTTATGAATAAATACGAATTTCTGAGGTGGCTCGACGACCCCGACATCAAAGAAAAAATTCTAAAAATCGTCGCGGAGCCAAAAAAATTTCCAGAGCCCGAAGAAAAATTTTTAACCAATGACAACGAGCTTGATAATCTGCGCGGAGAAAATTCTCGACTCGAAAACGACTTGTCGGAGACTCAACAGCGCGTCAATGATTTAGAACGACAAATTAAATCGGCGCAGTATAAAAATTCGCGCTTGGAAAATGATTTGGCAAGTTCCCAACAGCGCGTTAAAGATTTAGAACAACAAATTCAAAACGCGCAGTACAGAAATTCGCGGCTGGAAAATTCCTTGTCGCAATCGGAGCAAAGTTCGCGTGCTCTTAAAAATAAATTGGAAGAGTGGCAAAGAACTTTCAATCGCGAACAACAACACGCCAATAATTTACAACGCGAACTCGACGCCGCCAACGATAAAATTTCCGAGCTTAATTCGCTACTGCAAGCGCGATTTGCTCACGGCTGGGAATTGTTCCAAAAATATCAGAGCGTCGGCTCACATGCTCGGCAACTATTGCAGGGCGTCTTCCCGCACGAAAATTTTACGTCGTTCATCTGCGGCGGAGCGCAAGTTAATTCGCTTGAAACGCTTTGGGAAGTGTTGCGCGAATGCGTCATGAATCGTCGGCAACAGGACGCCGAGATTTTAGGAGAAATTTTCGAGTATTGTTTGGAACTAGTTAATGCGTCGAAAGCGCAGGCGAGTTATTCTATTTTGCCCGTCAATGTCGGCGACCGTTTTGATTCGGACGTTCATATTGAGGCTCCGGGTAGTCGCGCTCAAGGGACAGTCGCCGCCGTCTATTTGCCCGGTTATCGCAACGACTACAGCGGAAAAATTATCAGAAAATCTATCGTTCAAGTAAGTTAAGGAGTTGTTCTTATGGAAAATGCACTGCCCAAAAATCGTCCGACGCGCAGAGATTTTGTCAATGTCAATCGCTCACAGTTCGACCATATTTTTTCAGAAGCCGCCGTTGCAAAAGGCGATGAGATTGCCCGCAACCTCGCCAAACTTAAAGACGACATTGCCTCCGCTTGCGATAAAACTTTTGTCATGATGAAAAATAAACAAGTCTGGTTTGACAGGAACAATGCCGCCCTCTTCCCTAAATTTCATAAATTTTCTTTGCCAAGATATAAAACAAGATATGCGCCTTCACTTGGTTACAGTACAAATTTTGAAGGATTTAACTTCGTAGCTATGACAATTAATGAATGTCAAAAAAGTTTTACAAATAACAAAGGGAATCCTTATTTGAAATCTGACGGCAACTTTAATCATTTTCCCATACGACCAGATCGTATTTTAACCGATGATGGTCATCGATTTGTTGATACAAATGGCGGCGTAGTCAGCTGGGATGATAGCTATGAAATTACGCTTGTTCCGATTCACAGACTGCGCGGGAAAAATGCGGCGGCAATGAATTATCCTGAAGCGTTGCTTGCTTGGATTGCTAACGGCTTAATTCCCGAAGGCTTGAGTACCAAGCAGGAAACATTTTATAAAACTTTTCTTAATGATTATCCGAAAATCGAAGACTACATTTCAGCCGACAGCACAAACATAAAATTCGACGGCGAACGCTTTAAAGCCGACGTTTTGAGCGGGAAGTTTACGGCTAAAGTTTTCGATTACGACTTCGATATTCGCGGGACGCTCGACGGCGTTATCAGCGGACAGAGGCAATACAGCGGCTCGGTTGATTCGCTTAAGAAAGAATTGCTCGCCTGTGATAACAAACGCGCCAACATTCAGCCCTACGAAGAGCGGCTACTCACCGACGTTAATCGCGGGCATTGGGAACTGTTCGAGGACGCGGCGGCTGATACGGCTAAGGTAAATTTACCTGCGGACAGTTTCCTTGTGGCGCGCCCGCCTCAACTCGACGTGAGATATAACGGCATTTGCGCTATCGACTTCGGCACGAAAAGTACAATCGTAGTGTGTCGCGACGGCGATGCGCGTATGCTCCGAATCGGGCAGGGCGACTACTCCAAAGCTCCAACCATGCGCGATTTTGAAAATCCGACCGTCATTGAACTGCGCGATATTCAAAATTTCTTAACGGCTTATCGTGTACGCGGCGGACGACCTTTCACGGAATGGAATCAAGTCACGGTATCGCATCAGGCGGCGGACGCGATTTTTAAAGAAGGCGTCGGCAGTACTGTTTACAATTCGGTTTTCAACGAGCTTAAGCAATGGGCTAAGGACGAGCAAAATTATCCTGTGCTGAAAGACCTGCGCGGCGCGACTTTGGACATTAAACCCTACCTTGAGACGAAAGAAATTGACGCGGGCGACTTCGACCCGATTGAGCTTTACGCCTATTATCTGGGGCTTTATATCAACAACATGCACAACCAAATTTATCCGGATTATATCTTGTCGTTCCCCGTCAACTACAAGAAGGCTATTTGTGAGCGTATTCGTAAGAGTTTCGAGAGCGGGATTAAGAAATCATTGCCGCCCGCACTCCTTCGCGATGAAGAGTTTATGAAACGCTTCAGAGTATATTTGGGCGCGAGTGAGCCAGCCGCTTATGCGATAAGTGCGCTTGAATGTTTCGGGCTTGAGCCTAAAGAAGTCGGCGAAAAAGTTGCTTACGGCGTTTTCGACTTCGGCGGCGGCACGACCGATTTTGATTTCGGCATTGAATACATTCCCGAAAATCGGCGCAAGTGCAATTTCATCATTGAGCAATTCGGATTCAACGGCGATGTTTTACTCGGCGGCGAAAATATGTTGGAACTCCTTGCCTATGAAGTCTACAAAGATAATCTTGACAAAATGCGCGAGAAAAAAATCCCGTTCGCATTGCCCGCCGGTTGTAAAAAATTCGCGGGCGCGGAGGCTTTAGTCAAGGAGAATAATAAAGACGCTTCGGCGCATATGAACAATCGCATTTTGGCAGAAAAACTTCGTCCGATTTGGGAGAATACCGCCGAGCGCGAGAAATTAACGGAAGACGCGCAGAGTTGGATTTTATTTTCTAGTGAAAAACAGTCCGACGAAAGCTATAAAGTCAACGTGGATTTAAAGATTGAGGCGGCGAAGTTGGAGCAAATTATCGAGGCAAGGATTAGGGAAGGCGTCGTTAATTTTTTCCAATCGCTTTGGAGCGCGTTTGACGGGCGATTTGTTTGTCCGATTCATATTTTCTTAGCGGGCAATTCGTGCCGTTCGCCGATTGTCAAGAAACTTTTCGAGGAATTCATTAAGCGGGAAGAAGATAAACTTGCCGAAAGCGTCAAGAAAAATACAGGGCAGGATAAAGACGCGACCGGAACTTTTATTTTGCACATGCCGCTTGGTATGGAAGAAGGCGACGAATCTGCCAACGTTATGGAGCTTGATAAACAGCGCACGGGCAAAACGGGCGTGGCATTCGGCTTGCTTAGGTGTCGGCGCGGCGGCAAGGACGTTAAGATTAACAATGAAAATGAAACCAAAATTGATATAAATTTCCCTTACTTTCTCGGCGACGCGGGCAATGACGGCAATACTTTTACGGTTAGAATCGGGCAAAAAGTCAGTTACGGCGAATGGGTTTATTTCACGGTTGCCGACGAACCCGAATTTGAATTGTATTACACAAAGGCTCCGCGTTCTCTGCAAAATAATATGCCTGTCTCCGATTCGCAAATACAAATGATTCATTGTCTGCTTGACGAGGACGACACAATCGACGATGACAATTACGGCGTTTATATCAAAAAAGTTTCGCCGAATATGATTGAATATGCGGTTGGACGTGCAGAAGATTTTGCGGGCGAGTTGAAGGTTAAGAGAGTTTATCAGCAGATTTTAAAGGACGTAAGATGAACGAGAAACTAAATCAAGACTTCGATAAAAAGTTGCGGCGCGGGCGGGCGGTGTTGAATTATCTCAATGCCCGCTCTAATCGCTGTCTGCTTGATAAGGGTTGCGAATGGGTCGGCAAAAAAGTTTCGCTTGAGCTGAACGAAATTTTTTTATTCCAAATTTTGGAAGTCACGTTTGAGGAAAAGGCTCCGCGCAAAGAGGCGATTGAAAATATTTTGGGCACTCTGCGCGGCATGGAAGGCATAAGTTTTATTTATCTGATTTTGGGCGACGCATCGGGCGTTAAATTCTATTTCGGGGCGGCTCGCGATAAATCGTATCCGAATCACAAAATGCCGTTCAGCGTCCACGACTTGGAGCAAGATATTTTAACGCCGAGCATGAAGGGGAATTTTCGCGGCTCTAAAGTTTCTGAAGTCAATCGCGACGAGAAAAAAATTATTCTGGAAAGGATAAAAAATGCGGCGAGCTTTGGGATATTGGAGGGCGTGCCGAGCGTCGACGAAAAGAACGAAAATTTTCAAGGAACCGACCGTTTGATTGACGTTATGCAGGGCGACGAATTCGGGTTTGCGGTTATTGCCACGCCCTACACCGACGCCGAGACCGACGAACTTGAACAGCAACTTTTTGCGTTGAGTGATTCGCTTATGCCCTTAGCGCGTCATACCATACAGCGTTCGACTTCGAGCGGCAAAAATCGCAATGACGGCAGAAATTTTTCCTACGCTAAGCAAGCGGGCGACTCAATTCAACACAACGAATCCGAAAGTTATACGCAGAATGACGCGACTAATCACGACGAACGGCGCGACGAATCTAATCAAATACAAAATTCTTCGGGCGAATCGACCAATGAGCAAACTTCGACGAGTAAGAATTTCAACAAGAGCAAGGGCGACAAAGACACCGAATCCGCCGGCAACGGTAGCAGTACGAATCATGGCGTGCAAAGTCAGCGCAATAATTCTTCGACGGTGAGTTCTTCGCGGAGTTCGGCGACTTCAAATTCATTTAGCGAAAGCAAATCTTATCGCAACGACGCGAGCGACAATCATTCCAAAAGCGTTTCCAAAAATTTAACGCGGTCGAGTGGCGTGACGGCTAGCGAAAATATTTCAATCAGCGAACAGACGGAGAGCGAATCCAAATCGGCGGTTGATTGGCTGAATTATATCGACAAAGTTTTAATGCCGCGCTTGGATCATGGACGCGGCAAGGGTATTTTCTTATGTTGCGGCTATCTTTTTGCGGAGCGGCGGACGACACTTTACAGGTTGGCGAATACGGCGATTTCGCTTTACAGCGGCTCGGCGGGGAATAAGTCGGCGTTATTCTTCAATGACTTAACCGATAAAAAGGACGATTTAGATTGCATACACGCGCTGAAAAATTTGCAAATCCCCGTTGCGTTGCGAACCGCGAACACCGAATATTTTCCTGCGGCGGGCTTATCGCGTCACGAACGGAATAAATTTTCTTACTGCGGCAGTTGGTTATCGGCGAATGAGTTAGGACTTTTGGCGGGACTTCCTCAGAAAGAAGTTATCGGATTGCGTCTGCGCGAGGAAGTTGAATTTGGTTTGAACGTCGAGAAAGTTCCTGCCGAATATGCGTTGGAGCTTGGGCATTTGGTGCAGAGCGGCGAGGTTAAGGAAAATATTCCCGTGAGTTTGGACAAGCGCGACTTCGACAAGCACGCATTTATATCGGGCGTGACGGGTAGCGGCAAAACTACGACTTGCCAAAATATTTTATTGGGCTGGGGCGGCGCGTTCTTAGTCATTGAGCCAGCGAAGACAGAATACCGTTCGTTGAAGGAATATTGTCCAGACCTGTTATTTTTTACGCCCGGACTTCCCGACGCCGCGCCGTTTTTCTTGAATCCTTTTGAACTTTTCCCGAACGAAAAAATTTCAGCCCGCGCAGATATGTTAAAGGCAACGTTTGAGGCGTCGTTTGCAATGGAGGCGGCAATCCCGCAGATTTTGGAGGCGGCGATTTATCGGGCTTACGAGAATAAAGGTTGGCACATCGGCACGAACACTTGGCGCGGCGGAAATCCTTTTGCCGACGGCGTTTATGCCTTCCCTACGTTATCAGATTTTGTCAAGGCGACTAAGGAAATCACCGAGAAACAGGGCTTTGACGAACGCTTGAAGAATGATTATCTGGGTTCGATAAATGCGCGGCTTGAAGGCTTAATGGTCGGCGCGAAGGGGCAAATGTTTAATACGGCGCGTTCGATAAATTTTTTGGAGCTGATTAAAAGGCGCGTCGTGATTGAGCTTGAAGAAATTCGCAGTAGTTCGGAGAAGTCCTTGTTAATGGGCTTTATCCTTACGAATCTTTTGCAAGCCGTCAAGCATTGTCATTCACTCGACAAAAATTTTCGCCATATAACTTTGATTGAAGAGGCGCACAGACTTTTAAGCCGCTACTTGCCCGGCGACAATCTGAATAAGAAACAGGGCGTCGAAGTTTTTACGGACATGTTAGCGGAGGTTCGCAAATACGGCGAGAGCTTGATAATCGTTGACCAAATTCCCGATAAGATGACGCCCGAAGTATTGAAGAACACGAACACGAAAATTATTCATAAGCTGTTCGCGCAGGACGACAAGGACGCCGTCGGGAATACTATGGCATTGAGCGACGAACAAAAAGCTTTTCTGTCGAATTTGCCGCCCGGTCGCGCCGTCATGTTTTCGCAAGGCTGGACTAAGGCTATACAGTTGCAGATTGAAGAAAAAATTCCTTCCGAGCGCAAGGAAATTGACGTTTCGGAAATTCGGCGGGCGGCGATGAATTATTATCTTGAGCCGGAAAATTTACGTCGTGGGATTCTGCGCGGGCTTGAAAAATTGAGCGACGTTGACGAAAAAATTTTGACGAATTACTTGGAGCTTTTGCAGAGCGGCGATTTGATTTTGAAAACTTATCTTCAATATTTGAGCGACGGCACGGCGGGCGAGCGTTCGCGTTCTGACGACGTAAAAAAATTTGCCGACTTCGCTGACGGAATCAGACGGGCGGCTAAAAAATTCGGCGTGAAATTACTTGAAACTTATCTTTGCGCCAATGCCTATTCGGAGCCTGACGACGACCGCGATAAAAATCTGCGCGAAGTTCTTAAAGAAATTATCGACGACGAAAAAGTTACTATGAGCGTCATAACCAACAACATAACGCGGCTTTCGTAAGGAGGAAATTTTATGGGCTGGTTCAGTTCTGCTTGCAGTTTTGTCGGTAGCGCGATAAGTTCAGCTTGCAGTGCAGTAAGTAGCGGTTTTAGAAGTGTTGGCAGGGCTTTATCGAGCTTTGCAAGCGCGACGGTTGGTCTTGTCGGCAGTTTAGCGGCTAAGGCGGCGAATTTTGTCGGACTTATTACGACCTTGCCGCTGGGTTCTTTAGGAATGGTACTCGGTCCGATTATTCAGCAAGTTATGATTCATTTCGTGGTAAAGGCGATTGAATATCTTGCCAAAAAGCTCGGCATAATCAAAGACAGCGACAAAGTTGAGGAAATCGGTTATCGCGTTGAGGAGGCGCAGGAGCATGATGATTGGAAAAAGCAAGAGGAATTTAAAACTTTCGAGGAATACTACGCTTATTTGAAGGCGCAAATTCCCGACGATAAAATTGACAGGGTTAAGCTCGCCGCCAACCGTGAACGATATATGATTCTCGGCATGGTGGAGCTGACTAACGGGCTTGAAAATAAAATGGGAATTAAAATGCCCGAAGATTTTCTGTTTGAAATCGGGCGCAGTCGTATGGAGCCTAATGAAATCCTTGCCATAATCGACGCCTTCAAGTTTTTGGGCAGTGATACTGTGTATGTCAGCGATTATTTCAAGGGCAAGCTGTCCCGCGACGAAAATATTAAGATTGAAGATGCGTTGCTGGTTGCGCTTAGGAAATATTATCCGCAGAAGGACGACGATTATTTTTATGAACGGCTGGGAGTTATGCGCAAGGCAAGTCGCGATGATTTAAAGTTGGCGGACGTTTACGCGGACAAGTTGACGGAAGAAAATTTCAAACGCATTGAGCGCGAAGGGAAAATTCCCGACGATTTATGAGCGGAGGAATTTATGGACAAAAATTTTAGCATAAAAGAAATGTTGGATTCGATTAATGCGGACACAAGTCTTTACGAATCAAAGATTAGCCGCGTAAAGGCTGAAGTTGCGTTGGAAAATTTTTCTTCGGAGACGGAATTTATGCTGGGCGTTTCGATTAAGCAAGTGGAGCGTGAAAAACTTTTAGCGGATAAGTCGCGGGAAACGGAAGAACTTCGCCAAAAAGTTAAGCATAGGAAATCGACGACGGAGCGGACGATTAAAAATTTTTATGACGAATGCAGGGGGTATCGGCTTTGAAGAGGTACATAATTGAGATTGACGCGGAGAAAATTTTTTCGTATGAGGCGGAGGGTTGCGGGCAAAATTTTCATTGTCGGCT
Organism: Selenomonadaceae bacterium; assembly: GCA_017549815.1. Taxonomy (GTDB): domain Bacteria; phylum Bacillota; class Negativicutes; order Selenomonadales; family Selenomonadaceae; genus Quinella. Next base: position 32,922 of record JAFYNH010000060.1, read on the forward strand.
TATGAAACCGCACGGCGATAAATTTTATACGGCGGGGGAATTTTTAGATTATTGGGCTTGGTTTGCGGAGGAGACAGCCGACGGCAAGCCCGATATTTGTTTTATTTACGTTGAAGACGAGCGACAAACTCTTGAGCGATTGAAGAAGGACGCGCCAAAGTTAAATAATTCGACTTGGGAGATGTTGGAGCTTAAAAAATTTTTTACAGAGTATCGTGACGCGACGTTGAAGGAAAATTTTCGTTGGGAGGACGGCAAAATAATTTTCGACGACGGCAGAATTTTTAATCTTGACGGCGTGGCGAATTTTATTTTATCGGATGAAACGGAACCTGCGCGGGAGCAACCAAAGCCCAAATTCAGAGTAAAAGTCTACACGCCGCCTGTTATTCAAGAGGAGCCGCCCGAAGAAATTTCCAATCTCGAAAAAGATATTCCGCCGTTGATTGATTTGCCCGACGAGTTTAAAGAGAAAATTTCTGTTGAGGATTTTCAAAACTATATCGAAGAGCAAACTGGCGGGCAATGTGATAAAGTTTCTTTCAAAAGGTAATTTACTTGACGATTAAAATACAATGTTTAACAGGCTCGGACTGCGCGGCGGCGGCTAAAGTCGTCGTTAAAATTTTTTCGTCTGGATAAGAGAGTCTCGCGCAGATAGTAACGGAAGAATTTTTATCCCAGCCGCAGTTCATCAAAAGTTCGGAGATAGTAGCGGAATTAAATTCGGCATCGGTTAAAAGTCCTAAGATTTTACCTGTAGAAAATTGCAGAGCCTCCCGCGCAGGTTGTCTTCCGTGAAAGCTTAAAAGTGTTGCGTCGTGCCAAGACAGAGCGATTTTGGCGAAAGCGAGTTGCATTGCGCTGATTGACGGAATGACTTCGATTGAATCGGGCGGGAAATTTTTTCTTAGCAGGTCGAGCATTGAATAATAACCGGGGTCGCCGCTCACCATAACGACGACTTCATCGAGTAAAATTTTTTCGCGAATGAAATTTATCGGAGCGTCGAGGTCGGCAGTTATCGCGCAAGTTATCTGATTCGGATTAGAAAATTCACCGAGCGCACGGCGTCCACCGACTAAAAATTTTGCCGCACGAATTTTTTTTAGCGCGGCGGGCGTAATGTAATCTTCGCCGCCGGGACCTATGCCAGCGACGATTATTTTATTGTTCAATTTGACTCCACCTTTCATCTGGCAGGAAATTATTTATACAACGTCAAAATATCAATTAGGAATTAGGAACTAGGACTTAGGAATTAGGAACTAGTTCTTAGTTCCTCAATCCTAGTTCCTAAAGGAGGTTTTAAAGTGGCTTTGCTTGAGATAAAAAAGGCGGGCGACCCTATTTTAAAAGAAATTTGTAAGCCCGTAGAAAAAATTGACAAACGCTTTAGAAATTTTCTGGACGATATGGCTGAGACAATGTACGCGAGCGACGGCGTAGGAATTGCCGCGCCGCAAGTCGGGGTTGCGATTCGGGCTTGCGTCATCAACGTTGATAAAAAAACTCGCTACGACTTGATTAATCCCGTTATAACTAAGCGCGAAGGTACAGTTATCGGGAATGAAGGTTGCCTTTCCTGTCCCAACCTTTTCGGCGACGTTGAGAGGGCTGAAAAAATTCGCATCGAATATACTAGCCGTTTTGGTAAGAAAAAAATTCTGGAGGCGGACGGACTTTTAGGGCGTTGTATTCAGCATGAACTTGACCATCTCGACGGTAAACTTTTCATTGATATTGCGAAGAACATTACCAAAGAACGCAATAAGGAAGGGGAGCAATAAGATTAGGTGATAGGTAATAGGTTAAAGGTAATAGCAAAATCCCTGAATTCTACAACCTATAACCTATAATCTAAATCGTAGGAGCAATGAACATTTTTAATCTGCCGCAAGTCATTTTCAGTAAAATTTTCCGCGCAGTTGTCGAATTCGAGCTGATTGACGAGGGCGATAAAATTTTAATCGGCGTGTCGGGCGGCAAAGACAGTTTGCTTTTGGCTTACGCGCTTGAAACTTTGCGTCGACGTACTAAAAAAAATTTCTCGCTAGCCGCGCTGACTATTGATACCAAATTCGGCGACGACTTCAAAGAAAATATTCCCCGCGTCAAAAATTTTTGTAATGAACTCGGCATTGAACATGAAGTTCGCGAACTTGACATTGCCGGATTGATTCGCGAACAAAATAATAAAAGCCCGTGCTACACTTGCGCCTATTTTCGCCGAGCCGTCATGAATCGTCGCGCTAACGAAATCGGAGCTAATAAAGTTGCCTACGCCCATCATCTTGACGACGCAGTTGAGACTTTCTTTATGAGTTTGCTGTCAACGGGGCAACTGAATACTTTTCAGCCTAAAACTTTCCTCGACCGCACCAATATTACGGTGATTCGTCCGTTGGTTTATGTTCGCGAACGCGAGATTGAAAAATTCACACAAAAGAACGGCTTTGACGTTTTGAAATCGCCTTGTCCATTCGACGGCGCGACTAATCGTCAGCGAATTAAAAATCTTATCCGCGACCTTGAAAAAGATTTCCCCGACCTGTTTAGTCATTTGGCGTCGGCAATGCGTAAAGATTCAATCGGCGAACTTTGGGACGCGCCTAAAACTCGCGGGCAAATGCGCGATACATATTTTTCTTTCAAATAATGTGCTAAAATGGGCGTGAAAAATTTTTCGAGGTGATTTGTTTGAAGTATGAAATTTTATATCCCGAAGCGTTCCCCGTCGTCGATTGCTATTTGGAACGCGGCGAGAGTATCAAAGCCGAATCCGACGCGATGATTGCCATGTCGCCGACGATTGACGTTGAAGGCAAAATGGACGGCGGCATATTGGGCGGCTTGGCGCGGAAATTCCTTTCGGGCGAAAGCATGTTTTTCCAAGAACTGACTGCGCGGCGCGGTCCGGGTAAAGTTTTATTTGGGCACGCCTTACCGGGCGGCATTCTTGACGTTGAACTTGACGGCTCCTACGGCTTGACTATTCAGAAGGACGGTTTCCTTGCCGCCGAACAGAGCATTGACATTTCGACGAAGACGCAAAATCTTTCACGCGGACTTTTGAGCGGCGAAGGTTTTTTCGTACTTAATGCCAAAGGACGCGGCACACTTTTTGTTTCGAGCTACGGCGTCATTCACCCGATAAATCTTGAAAAGGGCGAGGAGATTATCATTGACAACGGGCACCTTGTCGCTTGGCCCGACTATATGGACTATAAAATCGAAAAAGCGTCTGGCGGCTGGATTTCAAGTTTTACTTCGGGCGAAGGTCTTGTTTGCCGATTCAGAGGTCCCGGCGTTATTCTTATTCAAACGCGCAACCCTGATAGTTTCGAGGGATGGATTCGTTCAATAGTTCCTGCGCGATAATTAAACGCGAACTTCAAAGTGCTTGCCCTTTTTATCGTCTTCCTTTTTATTGGCGAGCCGCGCAGGTTTATCTGCAGGCTTAGGCGGCGTCGGTTTATTCGGCGTCGCTTTTACTTTGTCGTCTTCAAAGAGTTGCGACTTCGTGAGCGCGGGCTTATCCGTAAACAAAAAATTTTTTGCTATAAAGAACGTCGCGACCGCCACAAAAATTATTGTGAATATCCAAAAGAAGCCGCCGTTACCTTCGTCGTGATTTATTCTCGGAGTTCGCGGCTGTTCAATCGAAGTCTGCGCGGGCGGTTCATAGTTAGAGCTTGATTCGCGAGCGTCCATTTCCCTAAATTCTCTTAAAACGTCTTGTCCCTTGTCGTAATCGGATTGAGTATCTTCGATTAAGGGCGCGTCGGGCGGAATAACGGTGACGGTCTGATTGGGCGGCGGATTTTGTTTATCGCCTCTGTCAACGGTTCGTTTAGTCAAAGCTCCCGACCCGTGTGCGACGGCATCTCTTGCCATATTTTCATAAACGTCCCCTGAATCCTTATCCCTAACTCCCGAATCCTTAATAAAAGGTTCCCTGTCAATACGTGGCGGAGTCGGTGGCGTCGGACGCATTGCAGGCGCGGGAGCCGTCGGCGGTTGCGGTGGTTCGAGATTCATTAAATTAGCCCTTTCCTTGAAATAAATTATCGCGCAGATTATAAAAAATTTTTTAGCGAAAAGCAAACGCCGCCTCGTCCCCATGAACGGAGGATTTGGCGGCGTATATTTTATTCGAGATTAAATTTTTGCTTAGAGAAGGTGAGCGCGAAGTTCTGCGCCGTCTTGAGCCGCAAGATAAGCGGGCGCAATGTCGAAGACTGTCTTGCAACCGTTATTGCCTTCCTGATTGAGACGATAAGCGGCGCGAGCATAGGCAACGAGTACGCTGGTCGTGAATTCGGGGTTGGAATCGAGCTTAAGATTGAATTCGATAATGTGATTGTTTTCTTTCTGCATACCGGTTTTGCCCGAACGAATTACAAAGCCGCCGTGAGCAAGTCCCGCGTGTTTGGTCAAAAGTTCTTCTTCGCTGATGAAGTTGACGATTGTATCATAATCGGCAAAATAGTTCGGCATAGTCTTAATCGCGTTCTCGACTTCTGCGGCGTCTGCGCCTTCCTCAAGGACAACGTAGCATTCGCGCAAATGTTTTTGGCGAGTGGTGAGTTCGGGATTTTGTCCGCTACGAACAGCCTCAAGCGCGGAGTCAATCGGAACGGTGTATTGCTTAGCATTTTTAACGCCTTTAACACGGCGAATTGCGTCGGAGTGCCCTTGACTGACGCCTTTGCCCCAGAAAGTATAATCTTTGCCGTCGGGGAGAATAGCGTTGGCATAAGCGCGAATCAGCGAGAACATACCGGGATCCCAGCCGACCGAAATAACTGCGACGTGTCCGGATTCTTTAGCCGCCTTGTCGACGTTAGCAAAGTGCTGGGGAATTTTAGCGTGAGTATCAAAGCTGTCGACAACATTGAACATTTTGGCATATTCGGGCGTCTGAGTGGGAAGGTCAGTTGCACTGCCGCCGCAAAGAATCATAACGTCGATTTTGCCAACCCAATCTTTAGCGTCCGCGACGTTGAGAACGGGCACATTCGGGAGTTGAATTTTAACTTTCGACGGGTCGCGACGAGTGAAAACCGCCACGAGTTCCGTATCGGGATTGTCTTTAATGGCGCATTCGACGCCGCGTCCGAGGTTGCCGTAACCTACGATACCTATTTTCATGAGTTATTTCCTCCTGTGAATAACTGTTTTCAGTGACGTTGCGCATTATAACATAAAAGTTAGTGATTGCAATATTTTCCTTTCATGAATACAATATTATTCACGAGCAAATATTTTCTGTAGGGGGAATCATTTTGGAGTATGAAGAAATTATTCGGCGGGCTTACCTGCAAATTAAGCAGAAAATTCTTGAGCAAGTCAATTTATACGTTAAGAAAAGTTTTATAGATTTAAGCGACGCGAAATTTTCAATAAGCGGTTTGTCGCCCAAAGAAAAAGCCGAACTCGAAGAGAGGTTGCGAAAAATTCAACAAACTTTTCCGCAATATCTTTTGTCTTGCATTACCAAGCGCGGGTTAAGTGAGACTGAAATTTACAAAAAAGCACATCTTGACCGCAGAATTTTTTCCAAGCTCCGCAATGAGGAAAATTACATGCCGAGCGAGCGGACTCTTTGGGCAATTCTCCTTGCTATGGAATTGAATATCGACGAAGCCAAAGAAATTTTGAACGAAGGCGGCTTTGCTTTGTCTTACACAAACAAGGAAGACGTTATCATCAGATATTTTTTCGAGAAACGGATTTACGATATATTTTTAGTTAATGAAGTGCTAGATAATTACGGATTCAAGCCACTGAATTAAAATGTCGCTTTAAAAGAGACCAATTCCCCTACGGGTTGTGATAGGTTAAACTAAAAAATTTTATCGACCCGAAAGGAGATTGTTCTCATGAAAAAAGTTTTCGTCGCCGTCTTCTGCGCGATTATTTTATCGTCCTCGTTTTGTTATGCCGCCGAAAAGACAGGTATTCTAATCGTCGCACCTACGCAATTCAAGACTCAAGATTTTTTAAAAATCGCGAATGAAACTTTCGGCAAGGATTATATCGTCTCTCAAAAAACTCAAGATGCTTGGGCTACTTATTGTTGGGATAAAAATTTTGTAGACACCGACCCAACTATAAGCAAAGAAATTCTCGCGGATTTTGCGAAAACAACTTATTTCGATAAAATTATTTTCGTTATGTTTAAAGACGTTGAATCAACTGTAGAGAATATGGGAGTGACTGTTATTTATGGCTTAATCCGAAAAAATGTTCGCCGTCGTACTTCTCTTCAAGCTCGCGTCGTTATAATGAATCAAGCAGGTGAAACTTTGCAAGTTTTTGAAGAATCTTATACGGATGCATCTATGGCGAGTGAACTTCGAGCAAATCGCGGTGCGTTCAAAGGTTTGTGCAAAAGCATAGCTGAAAGATTTAACACAAACAAATTAGAGAAATAAAATAAAAATTTTTTTAGGAGCTTGCCAAATAGGTTTAGCTCCTTTATTATTTTTAAGCGCGGCTGCACGATAAATTTTTGAGAGGAGAATTTTCATGGAAGAGATTAGGGGCAAGTACAACACGGCAATTTCTTTTGCTAAAGTTATCGAAGACGCGGCTCGCGAACAAATTCGGCGCATGTGCAACTACGAATTCACTAAGGACAGCAAAATCCGCATTATGCCAGACGTGCACGCGGGTAAAGGTTGCACAATCGGCACGACTATGACAGTTACCGATAAGGCGGTGCCTAATATCGTCGGCGTCGACATCGGCTGTGGCATGTACACCGTTAAGCTTGAAACCGATTCGCTTGACTTCGAGAAAATCGACGAGGCGGCGCATTATATTCCGTCTCGCAGAAATGTTTGGAACTCGCGGCAAGAACGATTTGACTTGACGGAGCTAAATTGTTACCGTTCGTTAAAAGAGACGCGGCACATTGAAAAAAGTTTAGGCACTCTCGGCGGCGGCAATCACTTCATAGAAATCGACAAGGCGGCTGACGGAACTTTTTATCTGGTAATTCATACGGGCAGTAGGAATTTGGGTAAACAGGTTGCCGAAATTTATCAGCGGCTCGCAATCGACTTGGCAAAGGGTAAAGATAAATTTTTCGCGCAGAAAGAAGAGATTATCGCCGTTTATAAGTCGCTCGGTCGCAAGAAAGATATTCAGCCGAAACTTAAGGAATTGGAGAAAGAATATCGCGGTAAAAAGGCGTCAATGCCCGATGATTTATGCTATGTTTACGGCAAATATTTTCATCAGTATTTGCACGATATGGAGCTTTGTCAGAATTTTGCGCGGCTCAATCGTGAACTTATCGCGAAAATTTTACTCGGCAAGGCGGGCATAATGGGCGGCGAGGCTTTCCATACCGTCCACAATTACATTGACATTGGCGAATTGATTATTCGTAAGGGCGCGATTGCCGCTCACAAAGACGAAAAAGTTCTTATCCCGATAAACATGCGTGACGGCTCTGTTTTAGCGGTCGGCAAAGGAAATGATGATTGGAATTATTCAGCTCCACACGGCGCGGGGCGGCTTATGTCTCGTTCCGACGCTAAGGAAAAACTCAGCATGGACGATTATAAAAATTCTATGGCGGGCATTTACACGACTTCAATCAGCGAAGGCACGCTTGACGAAAGCCCGCAAGCTTACAAGTCGCTTGACGACATCATTGACGTTATCGGCGACACGGTTGAGATTATCGAAGTTATGAAGCCCGTATACAACTTCAAGGCGGAGGGTTGAGCTGTGTTTGGCGGATTAAAGATTGAATATGGCGGCGTTGAATGCGGCTTTGTCATTTTGCGGATTAAGGAAGGGTTCAGCATTCACGAATTTATTTTTGATGAGATTATGAGCGACCCTTTTCCCGAACTTGTAAATCTATATGTTCACGTTCAGCGGGGCGAAAATTATTCGGAAAATTTTTTTGATACTTACGACGAGAATATAACCGTTTTAAAAATATCTGCGCGGGTTCAAAAGGAAAGAGTTCTTGTAACTGTGGAGCTTGTAAAGAAGAAAATTATTCTCAAGGAAGTTTTTCAGCGCAAAGAATTTTTGGCTATGGTGAAGAAAATTTTTACTGGACTTTTGAGCGACAAATATTTTCCGTATTCGTACCCTTGCTTTTTGTACATAACCGAGACGCACGGAACGGAATTTTCGGAGGCGATAATGGACAGCATAGCGAATTCGCGCAGTGATTGGACGACGGGTGACGTATTGAATTATGCGTTTGAGAGCGGGCGATTGAAACTTGAGCCGCGCTACGTAAAATATCTTGAGCAATATAAGCGCATGTTGACGGATTTTGTTATTCCAGAAGATTGGTTTGAATGAAATTGGAGGCGGCATAATGGTAATATTGGCATCTGGCTCACCGCGCAGGCAAGAGCTACTTCGCAAGCTGTGTAAAAATTTTATCGTGGAAGTCAGCGACGCGCAGGAAGTTCAGCAAGCCGACAGTCCGAAAATTTTAGCAGTGGAAAATGCAAAGCTTAAAGCGAGTTCAATAGCCGCGAAGAATCCCGACGCGATTGTTATCGGCGCGGATACAATCGTCGTTTTGGACGGAGAAATTTTCGGCAAGCCCGACGGTGTAGCTGGCGCGGAGAAAATGTTGGCGCGACTTTCGGGCAAAAAGCATGAAGTTATAACGGGTGTGGCAATCTGCGCGGGCGGCAAAATTTTTACCGATTATGAAGTCACGGAAGTATATTTTGGCGAGATGACGGCTGAAGAAATAAAAGAATACGTGGCGACGGGCGAGCCGCTTGATAAATCGGGTTCATATGCACTGCAGGGCGGCGCGACAAAATTTATCGAAAAAATTTATGGCGATTGGTCAAATGTCGTCGGACTGCCCGTTTATCGTCTTAAGAAATTAGCGCAAGTAGCAGGCATAAATTTTGAGGAGGCAACTCAATGATTCACGAAGTTAAAAATCCGATAATCAATCACAAACTCGCGCAGTTGCGGAATAAAAATACTGCGTCTAAAGATTTTCGCGAACTCGTCGAAGATATTTCTATGCTTTTGACTTATGAAGTCGCCAAAAATTTTGAAACGCAGACGATTGAAATTGAGACGCCAATAAAAAGTTGCAACGTCGAAGTTTTGAACGAAAATAATTTCGTCGTAGTGCCGATTCTCCGCGCAGGTTTGGCTATGGCGGGCGGCGTATTGAAAATGTTGCCCAATGCGTCAATCGGACACGTCGGACTTTATCGCGACGAAAAAACTTTCGAGCCTGTCGAATATTTCTTCAAAATGCCGCCTGACTTCGCCGAAAAAATTTTAATCGTCGTCGACCCGATGTTGGCTACGGGAGGAAGTGCCTCAGCCGCTTTGCAACTCCTTAAAAATCACGGCGCGAAGAAAATTTATTTTCTGTGTATCGTCTCTGCGCCGCGAGGCATTGAAAAACTTTCAGCCGACCACCCCGATATTCCGATTTATACGGCGTCGATTGACGAGGGCTTGAACAAAAATTGCTACATAGTGCCCGGACTCGGCGACGCGGGCGACAGGATTTTTGCGACTTTAAAGTAAAAAATGAGCGGCGAGCTGTTAAAAGCCCGTCGCTTTTTTACTTCCGCTCAGGAAAATTTTTTCTAAACTATTGACAGCCGTTTTTTTTTTTTTTATAGTGCTTGCGACGTTTTAAGAATTAATCATTAACAGTTTAGTTGTTTTTAGGAGGTTTTTCATATGAGTTCATATTATGTGACATGGAAAGTCAGAAGTAAGGATTCGTCAAGAGATGCTCAACATAGCTCGCACGTTACGGCGAATAGTGAGAGCGAAGCGATTGCAAAAGTAAAACAAAGTAATCCTTCAAATCGCGACAGAATGTATGATTTCAACGTCAGAAGAACTAGTTGATAACTAAAAAATCTTCTCGAAACTTAAAAAACCCTTCGACGGCGTGTCAGAGGGTTTTCATAAACCAAAACAACGATTAACGACAAATTTTAAAATAAAAAAAGCGGCGGATTCAATTGAATTCGTCGCTAATTTTTTTATTTCTCGCTGTTGAGTGCGGTTGACAGCGGCACGACAACTTTTTCTTCGTAGCACTTGAAAGCTTCATCAACCAACTTTTTATCGGGTGCAGGAGTAATCGCGCTGATAATCGGGACAATCACTAAGCCCGCCAACATTGCAAACGCACCCGCATTAATCGGCGACTGCAAAATCGCTGGGAACATAGGACGAATTATCATGTTCGCCGACATCAAGATACTGCAGAATAAGAAACATACCCAGCAAGACGCCGTGGAAACTTTTTTGGAGTAAAGCGAATACATGAACGGCGCGAGGAATGCTCCCGCCATTGCGCCCCAAGAAACGCCCATTAACTGAGCAATAAATGTTACCGAACTTTTATACTGCACGAGCGCAAGTACCGCCGAAATTGCTATGAATACCACGACTAGACCGCGAATCATTAAAACTTGCCGCGATTCGCTCATGTCTTTTGCGAAGGTATCCCTTATCAAGTCAAGTGTTAAAGTCGACGCCGAGACGATAACCAATGATGATAACGTTGACATGGACGCCGATAAAACTAAAATCACGACCAGCGCAATCATGCCCTCCGATAAGCCGCTTAACATTGTCGGGATTATCGAGTCGTAGCCGTTCGCCGCAATGTCTACTTGGTCAGAAAATAATCTACCAAAGCCGCCTAAGAAATAACAGCCGCCCGCTACTACGAACGCAAATAACGTAGAAATAACAGTTCCCTTTTGAATTGCCTGTTCATTTTTAATGGCGTAGAATTTTTGAACCATTTGCGGCAAGCCCCAAGTTCCCAGCGAAGTCAGAATAACAACAAACAATAAATTCAGCGGATCTGTTCCGAAGAATGACGCAAATATCCCGGGCGTCGAAGAAACTTTATCGTCCGTGATTCTTGCAAGTCCATCGAGAGCCTCAACAAATCCGCCCTTAGTTTCGAGTACCGCATAAATAACCGCCGATATTCCAACCAGCATGACGACGCCTTGAATAAAATCGTTAATCGCCGTCGCCATGTAGCCGCCCGCAATAACGTAAACCGCCGTCAAAACCGCCATAAGCAGGATACAAACGGAGTAATCGATATTGAACGCCATACCGAATAATCGCGAAAGCCCGTTGTAAAGCGAGGCGGTATAAGGTATCATAAAAATAAAAATTATAATCGCCGCGCCGATTTTCAGAGACGGCGAGCCAAATCTTTTCTCAAAAAATTGCGGCATGGTCGCAGTATCTAAATGACGTGTCATAACGCGAGTTCGACGCCCCAAAATAAACCAAGCCATAAGCGAGCCGATTAAAGCATTGCCGATACCTGCCCAAGTCGCGGCGATACCGTATTTCCAACCGAATTGCCCCGCATAGCCGACGAATACAACCGCAGAGAAATAACTCGTGCCGTAAGCAAAAGCCGTGAGCCAAGCACCAACATTGCGCCCGCCCAAAACAAAGCCGTCAACGTCGGTGGCGTGCTTGCGGCAGTAAAGACCTATGCCGATTAAAATAGCAAAATAAAAGACTAGTAAAGCAACCTTCATTAAAAAATTTCCTCCTGCTTACTCTAACATGTTACGTACAATGCTATCAAAACATTCTGTTTCCTTAAAACTTATCATGGTATTGTCGCCTATAACACTTAGCTGAAGAATTTTTCCGCTATCCTTGTTGAAGACGATAAAAAATCCGAAATCGGGTGGCGTAGACCTTCCCATGTTGGGTTTGTGGAAATAACAATAAACAGTTTTAATCGAACTGGACTTTTTGAAAGCGGGTTCACCGTACATATCAAGTGCGTCAGAAATATTCATACCAACAGTAAGCCCCGCAGGTGTCGACCAGCCGTTGTTCGCCTTAACATTGATGCCTTGTATTTTATTGTCAAAGTTATTGTAATTTATCACTACGCTATTGCCATAAATACAACAAGCGTTATGCTCAATGCCCAGATCTTGACTTGTGGGAGCACCATACATTTTTGTCATCTCCGAATAAGACGAGCCAACAGTAAATCCGCCCAAATACATTTCGCTGTAAGGCATTGCCGCGCTACAAAGGCTAAATCGATTTCCGACGAGAGCAAACACACTTAAAATTACCACGATAAAAAATTTCTTTAACATAAACAAAACCTCCTAAAAATTTTTGAACTCGAAAGGAGCCTGAAACAATGATAATCGACATGCACACGCACATTTTCCCCGATAAAATTTCTAAAGACGTTGTGGAAAAATTAAGTCGGACGAGTCGGACGCCCGCCTTTACGGATGGCACACTCGGCGGCTTAAAAAATTCTATGGACACCGCGCAGATTAATTTCTCGGTGATTCTGCCTGTGGCGACGAATACAAAGCAAGTTGAGAAAATAAATTCCTCTGCCGCCGCGCTAAATGAAAAATTTTTTGGCGACGGAATAATTTCTTTCGGCTGTATTCACCCCGACTTTACGAATTATCGGGAGGAGCTGAGCCGCATAAAAAATTACGGGCTAAAGGGTATCAAAATTCACCCCGTTTATCAAGATACAAACTTGGACGACGCGAAATTTTTGCGGATAATGTATCGCGCCGCCGAACTTGATTTAATCGTCGTAACGCACGCAGGACTTGACATAGGCTTTCCGGGCGTCGTTCGTTGCAGTCCGCAGATGGCTAAAAAAGTGATTGACGAAGTCGGCGAGTTTAAATTTATTTTAGCGCATATGGGCGGCTGGAAGAGTTGGAGCGATGTCTTGAAAGTTTTAGCGGGCACGAAGATTTATATCGATACTTCGTTTTCGACGGGCAAAATTATTCCGCGCAGAGATTTTCATTGGGCAGAGGAAGATTTAAAACTTTTGGACGCCGCGCAGTTCATGGAGTTTATAAAAATTTTCGGCGCGGCGCGGATTTTATTCGGGACGGATAGCCCGTGGACAGCGGCAGGAAATTCAATACAGTTTATAGAAAATTTACCGATAAGCAGTGTAGATAAAAATAAAATTCTCGGCTTGAACGCTAAAAAGTTATTGGAAATCTGATTGGAGGAATTGTAAATGGAAAATATAAAAATAATCGGAGTCGGCGGTAGCGGAATAAAAATGATGAATCAGATTGTCATAGGAAGTTTGCAAGGCGAAGATGTCGCGGCGTTGGATGCAAGAATGATAATTCAGAAGGTCACGGAGAACTTAAAAGGCGCGGAAGTCATGGTGGCGGACACGAAAAAGGATTCGTTGCTTTCGGCGTATGTCTTTAAAAAAATTCTGCTGAAAAAAATTGCTTTCGACGTTCGCGAGAACAAAAGTTTTGATGAATTAATGGCGGAAAATCGTAAAGTAATTTCGGCGGCTCTGCAAGGCGCGACGGTCGTTTTTATAGCTTGCGGCTTGGGCGGCAAAACGGGAACGAATATGGCTTCGGTGATTGCGGATTGTGCAAAGGAACTTGGCGCGATTACGATAGCACTTGTCAGCATTCCTTTTAACCTTGAAAGTCCGCAACGTCAAAAGCGAGCCGCTGAAGGTTATAAAAATCTCAAACCAAAAGTCAACACGATTATCAAAATCAACTGCGATAAATTTTTGATGATTGCTCCGCCCGGCAGTTCTTTGGACGATATTTTTTATTACGTAAATGAATGTGTTCGCGGCACGGTTAAAAATTTGATTGACATGGACAAATTTCAAGAAGTATTCAAAACTGCGGGCGAGATTATTTTTGCGAATGATTAGGATTACGCCTAAACGACGCGCCGCGATAACGACCGCTGAAAAGTTTTTTATTACAATTTTTTTTCATTAAGCTATGCTAAACTTGCACAGCTTATGTAGAAAATTTTTTCGCGGAGGGAAGGTATATGTTTGAAATTGAAGACAATACGTTAGATCAACTTGCAAAAATAAAAGTAATAGGCATAGGCGGCGGCGGCTCGAATGCAGTCAACAGAATGATAGAATCGGGATTGGAGGGCGTGGAATTTATAGCGGTCAATACCGATTCGCAAGCATTGTTGATGAGTAAATCGCCAAAGAGAATGCAAATCGGCGAGAAATTGACACGCGGACTTGGAGCCGGAGCACGTCCCGAAATTGGCGAACGCGCCGCGCAGGAAAGTCGCAACGATATTCTTGAGGCTCTGCGCGGTTCGGATATGGTTTTCATAACGGCGGGCATGGGCGGCGGCACTGGTACTGGTGCGGCTCCTGTTGTCGCTGAATGTGCTCGCGAAGTCAATGCGCTGACAGTCGCCGTTGTCACGCGCCCTTTTACTTTTGAAGGCCCGAAGCGTAAAAAAAATGCCGATTTAGGAATAGAAAAATTAAAACAACATGTCGACGCGATTATCACGATTCCGAACGATAGACTTTTACAGGTCGTCGATAAAAAAACGCCAATGACTAAGGCTTTCGTAATAGCCGATGATATTTTGCGTCAAGGCGTCAAGGGCATTTCGGACTTAATCGCGGTGCCGGGCGTTATAAATTTGGATTTCGCGGACGTGCAGTCAATCATGAGCGACGCAGGCTCGGCATTAATGGGCGTTGGCGAGGCGTCGGGCGATAACGCGGCTGTCGAGGCTGTTAAAAAGGCAATCGCGTCACCGTTACTTGAAACCAGCGTAGACAGTGCTCGCGGAATTCTTTTGAACTTTATGGGCGCGACTGATTCGTTGTCGATGCTTGAGATTAACGAGGCGTCAACGACCGTTCAAGAGGCGGCTCACCCCGACGCGAATATTATTTGGGGCGTCAGCATAGATGAAACTTTAGGCGATAAAATTATCGTCACGATTATAGCGACGCGCTTTGGCGAAGAAGAAGTGTCCGCTGAACCCGAAATCCCTGCGACTACATTTTTGCCGCCGAATCTAACTATGCCTAAATCCCGCCAACCTTATCAGCCGACTCAGGATCCGCAACCTTACAGCAGAACAGTTCAGACTAAGCAGGAAGAACAGCCTAAATCTAACAATCCTTTCAAAAGTATAATTCCGGACTTCATGAGCAATCGCCGAAACAGAAAATAATTTTTGCGGAGGGTTGATGGACGTGTTTGAAAATAATGTAGACAATCTGCTTGTAAAAGTTAAAGTTATCGGCGTCAACACCGCGAGCAATGAAAAAATTTCGGGCGGCTTGGCGGCTCTGAATTACATGTTGGAACAGAATTTGCAGGGCGTGAATTACATTGCGATTGACAGGCAGGACGTTAAAAATCTTGGCGGTTGCAAGGCGATTCACAAATTCAGATTACTGGACATGGCGGACGAAAGGAATTTGGTTAGAAATCTGCGCGGCGCGGATTTGATTTTCATAGTCGCCGATGGAGTTTGGGAAAATATTAAGGCGGTCGCGCTGACTGCACATTGTGCTAAGAAAATCGGCGTGCCCGTAATTTTTATGGCGGGCGGGAATTTTGAGGACGCGGAGGACGAAATTATTTTTGACGCGCTGATAAAGTTGCCGAGTAAAAATTTTGAGTTCGACACTTGCAAAATCGTAAAGAACTTTATAGAGTTGTCAACCTTGCCGGGTCAGCCAAAAATTGACATTAAAGCCTTTGCCGAGCTATTGAAAGATTCTGTAGCGGTTTTAGGCTACGGCGAGCGCGACGGTAAAAATGCTGTCGTTAAAGCCGCCAAAGCCGCGCTTGAGCAAGTCGAAAATAATGAGGAAAATTTTAAAGCCGTCACCAAAATTTTATTCAACGTCACTGCCTCTAAAGGAAATTTATCATTGGAAGAGGCGCAAAAGCTTGCAAAGCTCTTGAAGAAACACGCGCCCAAAGCTGAAATTTCATTCGGGCTTTCGATAGATGATTGGCTGGTCGACAAAGTTAAATTCTTACTTGTCGCCGCGCAGTAAAGTAGGAATTAGGAATTAGGAACTGGGAACTAATCCCTACTAGTCCCTAACTCCTAGTTCCTAGTCCCTAGTCAATTGACAGCGGCAACGTCTTTATATAAAATATTTCAAAAATTTTAAGGAGAGCGAATTCCATGGACGCCAATTTAAAAATCGTTTTGGATCAATACTTCGAGGGAGCCTCAAGACTCAAGCCAAATGTTTTTGTTCCCGTGCGCGACAACCGCGTTATTGAGCCGCTTATCGACGCCTTCTTCAGCGAAACCGAACAAAGTACGCTTATCATAGCTGATTATCAAGACATTTTGGAAGGCGACATTTTGGTTTACCCGAAGACACGCCAATTCTGCTACATTGACGACATCCGCCACATCGTCGGTAAGGGAATTTATATCGTCCATTACCACACGAAATATCAACGCAAGGCTCAAACGCCTTTCGACGCAAACGAATAAAAATCACCTCTATAGAATTTAAAACTCCCGCAAGGATTTTTCTTACGGGAGTCTTTTTTATTTACACAGCGCGGAAAGTTTTTCTAAGGTGTCTTTCAGGTTTGAAGTTAGGAGTATCGGGCGATTGAACTTTAGGAGCGGTTCAGGATTGACGCAGATAAAGCCCGCCATTTGACGGAATATCTTGGCAAGTTCTTTTTCACTTATCCCTATTCCCTGCCCTTGTTCGACTGCAACCAAATGATTAACTCTGAACGGTCGCGAATAAAAAATACCGTTGCAAGCCCAACCTTCTGGCGGCGGCGCGAGCCATTTACAACCGCTCAACTTTTCAATTTGCTCGGCGGAATAAGTCAGTTCGGGCGGCAGGCTTTCAATCGCAAGCACTCGCGCAGGTATTCCTTCCCGACTCTTTATGTATGTGAAATGCCAAGGTTCAAAATCATACTCCTTGAAGAAACCGAACGACGCGGCGTTTTTATCCAGCCAAGCTTTAACAGCCTTGTTGCCAATGTTCGCAATGTCAACCGCCAAGCCGTAGCCATGCGAACTTGTACCCGGAATGGCGGCATATGCTTCATCGGGTTTCAGTTGCCAAATTTTATCCTCAAACTCAACGCGAATCGCATTGTCGGGAAAATCATCTTGATTATCGATGGAAACAAAACGATTTTGGAAGGCTTTAATTTGTTTTTCTATTCCCCTATAAGCATTGAAGGGAGTATTCAAACTCAAAAAAATATTATCCTGCGCGGCGGCGCGAATCATTGCCAGCCAACTGCGAGCCGCGTCAATATAAAGATGTCCGCCGCAATGAATTCTTTTCAACTTATCAGCAGGAACTTTTCCGTTCTGCGCAGGAGTAATTCCTTCGGGCAAAAAATTTTTAACGTCAAACAACGGTCGCGGAATATTTAATGCGGGAACAGTTACGACAGGCGCAACGGCGGTACTCAATAAATCAACGACTTTTGACAAGCCCGTCGCATGTGACGACTTAATAAGAATTGTATCGCCGTCCCTTAAATGCGCGTCAACATTTTTAAGCAAATCGGCAAGCGTCGCGAAATAGGTCGCATCAAGTTTATCCTTAATAAGCTCGTAGGGATAACGCATAAGCTCGCCGCAAAGTAAAATCCTGTCAGGCTCGGTGGCAAGTATGGCATCGGCAATTCCTTTGTGATAATTAATTGAGTCTTCGCCAAGCTCCGCCATGTCGCCCAAAATCGCTACGCGAGATTTTTGATTAGGCTCAAAAGTTTTCAAATGCTCCAATGCGTATTTCATGGAAAGCGGATTGGCGTTATAGGTACTGTCAATAACCGTTAAATTCTTCCCGCTACGATTGACTTTTAAGACGTTGCCGCGCCCCTTGACTACTTCAAAAGTTTTTAAATATTCAAGAGTTTTTTCGACGGGAAAACCAATGGCAACCGAGACGCCAATAACAGCAAGTGCGTCGCGAAGTTGGTCGGCGGGCACAGAGCAATTAAGTTTATAAGTCTTGCCCATAACGGAAAATTCGCCGCCGTTTTCAATGACAGGCATTCTTATAGTAGCGTCGGGGTGCGTGCCGAACGTGATTATATTCAGCTTGAAAGACTTCGCCTTTTCCTCAAAGACTTCGTAAAGAGGCATGTCGCGATTTATTACGGCGTAATTGCCAGCCGACATTCCGCAAAAAATTCTGCTCTTATAATAAGCGACATTTTCCAATGAGCCGAGTATTTTATTTCCGACATGAGACGGCGCAATCGAAGTTACTACAGCTACATTCGGCGTAATTTCATAGGTAAGCGAACCGCGTCTTTTCACAAGGGCGTTTATGGAAGTTTCGATAATCGCGTAGGCGTCGTTCTGTTTGACGCTCGCAAAAATCCAAGGGATTGTATGATAGATATTCGTTCCGCTCGGATTAAATTTAATCGTGTGATCTTTACCTAATACGCAATTAATCATGTTGCAAGTAGTGGTTTTACCCAGCGAACCCGTTACGGCGATAACTTTACCTTGAAAACGTTTCCGCGCCGCAAAGCCTATTTCATACATTGCACGTTCGGAATTAGCGACTTTTAGCAGAGGAAAATCGGGCGGCAAGCCCTCAATGTCATGATCTATTATGGCACCGTCCACATTATCAACATTTCTCAAAAGTCTTTTATGCGAATCAAAGCCTTTTATTTTAGCCGCCAAAAACAATGTCGGTTGCGGGTATATCCTATTAACAAGAGGATCACTTCTGCTAAAAGAATTTGTATACCAACCTTTAGGCGGAGGAACAATCCATTTTCCACCAGTAACTTTTGCGAGTTGCTCGGCAGTCCAACATTTACCCGGCTCCGATTGATAAATTATATCGTCGAATTCGTCGGCATAGTAGGGCAGCCCTTCAACTTTCATCTTGATTAAATTCGGGTCTTTGAATTCGCCGAGAATTTCTGTGTCGTCCAAAACTTTTATGGTTACTTGCAAATCGACGTTGGCTATTTTTTCGCGGTCGTCTTTCATAGGTACAAGGAGAGCAATTTTTTCATGATAGATAACGCCCGCCTTCCAACGATTTGTCGGAAAAGCGTAATCTAAAAACTCGTGAATTTGTCCCGCACCGTAGGGAGGCATGTCGCATTCACGAACGGGAACGCCCTCTATCGACAGCAAAAGATTTTTATCCGTCGGCTCGTCAATCGTCCAGTAAGTTTCAACATAAAGCATTTTTGCTTCCGTCATAGTGCGACAATCGGGCGGGACGCGATAGCCGACCAATTTCAAAGCTCCGAAACGTTTCGGCGGAATAATCGCATCATCGGGAACTTTATCAACAGTCCATTCAGGACGCGGCTCGACAAGCGGTTTGACTAAGTGTTTATCGCGCTTAATGTCAACAAAATAGCTGAGGGATTTCAATCTGCGCGGCGGCGTAAAAGAAATTTCGACCATTCCTCTATCAAGAGCAGTTGTCGTCGTGCCAAATTTTTCGCAACGTTCAAGGAACATTTTCTGAATTTTTGGAGCGGATTTTATAGCTCGTCGTGTTTGACCGGGTTGCTTAATCAGCGGAATAAATGTAACTTTCTCGACGCCGTTTGAAGAAATATCCAAAGTAAAACAGCTTGCTACGTTTTTCTTCGAGTCGAAAAGTAAATCGCCCGCGTCATAGATAATCGGACGTTCTTTATAATTTTCCACGCCGTGAAAATAATGGGAGTGCGTTCCTAAAACTGCGTCGGCTCCCAAATCAATTAAAAAGTGCCCGATTTTCTTTAGCTGTTCAGATGGTCTTTGAACGCTGTTTACGCCCCAATGCGGCGCGACAATTACAACGTCGGCTTTCTCGTGCGCCTCGCGAATTTTATCAGTAAAAATTTCCCGCCAAAGATTGAGATTATCTTCGGGCAAATAAGCAGTACCGGGATTATCGGCAGTAGCGGCGGAGGATTTGCGCGTTGAATCGACGGAGAAAATCGCAAGAATTATGTCGCCGACCTTTTTATAAACGGGCTTGAAAGCGTCTTCAAAATTTCTTCCCGAACCCGTATGCAAAATGCCCGCCGCGTCAAGATATTCGCCGTGTTCAAGCAGAGCTTCCGAGCCGTAATCGCCAGTGTGATTGTTAGCCGTCAAGACAACGTCAATATCAGCGTTGACAAGGACGTTAGTTTGTTCGGGGCGGGCGCGAAGGAAAAACGTATTTATCTTGGCTTTCTGTTCGCCCTTAGTGGCAATGACGCATTCGAGATTCACGAGCCGAAGGTCAGCCTCCGCCATTTCATCAATCCCAATGAACGGCTTAACTGTTTGCGACAGATGATTTAAACCTCTGCCGATATTCACGTCACCGCCGTAAAAAAGCTTAATGCTCAATGACATGCGCCCCCTAAATGTCCAAATTCTTTACAAGGAGCGCGTTCTCTTCAATGAATTGTCTACGCGGCGCAACTTGGTCGCCCATTAAAATCGTAAAGAGTTCGTCCGCTTCGAGTGCGTCTTTGACTTCGACACGGAGCATTGTGCGCGTCATAGGATCCATTGTCGTTTCCCAAAGTTGTTCGGGATTCATTTCGCCCAAACCTTTATAACGCTGAACTGTCGCGCCGTCACGTCCGACTTCATCAAGCTTTTTGGAAAGTTCTTCGTCGCTGTAGGTGTACCAATGATTTTTGCCCTTGCGAATTTGATAAAGCGGCGGTTGCGCAATAAAAATATGTCCGTGCTCAACGAGCGGTTTCATATAGCGATAAAAGAACGTCAGCAACAACGTCCGAATATGCGCCCCGTCAACGTCGGCATCTGTCATAATAATTATCTTGCTGTAGCGGCGTTTGCTCAAATCGAAGTCCTCACTAATGCCCGTCCCGAACGCCGTTATCATCGTGCGAATCTCGGCATTGGCGAAAATTTTATCCAGCCGCGCTTTCTCGACGTTTAAAAT
This sequence comes from Selenomonadaceae bacterium, assembly GCA_017549815.1. Taxonomy (GTDB): domain Bacteria; phylum Bacillota; class Negativicutes; order Selenomonadales; family Selenomonadaceae; genus Quinella. The sequence continues at coordinate 53,671 of JAFYNH010000060.1, forward strand.
TTTCCCGCGCAGAGGCAATATAGCTTGAAATCTTCTGTCGCGTCCCTGCTTAGCCGAGCCGCCCGCGCTGTCGCCCTCGACGATATAAATTTCCGCTTTATCTGGGTCTTTAACGGAGCAATCGGCGAGCTTGCCGGGTAAACTTGAAATTTCCAGCGCATTTTTCCTGCGAGTAAGTTCGCGAGCTTTACGAGCCGCCTCACGTGCACGAGCCGCCATTACTGCCTTTTCTAAAATCTGCTTACCTATCGCGGAATTTTCTTCAAAGAACTCGCTGAGACTTTCATTGACGACCGCATTAACCAACGACCGAATTTCCACATTGCCGAGCTTGGTTTTAGTTTGCCCCTCGAATTGTGGATTGTGGAGCTTGACGCTGATAATCGCCGTTAAACCTTCGCGAACGTCCTCGCCGCTCAAAGTGCTATCACTGTTCTTGAAAAGATTATGCCGCTTAGCAAATTCATTGGCGACCTTCGTTAAAGCCGTCTTGAATCCAGCAAGGTGCATTCCGCCTTCTTCAGTGTTAATGTTGTTGACGTAGCTGAAAATATTTTCTTGATAACTGTCGGTGTATTGCATGGCGACTTCGACAACCGCGTCATCTTTGCGACCGTTAAAATATATCGGCGTAGGATTAATTTTCTCCTTCTTGCGGTTAAGGTGCTCAACGAAAGATTTTATCCCGCCGTCGAAATGGAAATTCCGCGTCTCGCCGCCCGTGCGCTTATCGGTTAAATTTATCGTTATGCCGCTGTTGAGAAATGCCAATTCGCGCAGACGATTTTTAAGCGTGTCGAAGTTAAATTCCTTGACCGTAAAAATTTCGTCGTCTGGCAGGAAATGAACCGTCGTGCCTGTATCCTGCGCGTCGCCGATAATCTTTAACGGACTTGTCGTCACGCCGCGTGAAAAAGTCATTTGATAAATTTTGCCGTCGCGCCTGACTTCAACCTCCATAGATTTGCTAAGCGCATTAACGACACTGACGCCGACGCCGTGTAAACCGCCGCTGACTTTATAACCGCCGTCGCCGAATTTGCCGCCCGCGTGCAGGACAGTTAAAACGACTTCGACAGCAGGTTTACCGCTCTCGTGCATGTCGACGGGGATACCGCGCCCGTTATCGCTTACGGTGATTGAATTGTCTTCCTCAATCGTGACATCAATTTTGGTGCAGAAACCCGCCAATGCCTCGTCAATCGAATTGTCGACAACTTCGTAAACCAAATGATGAAGTCCGCGTTCCGACGTTGAGCCGATATACATGCCGGGACGAAGGCGCACTGCCTCAAGTCCTTCCAGAATTTGAATCTGCCCTGCGCTGTAATCGCCCTCGACAGCCTCGATTTGAGCCGCCGCCTCGTCAAAGTGAAATTCTATTTCTTCATCGTCTTCATCTTCCGTCGGAATTACATTCGGCAATTCGTCTTCGTGCTGTTCGTCTTCCGACTCGTCGTCATAATCTTCTGTATGAATTTTTCTATCGTCCAAAATTCTCTACCTCCGTTCTTGACGCGAGTTTATCATAGATTATTTTTGCCGTCAAAAAAACTCCCGCAACTCAAGGCTTGGGAGCTTAAATAGTCCTAGTCTCCAGTCCTACTAGTTCCTAATAACTCGCTCCTAGTTCCTACTTACAACGATAACAAACGGTTGCGCCTATTCCCTTGACTTCATAAATATTCGGGAACGCGGCAATAAATTTGCTCAACGTGCTATGCCCCAAACCTTTTATCGTAAGATTATTTTCCTTTAGAGCATTGCCCGCACAATTCAACTTTACAAAGCCGTCATTATCGCCTTGAGCTTTCGCCGTCTCGCGCATAATGTTATGAATCTGCTCAAATTTATCGACAGAATTTTTCGGCGCGAATTTTAGGAAACGATAAAAGAATTCTTTGTTGGAATTTCGGCAAACTGTCTCATACAAATCGGGAAATTGAACGATTAAATCTCGTAACTTATCGTAGCTTAAAGCCTTTATCTCGTGGTCGATTTTTTTGTTGCCAATGATAAAATCACATGCCCACCACAGATTGACAAAGCCGTCGTTTTCCTCATAAAGAGCCGCAACTTCACTTAGGATTTTATGGAGTTGCTGAATTTTAGCAGTCTCGTGCAAGACACTATGAGTTTGTTTGATTTTGCTGTCGTTTATCTGAATGACTTTGGAACTCGCGGGGACAGGCGCGAGCTTTTGCTGAATGTTTTTATCTTCGACGAACAAGTTAATTTGCATGGAAGATTTTTTCTGAGGCGCATGAAATTTTTTCTTAGGCTCGGCGGGAATTTCAACTTCGGCGGGCGCGTCAAGGTCGACAAATTCGTCGCAAGCCAAACGGAAAGAATTTGAGGCGTGAGCGTTGCCCATGCCGATAATTTTCATGCCGCCTTCGCGCAGACGAATTACCAAAGGCGTAAAATCGCTGTCATTGGAGACTAGCGCGAAAATTTCAGCCTTGCCGCCGTAAAGCACGTCCATTGCGTCAATCGCCAAAGACATATCGGTTGCATTTTTACCAGCGGCGTAATCGGGCTGTTGGACTGCGCGGAGGGAAAAATTTAAAATGCAATCGTTCCAACCGTGCAGAGAATTTTTTTCCCAGTTGCCATAAATTCGGCGTATAAAAATTTCGCCGCGCTTTTCCAAGTTCTCTATAACTTGCTTGCCGAATTTGGCGGAGATATTATCTGCGTCGATAAAGAGTGCGATTTTTTTTGTCGTCATAAAAACCTCAATAACATTCGACAGCACGAATTGCGCCGAACTTAATATAATCGCTAGCCGAGACGGGATCGCCTTCGGTTATCGCGAGTTCGACGGCTTTAAGTTCGTCTGCCGCAATTTGAATTCGTTCTGCGCCGTATTCTTCTTTGATTCGTTTCCAGAGATTTTTCCGCGAAGTTTTGGTATCCTTATAAACTGCGCGATTATAAAAAATATTCATGGACGATTCGTTTTTATCGGCGTCACAGTTGAAAAAAATAAATGCTTTGCCAGCTTTTGGCATAAATAAAACTTCCTTTCAAGATTTTTGAAACACGCGGGGATTATAACCAATTTGCTTAATCTATGCAACGAAATTTCATTTAGATTTGACAAAAATTTTTGCTCGGCTAAAATGATTTTAAACTTAGCAGAGAGGAGCACTTGTTTTGACATCACATTTAAAGACTGCGGCGATGATTACACTTTGCATATTTATTCCGCCGCTCGGTTGGCTATTCATGTACAAACATTCGACCTTCGACAGGAAGACGAATTTTATACTTGCCGTCGCGTGCTTGGCGTTTTTCGTCTATGCGAATATGTCGGCGGGCAATATGGAAAATATTTTAGGCAGTAGCAAGGGCTTTGAACGGAGCTTGACGCCAGAAGAGTTCAGAGAAAAATTTAATAACGCCGCGCAGAAACTTGCACCCAATTTGGGATTGAGTATTGCCGAGCCGCTGACTGTCGACGATAAAAATTTTACTTATGAATTCACGTCGAAGTTAAAAATTGTCGGGACGCTTGACGGCGAAAAAATTTCCGAGCTGAAGATTTTCACGGAACCGACAAATCAAGACGAATCTTTTCAAACGATAAATGTTTTGGGGCTTTTAATTGCGACGCTAAATCCCGAACTCGACGCAGAGGATAGAGGGGAAGTTATGCGCGATTTGCGAATGCTTAAGGAAGTTTCAACGGAAGGCACCTACGACTGGACGACGAATCGCGGTTGGGTTAAATATTCCGTTCACGCCGACAAAGGTAAAGTTATTTTCACCGCCGAGCTTAAATAATTTTTTATAAAAATTACAATCGAGAGGGGACTTGAAATGAAATCAATTTGCGTGATACCTGCGCGGTATTCTTCGACGCGATTGCCCGGCAAGCCGCTTAAAAACATTTGCGGAAAACCGATGATTTGTCGAGTTTTAGAACGGGCGAGCCTTGCAAAATCTGTGGCTGAAGTTATCGTAGCGACCGACGACGAAAGAATTTTACAAGCTGTCGAAAAAAATTCAGGTCGGGCGATTATGACGCGAGCCGACCATAAGACAGGAACCGACCGCTTGGCAGAAGTTGCCGAGAAATTTCCCGACGTTGAAGTTATTGTAAACGTTCAAGGCGACGAACCGTTGATTGAGCCGAGCTTGATTGATGAACTTATCGCCGAGTTTGTTAAGGATAAAAATTTACAAATGGCGACTGTCGCAACGGAATTAACCGACGCCGACGAAATGAACAATCCAAATAATGTCAAAGTCGTCATTGATAAAAATAATGACGCGCTGTATTTTTCGCGTTCGCTGATTCCTTATCCGAGAAACGCGGGCAAGTCGAAAGTTTTTAAGCACATAGGCATTTACGCTTATCGCAGAAATTTTTTATTAGACTATGCCAAAATGGAGCCGACGCCGCTTGAGCAATCCGAATCACTTGAGCAACTTCGCGCTTTAGAAAATGGCTTTAAAATCCGCGTGATAAAAAGTTCGTGCCGTTTTGTAGGTGTCGACACGGAAGAAGATTTAAAGCTCGTCAACGAAATTTATAGACGGGAGGAAATTTAATGAATATTGTTAAGGTTGGAAATATCGAGTTTGGCGGCGGCAAATTGGTTTTGCTCGCAGGACCTTGCGTATTGGAAGGTTTAGAACGCAGTTTGAAAATCGGTCGTCGCGCCAAAGAAATTGCCGACAAATTGGGAATGCCTTATATTTTCAAGGCGTCGTTCGACAAGGCTAATCGTTCGTCGATAAAAAGTTACAGAGGACCGGGACTTGACGAGGGCTTAAAAATTCTGGCGGAGATTAAACGCGAGCTTAACGTCCCGATTGTCACGGATATTCACGAAAGCTATCAAGCCGCGCAGGTTGCCGAAGTCGCCGATATTTTGCAAATACCCGCGTTCCTCTGCAGACAAACGGATTTACTTGTCGCCGCCGCTAAGACGGGCAAAGTTGTCAACGTCAAGAAAGCGCAATTTTTATCTGCGCGGGATATGATTAACGTTGTTGATAAATTGCGGGCGAGCGGCACCGAAAAAATTTTGCTGACAGAGCGTGGGACTTCGTTCGGATATAATAATTTGGTCGTCGATATGCGCGGCTTGCCGATAATGCGCGGTTTTAATTGTCCCGTGATTTTCGACGGCACTCACAGCGTACAACTGCCGGGCGGCGCGGGTTCAAGTTCGGGCGGACAAAGAGAATTCGTCGAATATCTTGTAAGAGCCGCCTGCGCGGTCGGAGTGGACGGATTATTTTTAGAAGTGCACGATAAGCCCGAAGAAGGACTTTCGGACGGCGCGAATATGATTGCCCTTGATAATTTGGAAAAAATTTTGTCGGACGCATTAAAAATTCATGAGGTTTTAAAATGATTAAAGAAAAAGCGATTGAGACTTTGAAGATTGAGGCGGCGGCGATTGAACATTTAATCCCGCGCATTGACGACGAATTTATTGCGGCAGTGGAAAAAATTATGATTTGTCGCGGGCGCGTCGTCGTAACTGGCATGGGCAAATCTGGGCATATCGGTAGAAAAATCGCGGCAACTTTAGCCTCGACTGGTACGCCGTCATTTTTCATGCACCCCGCCGAAGCTTATCACGGCGATTTAGGAATGCTTACTGAAAAGGACGTGCTGATTGCCATTTCAAACAGCGGCGAGTCGTCGGAGATTGTAAATATCCTGCCCGTCGTGCGCAGAATCGGCGCGGTGATTATCGCCATGTGCGGCAAGAAAACTTCGACACTCGGTAAAAACTGCGACTATTTTATCGACATTGGCGTTGAGCGTGAGGCTTGTCCGTTAGGCTTGGCTCCGACTGCCTCGACAACTGCAACTTTAGCAATGGGCGACGCTTTGGCTATGGCTCTTATGGACGAGAAAAAATTTACGTCGAATGATTTTGCTTTATTCCACCCCGGCGGCGCATTGGGCAGAAAACTTTTGCTTACTGTCGGCGACGTTATGCACAGCGGCGCGGATAATCCTATCGTTAAAATTGGTGCTACGGCGAAGGACGCGCTTTTTGAGATGACGGCTAAGGGCTTGGGCGCGGTTTCGGTTATCGACGAACAGAATCAATTTGTCGGGCTTGTCACTGACGGGATTATTCGTCGGGCATTGGAAAAAAAGCGCAGTTTCATTGATGAGCCTGTCGAACACATTATGTTTGAAAAGCCGTTGATAATCAGTGCGGATAAATTGGCGGCGGCGGCGTTGTCGGTTATGGAAAAACATAAACCGCGCCCCGTAACTGTCTTGCCGGTTATCGACGATAAAAATTTCCCCGTCGGCATGATTCACTTAACAGATTTACTTCGTCAAGGAGTAGTCTGAAAGCAATTAGGAATTAGGAATGCGCAATGAAAAATCCTATCACCTATTACCTAAAACCTATAACCTAAATTAGGAATGAGGAATTTTAAATGAAAATTTCGGGCGATGCACTTGACAGAGCGCGGCGAATTAAGTTAATAATATTTGACGTGGACGGTGTCCTAACTGACGGCGGGATTTATCACGGCACGAGCGGCGAGCTTTTTAAATCGTTCCATTGCCGCGACGGTTTCGGAATTACTTTGGCGCACTCTTGCGGGATAAAGACGGCAATAATCACGGGACGGACTTCAGAAATAACAAATTATCGCGCCGCCGAGTTGAAAATTTCAGCCGTCATGCAAGGGCAAATGAACAAGCGCGACGCCTATAAAAAAATCAAGGCGCACTTCGATTTAAAGGACGACGAAATTTGTTATGTTGCCGATGACTTGATTGATTTGCCAGTCTTTGTGCAAGTCGGATTTAGAGCGGCAGTCGGAGATGCGGCGGCTGAAGTTATTGAGCGAGCGCATTTTGTGGCGAATAATTTCGGCGGACGCGGAGCCGTTCGCGAGATTATAGAATTTATTTTGAAGGCGCAAGGATTATGGCAAGCTATTATCGAACGCTATACTACGCCAGAATTCGACGACAAAGGATTGACTGCGCTGAATCAATAGGAGGCTTTCATGATAGAAATTTCCAATCTGCGCAAATATGTAAATGGTGAAACGGTTCGTCTTGAAGCTGATATAAAATTTCTCAATATGACTTCGATTTGTCCTGCCAAGACGATTTATTTTGAGATCGCCAAAGAACAGAGCTTTTTATTCTCTGCGAACACTTATGACGCCTTTGTTCTCGTTGGGCTTTATCTGGCAATGTGTAACCATACAGATTTGCGCATTCGCGGCAACATTTCCAAGAAACTTTATAAAAATTTAACATGGTATGTTCAAAAAATTTTGTGCGACTTTTCGGGTGTTCTTACTCCCGCGAAAATTTTTGTCGAAAGTTTCACAACGCCGACACCTGTAGGCAATGTTATCGGCACGGGAATTTCTTGCGGTGTTGATTCGCTTTCTACTCTTTACGAACGTTTCATAAAAGAAGACGACCCAGATTATAAAATCAATGCGCTTTTTATTTTTAATTGCGGCTCTCACGGCGATTTTGATTGGGAACATACGCAAACGCTTTTTAAAAGCCGCGTCAAACGCGCCTTTGCACTCGCTGACGAATTGGATTTGCCTGTTGTTGCCGTAGATACCAACCTTCATCAATTCCGTAATGAAGAAAATAAAGATGTGATTCTTCACCTTGCGTTTTATTCTTGTGTGCTGGGAATGCAAAATGGGATTCGGCGTTATTATGTGCCGAGCACTTGCAGTTACGAAGAAATTAAACGTTACGGCAAGGAATATAAAGATTTGGCGGGCTTTGCCGATTCATATCTTATTCCACTGATTCAGACCGAGCAAACGGAGTTGATAATAGACGGTTGCCAATATCGGCGTGTCGACAAGATTAAAAAAATTGCTGATTGGGACATTGCGCAAAAATATTTGAACGTGTGCTTAAGTCAAAAGAGCGCGGACTCTGCTAACTGCGGACATTGTTCAAAGTGTCTGCGAACTTTGCTGACGATTGAGATATTAGGCAAGCTTGAAAATTTTGCAAAGGTTTTCGACATTGAGGCTTATAAAGATGAAGCTTTAAATTACAAAGTCGAATGTCTATTGAACGCCGATAAAAAAATTTTTCATCAAGAGAATATTGCTTTGGCTAAGGAAATGAATTTCCCAATGCCGCTTAAGAGAACTTGTTACGTTCTTGACAATCACTTTATGATTGTTGAGGGTAAATAAAATTTCGGAGGAAAAAATGCTTTACAGAACGCTGATGTTGCTGAGCAGAATAATACGGCTCTTGCCCTACGACTTACTTTTATTTCTCGGAATGATTTTCGGGAATTTGTATTATTTGCTTATCAAAAAGCAGCGAGAACGAGCGGTCGCGCAGATGATGCCCGCGTTGAACGTTTCAGAAGAAGAGGCGCGGAAACTCGTCAAAAAATCCTTTATAAATTTGGCGCGGAATATGCTCGACATCCTTTACATGCCCAACCTTAACGAAAAAAATTTGTCGGAGTACATAGAAATCGAAAACCTTGAACGAATGCGGACGGCATTATTAGGCGGTCAAGGCGTCGTAGTTTTGACGGGGCATATTGGAACGTGGGAATGGCTAAGTGCGGCGTTTTCGCTTAATGGAATGCCCGTAACGGCAATAGCTAAACTTCAACCCAACGCCGAATATTCGCGGGTCTTAGACGATTTACGGGCGACAATTCATGTAGAAATTTTCAATCGCGGGACTAACGAACTACGAGCGGCAGGACGCGCCCTTAAGGACGGGAAAATTTTAGGATTCCTTGCTGACCAAGACGCTGGACCGGGCGGAGCGTTCATAAATTTTTTGGGCAAAACAGCTTCAACACCTCTAGGACCTGCAGTTTTTGCAAGGAGATTTAACGCTCCTGTATTGCCCGCGTTCATAATTCGCAAGGAAAATGGGCGGCACGTCGTCAAAATCGGGGAGATTATGCGCTTTGAAGATACTGGCGATACCGACGCCGACCTTTTGCGCTTTACGGAAAAGATGACAAAAATTTTGGAACAAGTTATCCGCGAAAATCCGACGCAATGGCTCTGGTTTCAAAAGCGTTGGAATACGCCGCCCGAAATGCAGAAAACTAATAAACATCATACGGTTAAGGTTCGGAGAAAACCTAAAGAGGAGCAAACATGAGCACACGCGAAAAACTTTTAGCGGCGACCGTATTAATTTTCTTTGTGTGCGTCGTGGTTTGGGCGGTAAAAACGACACCTTCCGAGCCGCCGCCAATAGAAAAAGTCGACCCGCCGACCGTCGTCGAATACGAGGGCAATACTATCGTCGAAGAAAAGGACGGGCAAATAATTTGGGAGCTGACTTGTTCAAAAATGATAATCGACAGCACCACACAAAATATTGAGCTTAACGACTTGATATGGAAATTTCATCAGCCCGAATTGGAAAGAGTTTGGGAGCTTAAGGCGGCTAAGGGAATTTTTTACAAGAAAGATGAGAATATGCACGTTGAAGGCGACGTTGTTTTGACGAACACCGACGGCGCAAAAATGGTAGGCGATAATCTTGATTGGTTTGGCTATCAAAAATTACTTACGGCTACGGGCAATATCGTCGTTACGAAAGCCGACGGCGCGGAACTTGTTGGCGATAAAGTCAGCTGGCTCATTGAAGAAGAACAAGTTATGGCGGAAGGAAATATTGTCGTTACGAACACCGACGGCGCGAAACTTTGGAGCGATAAAATTAATTGGCTTGTTAAGGAAGAAAAGATTACGGCGGAGGGCAACGTCAGAATTCACAAAGACGACGTGCGGGCTTTCGGCGATTTTGCCTATGCCGACAACGATTTTAAGCATTTCGGGTTAATGGGCAATGCTAAAATTTTGAAGGGCGTTAAAGATAATTAGAAATGTGGAATGAGGAATGAGCAATGAAGAAAATCTGCGCGGCGTTGACGGCGGCAATGTTAATAAGTTCTGCGGCAATGGCGGCGCAAACGACTGAAGAGCCGTCCGAAGTCAATGCGGACACAATCGAATATGACATGAACACTGGGATTGTTACGGCGGAGGGCAACGTCCTTTTAAAACACGGCATAACGCGAGCGACGGGACTTCACGCGTTGTTTAATGTCAACACTAAAGAGGCGCACCTTATCGGCAATGTGATTGTCGTCCGCGATGATATGCGCATAACTTGCTACAAGCTCACGAGCAATGGGCAAGGCTACATGTCGGCGGACGGAAATGTTATCGCAACTCAGACGGTCGCGCCCGATGAAAAATATCCAGACGGCGACACGCGAACTTTCACGAGCGAACGCATTGATTATTTCCCTGACGACAGAAAACACGTCATCATACCGACGGGCGGCGTTATAACAAGCGCGGTTGAAGGAACTTTCACGGCGGATCAAATGGAAGGTTGGATTGACGACGAACATTATATCGGCAGTGGCAACGCGCATCTTGTCAGCACTTCGCGGAATATGGAGGCTGGCGGCGATAATGTTGACTATGACGGCAAGGACGCGGGCAAGGCGGTTTTGAGCGGTAACGCTTGGGCTTTTCAAAATAACAACACGATTCGCGGCAACCGCTTAACGGTTTACTTAGCTGACGACGGGAATTTGAAAGCCGACGCCGCGCCGAAAGTTGAAATGCCGCAAATGCCGACGGTCGAAGAAGACGTTGATAAAAAATCGGAACCCGCGCAGGTTGAGAAAGATGAAACGGTTATAATCGAGCCAGAAAAAAAGTCCGATGAATAAAAAAATTTCCCTGTCGAAAATTACGGCGGGGAATTTTTTTAATGCGTAATGAGGAAGGCGCAATGCGTAATTAAAACCACAAAATCATTGCGCATTACGCATTTCTAATTCCTAATTGTATTTGCGGCGGGGGATTTTTTTTGCTATCATTAAGCAAATTTTTTCAGAGGGGTTTTTACATGAATCTTGAAGCGAGAGATTTAGTTAAATCTTTCAAAAAGCGCACAGTAGTTAATAAAGTTTCGCTGAGGGTCGAGACGGGCGAAGTTGTCGGATTACTCGGACCGAACGGCGCGGGCAAGACGACTTCCTTTTACATGATGGTTGGCTTGGAGCGACCAGATTCGGGCGACGTTTTTATTTCAGACGTGAACATTTCCAAATTGCCGATGTATAAACGCGCCGAGCTGGGGATAAGCTATCTCACTCAAGAGGCGTCAATTTTCCGCAAGCTGACAGTCACGGAAAATATTATGGCGATTCTTGAAACGCTTAACCTAAATAAAGACGAGCGCAAAAAAAGATTGGAAGAACTTTTGCAGGAGTTTAATATAGGGCACGTTAAAAAGCGCAAGGGCACGGAACTTTCTGGAGGCGAGCGACGACGTGTAGAAATTGCGCGGTGTCTGGCATTGGAGCCGAAATTTATTTTGCTTGACGAACCTTTTGCGGGCGTCGACCCATTGGCGGTTGCCGACATTCAAGAAATTATAAAATATCTCAAGGAGCGCGGCATGGGGATTTTAATTACCGACCATAATGTTCGCGAGACTTTGCATATTGTCGACCGCGCTTATATTCTTAACGAGGGGAAAATTTTACTTGAAGGCAATGCGGAAGAGATTGCCAACAGCGACATTGCTAAGAAATTTTATCTCGGCAGTAATTTCACATTGTAGGAACTAGGAGCGAGTTTTTAGGAACTAGTTTCTGCCAGTTCCTAGTTCCTAATTCCTAGTCCCTATAAAAATGGAGGTCATTGAATGCACCTTAGGATACTTGACAGATATATTTTTCAGGAAGTTATTTTCGCGTTCCTGTTCGCAATTTGCGCGTTCACGGCGGTTTTTATCGGTTCGGGCACGCTCTTTAAAATCGCACGGTATATCACAGACTACGGCGCAAGTATCTCGTCGGTCGTGAAAATTTTCGTCTACGGCTTGCCCGCAATAATCATGTGGACTTTCCCAATGTCAATGTTATTGGCGACGCTCTTGACGTTCGGGCGATTGTCGAGTTCAAGCGAAATAACGGCAATGAAATCTTGCGGGATAAGCTTCAGTCGTATTGCCGCGCCCGCGATTTTTTTAGGCATGGTAGTTACAATCTGCGCGATTCTCTTTAACGAACACATTGTCCCTTGGGCGAACACCGCTTATAACAACGTCATCTACTACGAGATTCAGGGCAATACGGAGCTTAAGTCGCAAGACCACATTATCGTTAAAGAATTTTCGGGCGAACGCATGGAGCGATTGATTTATGCTCGCGAATACAAGGCGCAGGAAGAAATTTTAGAGGGCGTAACTATGCAGGTTTTAAATGAAGAAGGCAAAGTTACGCATGTCGAGAACGCAACCTACGCTGAGTGGCGCAACGAAAAATGGATTATGCATGACGGCATGATTTACGATTTATCGGACGACCAGCGGACGCACACGATGAAATTTGACCAACAGATTTTGCCAGTTAATGCAAGCCCGCGCCAAATCGTTCGTGAACAGAAAAAGCCCGAAGAATTGACAATGAGCGAACTCAAGGCGCAAATCGAAATCATGAAGTCGCAATACGTCAACACGAACAAATTAGAGACGGAACTTTATCAGCGCGTGACGGTACCAATGGCGAGTTTAATTTTCGCGCTAATCGGAGTGCCTTTGGGACTTCAGCCGACAAGAACGCCGTCATCAGTTGGCTTTGCGTTGAGCGTCGTGATAATTTTCCTGTACTATGCGATTATGACGTTGGCAAATGCAATCGGTCGTTCGGGAGCAATCGCGCCAATGTACGCGGTTTGGATACCGAACATTATTGGCTTATTGTCGGGATTCGTATTAATTTATCGGGCGTCTAAGTGAGGATTGACATGAAAAAATTTTCTGAAGAGGCGGATAAAGCCCGCGTCGAAGAACTTTATAAATATGAGGCAGAGGCTCGCGCAGACGGTTTCAAATTAATAGCGGGCGTCGACGAGGCGGGACGCGGCTCTTTAATAGGGGCAGTTATGGTTGCGGCGGTTATCTTGCCCGAAAATTTGTATCTCGAACGGCTCGATGATTCTAAAAAACTTTCCGCCAAAACTCGCGAAATTCTTTACGACAAAATTATTTCGGCGGCGATAAGTTGGAACGTCATAGGCGTTGAGGCTAAAGAGATTGACGATTTGAATATTTATCAAGCGACGCTTATCGGTATGAAACGCGCTGTCGAAGGTTTAAAAATTCAGCCCAACTTTGTTTTAACTGACGCCATGCACGTTGACTTTGGCGAAAAAATTCAAACGCGCTCGATTATTCACGGCGACGCACTATCAGCTTCGATTGCCGCCGCGTCGATTATCGCCAAAGTTACTCGCGACCGTCTCGCCGACCAATGGGCTTTGCAATATCCGCAATACGGCTTTGATAAAAATCGCGGCTACGGCACTAAGGAACACCTCGACGCCATTGAAAAATTCGGAGCCACGCCGATTCATCGCCGCTCATTCAACCCCGTTAAAAGTCTTGTGAAATAAAAAAATCCCGCCTTTTGACGGGGTTAATTTTTTTATAAACGTTTCTTTAATTCGTTTTCAAGTTGGGCAATTCGTTGATTAGATTGCTCGACAAATCGGTTAAACTGATATTGAATTTGCCTAATCTGAAGTCGTTGTACATTCATTACGCTGAAAATAAACGTCGTTAAAGCCGAATCTCCCAATTCTTTTCTTAAAAGTTCGTCGAGAGCATAGGCGGGAAATTGCGCATAAACTCCATTTAAATAATTCAACATTTCTTGAGCAAAAGTACCAAACAGAACGTATTTTAAATCGGGGCGTTGTGAGAAAAATTCGTTGTCGTTCAAAAGATTATCAAGATAATCAAAGCCACTCTTCAACATTCCTATCCAAACGTTCAAGTGCTTATCGATTTTAAAATCTTTGTGTATGAGCGAATCCTGTCTTTGGCGATAAAAATAAATGACATTCGGCACTATGATATATTTTTCAGCGCAACAAAGTTCGCATGTAGTAAAAATCATGTCGTCCGCAATAGCACCGACAAACTTAAGCGAATTTTTAATGAGGAAATCGCGGCGAATGAGTTGTACCCAAATATTCCAGATAAGCTTTCTCTGTGCAAAAAATTTTACCCGCTCTTCAAAATTATTATCCCAAATCAAAGGCTCTTCAATAAAAATTTTTTCTCGCGTCAAATAATTGTAGGGCTTGAGTTGTTTTATTTGGGCAGAAGTGCCTAAAAAATCTTCGGGAACATTAAAATATTTTTCACAGTGCACAACGTCTGCATTAAAATTTTTAGCGAGATTATAAAGTTCTTCGAGAGCCGTCGCAGTAACTGCGTCGTCATTATCCATAAAGAAAATATATTCGCCGCGAGAGAATTTAAGCCCGATATTTCTAGGAAGGGTGCCGTTGCCCGAATTTTTTTTGGTTTTTTCAAGGTAAAGCCGCCCGCCGAATTTTTCCCTGAAACTTTCTACGACTTTGACGCTGTTATCGGTCGAGCAATCGTCGACAACGACGACTTCAAAATCTTGGAACGTCTGAACGCGGAGGCTGTTTAAACAGTTAGCAATATATTTTTCGGCGTTATACATGGGAATAACAACGGAGATAGCGGGAATTTCTTTTAACATTTAATCACTCCTTTTGCGGATTGAAAAACTATTCGCCTTGACAGAAAAATTTTCCTGTCTTAGACTGCATAAAAAATTATCTGGAGGAAAATTTATGAGCAGTTTGGAAGTGGGAATTGTAGGTTTACCGAACGTGGGCAAGTCGACGCTTTTTAATGCGATAACTAAAGCGGGCGCGGAGGCGGCGAATTATCCGTTCTGCACGATTGAGCCGAATGTTGGCGTTGTAGCCGTACCAGATTCGCGGCTCGAAGTCTTGACGAAACTTTACAACTCGAAGAAAACGACGCCCGCGAGTGTTCGCTTTGTCGATATTGCGGGACTTGTTAAAGGCGCGTCTAAGGGCGAAGGGCTTGGCAATAAATTTTTGGAGCATATTCGACAGGTCGACGCCGTTGCGCACGTTGTACGCTGTTTTGAGGACGAAAATATTACACACGTCGCCGACACGATTGACCCGCTCCGAGATATTGACACGATTCAAACGGAGCTTTGCCTTGCTGATTTGGACGTTGTAGACAAGCGGCTCGCAAAAGTTGCAAAGCTTTTGAAGTCGGGGAGTAAAGAGGCTAAACTTGAGGCTGAAATTTTGGAACGCGTTAAAAATTCTCTTGACGAGGCGAAACCTGCGCGGAATTTGAATTTGACGGACGACGAACTTTTGACGATTCGCGACACAAATTTGTTGACGCTCAAGCCGACGCTTTATATAGCCAACGTTTCCGAAGACGAACTTTTGGAAGAAAATTCCTACGTCAAAAAAGTTCGGGAGCTTGCCGCGCAGGAAGGAGCGCAAGTTGTCGTTATCTGCGCGAAGGTTGAATCAGAAATTGCGGAGCTTGACGCCGACGAGGCTAAAGAATTTTTGGCGGACTTGGGGCTTGAAAGTTCGGGACTCGACAGATTGATTCATGCGGCGTTTGACTTGCTGGGCTTGATGACTTTCTTGACGGCGGGGCAAGATGAATGTCGCGCTTGGACGATTAAGAAGGGAACGCCTGCAGTTAAGGCGGCGGGCAAAATTCACAGCGACATTGAACGCGGCTTTATTCGCGCCGAGATTGTCAACTACAACGACTTGATTCAGCTTGGTTCAATCAACGCCGCCCGCGATAAAGGGCTTGTCCGTCTTGAAGGCAAAGATTATATCATGCAGGACGGCGACGTTACCTATTTCCGTTTCAACGTCTGACGGATTACCAAAATCAAAAAGCGATCTCGTAATTTGAGACCGCTTTTTGTGTTTTAAATTTATAAAACAAAAACATTATAAAAACGATTATCTAGCAAACAAAACACATTCGTGCCAATTTCTAAGATCTGGCTCTAAATTTAAGTAGATAAGATATTTTATTCTTTCATCATTAAAATTAGCAGGTTCTTCTTCTGGTGTCTCATACGATTGACGCATAGCGAATTCATAATCGGGACGAATAGATTTAACGAAATTCATAAGCGTCCAAAAGTCATCAACTTTATGATAAGCACTCAGCGCAAGTATCGGTTTAAAACGAGCAATTGTAGTTTTCGCGCCCTTTAAAATGTCAAGCTCTGCGCCTTCTACATCCATTTTTATGAAATCAACACTCGGTAAATTTTTCTCGCGGGCATAAGCATCAATCGTGGTAATTTGTGTTTTCTCTGAACCTTTTTCAGTTAAAAAACTCCCACTGCCCCATCCTGGGTTGTAATGAGCCATGTGTTTATAAGAACCTAAACCGAGATTTTCAACCACAAAATTTTTTTCTTTAGCGACCTTGAGAGACAATTCATAATTCTTCTTATCCATTTCAAAGCCGTAAACTTTATAACCCATTTCCGAAAAAACAGTTGCCGTACCGCCATAAAAAACTCCAGCATCAATCGCAACGGCACCACGTTTGGGAATGAAACCATTTATAAGATAGTGAGCCGCGTTAGAGTGAATAATCCTGCTAGGTTGACTTGCAATATTAGCGAGCCAATAACCGCAAAAAGTTTTCTTAGACTCTTCGTCAATCAAGGACTCATAGACTTCCTGAAGTTCAGACAAATGGTTCATAAAAGTCTCGTAGTATTGATTGCGATCACCATTGTCAATAAGTAAAGCTTTAGAAGAGGGTAACAATTTTTTAGCCACTCTCGCCGCAAGAAAATTTGTAACTAAGACATATTCATGTCGAGAAGTGTGAGGTATTTTGGTAACCTCGTTAGTGGTAAAAACATCAAAATCTAAATCACTTTCTGGCGGTATATCAGAAGCGACAACGAGAGTTTTGATATTCCAATTCTGAGTACGAAATTTTTTCACTATCTCAGTAGATTTAGTTGTGTTATCAAGTGACAGGAACGTAACAGGTATATTTTCATTGATGAGATTATTTTTGACTTTTAGATAACGTTCCTCATGCACTTGCTGAATAAGTTTAACGAAATTTTTCATAGGCATAATCTCCTAAGGTTGACACACCTCACGCCTAAAGGCGGAAGGATTCCTATTATTAAAAGAACTAGGAACGAGTTTTTAGGAACGGGTTCCTGATTCCTAAATCCTAAAAACTAAAGTTAGGGGGTCTTACAGCGCGGATGATAACAATGATTTTTAATCTTTACGTCCCGAAACTTTACCGTCACTAAGCGGCTTTTTCTGAGTTTCGCCGCTCTTAATCTTGTCGCCGAGTTTCTTAACGCCCGAAGATTTATTTTCGTCCTTAACTTCGCGAGCCAGTTCCTTAAGCTTGCCGGCATTTATCTTTGCCATATGAATCACCTCGCCGCAAATTTAACAAATTTCCTTGACGCCGTCAATCAGATAAAATAAAATTTCCAAAAAATTTCTGGAGGGCATTATGCACGAACATGAACATCAACTCGAAGACGGCACGATAATTCATCACACGCACACCCACACGCAGACTAAGGCGGTTTTAAATCGTATGGCGCGACTTATTGGGCACCTCGAATCTACTAAGAAAATGATTGAGGACGGGCGCGATTGTAGCGAAGTTTTGATTCAGCTGTCCGCCGTTGACGCCGCCATTAAAGCTGTCGGGCGAATAATTTTGAAAGATCATATTGAACATTGCATAGTTGACGCGGTTAAGACGGGTGACACCGCCGAGATTGAGCGGCTTAACAAAGCTATTGAGCAATTTATTCGTTAGCTTTAAGCTAGGAACTAGGAGCGAGTTTCTAGGAACTAACAACTAGTTCCTACTAGTTCCTAGCTCCTAATCCCTATCAACTCTTTAACAACTTCACCAGCCATAATCAAGCCCGCAACGCTCGGCACAAACGCCGTACTGCCAATAAAATCTTTCACGGGACGCGGAACTTCGTCCGACCAAACAACTTTGAGCTTTTTAATCCCACGCTCTTTTAACTTTTTCCGCAGAATCTTTGCAACGGGGTCAACCGACGTTTGAAAAATATCGCTAACTTTAAAGCGCGTCGCGTCAAACTTATTGCCCGCGCCCATACTCGAAATAATTTTTATCCCGCGCAGATTACATTCCTCAATCAAAAAAATCTTCGCGGTAATGTTATCAATCGCGTCAACGACATAATCATAATCGCTAACAAAAAAATCCTCCACAGGTTCCGACGGCAATAAAAATTTCTGAATCGCCTCGACCTGCGCGGAAGGATTTATTTCAAGAATTCGTTCGCGCATGACTTCGACCTTCGACTTGCCGACCGTCGAGCTAAGCGCGTGAATTTGTCTGTTTATATTCGTCTCGTCAATGTTGTCCTTATCAATCAAAATTAAACGCCCGACGCCCGACCGCGCTAATGCCTCAGCCGTAAACGAGCCAACGCCACCTATCCCGAATATCGCAACCGTCGCCGCGCTTAACTTTGAAAAATTTTCTTCGCCGATTAAAAGTTTCAGCCGCTGAAATCTGTCGTTCATTTGTTTTCACGCGGTCTAAAGGCAAATTCCGGCAGTTGCAATTTATTTTCGGGCTTGGGAGGCGGCTTGGGCGCGTCAAAGTTAAAGCCCTTCGATACTGTAACTGTCGACTTCGGGACTTCAATGGTCGGCGACTTCAATGCGAGACTGTCAGCAAAATCCGTCGCTATAATCGTCGCCTGAATAACGCCGTTCATGCTCTTATCAATCACCGTGCCGAGAATAATATTTACGTCGTCTTCGGTCTGGCTGAAAATATAGCTCGCCGCCGCGTTCACGTCGTGAATCGGAAGGGTTTCGTCGCCCGTTATGTTCAAAATAATTCCGCGTGCGCCCTTCAACGACTTGTCAATCAGCGGACTTTGAATCGCCTCTTGTACAGCCTTAACCGCGCTAATATTGCTACGACCAATGCCTAAAAGTGCGTCGCTCGACTCGCTTTGACGGAAAATTGTCGTCATGTCCGCGAAGTCAACGTTGATAACTCCGATTGTCAAAATCAGCTCGGCTACGCAACGAATCGCCTGCCGCAAAACTGAATCCGCCGCATTGAACGCACTGACCATATTTAAATCCTTGTTTTCGGGCAGTTTCATCAAGTTATCGTTCTTAACGACAATCAGCGCGTCCATGTAAGACTGCATTTTAACGATACCCTCGTTTGCAATGCGTTGCTTACGTTTTCCCTCAAAGCTAAACGGCAAAGTCACAACTCCGACCGTCAACATGCCGAGTTCCTTAGCAAGTCGCGCTACAACAGGAGCCGCGCCAGTTCCTGTACCGCCGCCCATGCCCGCCGTTATAAAAATCATGTCCGCGCCCAACATCATTTCTTTGAGACGCTCCGAATCATTTTTAGCCGCGAGTTCGCCCAAATCAACTCTGCCGCCCGTGCCGCGTCCCTTAGTCAAGTTTTCGCCAATTTGCACGGCGCGAATCTTATCCGTATTTGAAAAGCTCAGCGCATGAGAATCAGTATTAACCGCAACTAAATCTATCGCTAAAAAATCGCTCTCGGCAATTCGTTTCAAGACGCTATTGCCGCCGCCGCCCACGCCGAATACTTTTATCGTGACGAGGGCTTTTTTTATCGCCGCGTCGTCCTCTGCCTTTTGCTTTTCCTTGTTAAGGCGAAGTTTCTTTAACGCCTCCTTGATTGCCGCATCATTAGCCCCCATCGCTTTCTTTCCTCTCCAAAAATTTTTTGATAACTTCGACGCGCAAATTTAATTTCCTTCACAAACTCTTTTTAATCAAAGTCCATTGCGTCGCCAACATTCCGATTAGCATTAATAAACAGCCGAAAAGCTCTTTCGCGCTCATGACTTCGTTAAGGAAGAACCAGCCCGCTAATGCCCCAAATATCGCCTCGAAACTCATGATGATTGCCGCCGCTGAAGGCTCCGCGTATCGTTGCCCGTAATTTTGTAACGTGAACGCTACGCCCGAACTCATGACGCCCGCATAAATTATCGGGAACCATGAATTTATCATTGACAGCAAATTCGGCGTTTCTATCGCGAACATCGTCACGAAACTCAAAATCATCGTCATAAAAATCTGCGCGGTCGACAGCTCCATTAAATCAACCTTCGCCGCGAATCTGTCTACTATTAAAATTTGCGCCGTCCAGAAAAACGCGCTTATAAAAAGTATCGCGTCGCCGAATTGTATAGAAAAATTTCCGCCGACTGCTAATAAGTATAAGCCGACTATCGCTAAGCCCGCGCCTATCCAATTTTCTCGCCGAATTATCTTCCCTAAAAATTTTGCACCGAGCGGCACGAATACGATATAAAGGCACGTGATAAACGCCGCTTTGCCCGCCGTCGAATATTGCAGGGCGACTTGTTGCATTGAACTTGCGATAAATAACACCACGCCGATTATCAGCCCTATTAAAAAGCCACGCTGATATTTTTTTTGCCGACGCTCTTTAGCACGACTTTTGCGCGTAAAAAATAAAACCACGACCAGCGATAAAAATCCGATAAAATATCGCGCCGCCGCATAGGAAAATGGCTCCAACTCGTCCATGCCTGTCAGCTGCGCGACAAATGTTGTTCCCCAAAAAAACGCCGCCGCCAATAACATTAGCGTCCCGCGAATTTGCATTTAAAAATTTCCTCCTACTTTTTATTGGAAATAACCCGATTGCGTCCCGTCTCTTTAGCACGATAAAGGAGTTCGTCCGCAACTTTTATATTTTTTTCAACCGATAACGCGGAATTAAGCTCCGTACAGCCAAAACTCATCGTTACGTGAATTTCCTTGTCCTCGAAATTGCAAACCGAATCCATAATCGAAAGCCTTATGCGCTCCGCTATTGCCGCCGCCATATCGACAGTCGCGCCTTTAATCACACGATTCCCGCGCAGGCAACGCACTAACTATGTCAGAGCCAGCGTCTAAATAAATTTCCTCGTTGCCCGCAAGGACTTTGTAGCAAGAAGTCGCGCCGCCATAACGTGAAAAATTTTTACCTTCCACAGGCACTGAACCCCTCGTGCCTAAAACCGTAAATTTGAGAGCCGCCATTTCCTGTTCCATAAATTTTTAGTCGTCTTCCTTTTCTTTTAATGAATTCAACGTTAAAACTTCAAATCCGCTTGCCTTGCCCTTAAGCTTAACGGTATCGCCAAGTGACGTAACATCTGCGCAGTCGCCCAAAATATCAGCAACCACACGCGAAATATAAATCTTGCCGCCGGGCGCGTTTGCCTCAAGTCGAGCCACCGTATTAACCGTGTCACCAATCGCCGTGTAATCTATTCTGAAAGGACTGCCGATATTGCTGACAACCGCTTTTCCCCAATGAACACCAACGCCAAAATTTATCTCGCGCCCGTAAATTTCTTTAAGCTCCGCCCGCAATTTCTCGGAACCTTTAATCATGTCAACTGCGGCGTGGCAAGCAAGCAAAACGAGCCGTATCTGCGAATTGAAATAATCGCGTTCGTTGGCGTTTATTCGGTACGAGCATCACTTTAAACGATTTCAGCATGTTGTTCACCTTAATACTTCAAAAATCAACATTGATTTGTAATTTTTTATAATTTTGTTTTAGTTGTTATTAAGCTTCCTAAAGTCGCGTATTCCACATAATCAGCGCGTCTTCGCCGTTATCAAGATAATAATTTTTACGACGCCCGACGCTCTTTAAGCCGAAATTTTCATAAAGTTTAATTGCCGCCGTATTGCTCGGACGAACTTCTAAAGTTATCGAAGTTGCGCCGCGTTTTTTAGCCGCTTTAATCAGCTCGCCGAAAATAAGCGTCCCTATGCCTTTTCCGCGAAGTGACGGCTCAACCGCGACATGCATAACTTCAGCTTGCTCAAATGAAATCCACGCGCCCGCATATGCCACGATTTTTTTATCAAGCTCGCCGACGATATACTCCGCCAATTCGTTATTATTTTCGCGTAAAAAATCTGCGCGGCTCCAAGGCATAGCAAAGCATTTCAATTCAAGCTCGGCAACCGCGTCCGCATCATTAGGCGTCATATGTCTGAAAATAATCTTGTCCATCGAGAAACTCCCGCGCCATTATCCAAGCGTCCTCGTCCAAATAATAATCTTTTTCGCGCTCTACAATCTGAAAGCCAAAGCCTTTGTAAAGTTCAATCGCCGCCTTGTTGCTCGGTCTGACTTCCAAAATTATAAAGGTCGCGCCGCGCTTTTTGATTGCGTTAATCAATTTTATCAGCAGAATGGTCGCTATGCCTTGCCGCCGATATTCGGGGTCGACTGCTAAACTTTCTATTTCCGCCGTATCGGAATTAATTTCGGCTCCCGCGCAGGCGATTATCTTCCCGTCGTGCTCGCAAACCCAAAATTCTTTACGCTCGTCCTGCGCCGATTTAAAAAAATATTTGCTGTTGCAAGCGTCATTCGCGCCAAAGCATTTAAAATCCAGCTCGGCGACAATTTCCGCGTCATCGGGCGTCAATTTTCGGAATTCAGTCCGTGCCTTTTCTCCCATAAAACTTCTGCCTCCGCTCGGCGTATGTAAAGCGGCTCCAAATTCATTACGTTATCGACTTTGCCCGCGTCCAATAAATCTTTTCCGCATAATGCAACGCTCGACGCTCGTGGCATTTTCAAATTCGGCGGAGCAATTTTTATGTTCGGCGGCAACGGAATTTTTATTTTATGCAACACGTCACCGCATAAAAAAATTTCGCCGTCAAATTTTCCCGCCTCTGAAATTACCTCGTCGACGGGGCGGACTTCTAACTCTGACAGCGGAGAATTTTTATCGAACAGCTGACAATAAGCCCGATTTTTTTGCGCGTCTATCATTGGTAAAACTTTTGCCGACGGGAAATTATAAGCCATAGCTTGCAACGTCGGCACGCCGATTATTTTTATATTCCACGCATAAGCCAAAGCCTTAGCCGTCGCCAAGCCGATTCTTAAGCCCGTAAATGAACCCGGTCCGATACTTACTGCCACCGCGTCCAATTTTTCAAATGCGCCCGATATTTTTATGACTTCCTCGACTTGCGGCATAAGCGTTTCCGAAAAACTTTGCGGCGATTCGCATAAAATTTCCGCTAAAATTTTCCCGTCAAAAATTACCGCGACACTAGCCGCCCGCGTCGAAGTCTCTATCGCCAAAATTCGCAAACTCATTCCTCATTCCGTATTAAGCTTTGAGCTTTAAGCTGTCAGCTTTCAGCTTTAAGGTTTTCTCATTACGCATTCCTAATTCCTAATTC
>JAFYNH010000061.1 GCA_017549815.1 Selenomonadaceae bacterium
CTGCACTGGCACGCATTCCTATCGTTCCGGCTGCTTTAAAGTTAGCACAAACTAGCTCAATGGCTTTTTATGAGCCTTCAGCTTTAAGCTGCACCTTTGTCTACCTGATTAGACATTTTTACATATTTTAATCTACTGTTGCCAGCTCCTTTCTTAAATACAAGCTGAATAACTTTTTAATATTCTAATATGTTTTATCGTCATTTATCGCGGATTAGTCAAGCGTTATTTTCAATGTGCTTTAGTGAAATTTTAACGTTAGTGTATTAAAATCCTGTTGGAGGTGAAAGCAATGAAAAAATTTTTTATGAGTATCGTAGCGGCAGTGATTTTATTGGTGAGCAGTCAAAATGCTTATGCGGCGGACGATTTCGCGGTTGAAGTTTTGAATTTAGTCAACGCCGAGCGGGCGAGGGTCGGAGTTGCGCCGTTGAGGTTGGCTGACGATTTACAAGCGGCGTCGGCGATTAGAGCACGCGAAATTGTCGGATATTTTTCGCACACGCGCCCCGACGGTTCCGATTGTTTTACGGTGATGAGAAATCGCGGCAGGACTTGCGGTGAGAACATTGCGGCGGGACATGGTTCAGCCACTGAAACCGTAGCTCAATGGATGGATTCGCAAGGTCATCGCGAAAACATTTTGAATCCCGCGTTCAAAGAGCTTGGCGTCGGCTACGCTTACGAAGATTATTCGGATTATCGTCATTATTGGGTTCAACTTTTCAGAGGCTGAATTAAAATTGATAAATGATAAAACCGCAAAGCCGTTTAAGCAATGCGGTTTATTTTTATTACAAGATTTTTATTTAATGGAGTTCAATCTTTCGGCGATTGTGTAAGCGTCTTCGTCACCAGTAGCGGGCGTGAAAATCGGTTGATTACCCAACATAACCGTTCCATTTTGAACTGTCGCGTCGTATTTATTCTGTCCTTTGTGATAAGCCGTCGCCAAATTGCCAAGCACGAAATAGGAACGCTCCGCGCCCGACATATCACTTGTCGCCGCAACCGTCATAAGAGTTTTATTATTGACAGTTACAACGCCGTCTTTAGCCGTGACGTGTTTGCCGCTGTATTCGTGCAATTTTTTAACATAAGCGTCGCGGCGTTTATCGCTGTCGGGGTGGTCGGACGGCAGGAAAATTTTTTCCATGCTCGATTGTTTTTTCCCGTTAGACATCTCAACGAATTTCTGCATGACAGCCGCGCAGGCTCCGGGATTGTAATTCGTATTGAGCAAGTAGTCGAATGCTAACATGTCGGCTTCGCTTTCGTGTTTTCTGTCGCCGTGAGCAATGGATTGATTGAGTGCAACACTTGCTACCGCTTCAGTTATCATGCCGCCGCCTATGGTCGCACCGACTGCGGCTCCTGCGAGACTTGCCGTAACCATTTTTTGAATACGTTTTTTATTACCCTTAGCGACGTGATCTTTTTGACCGTGCCCCATTTCGTGTCCGACTATCGCGGCGATTTCGTCTTCGTTGGTTATTTTCTCAAAAGTGCCCGCATTAACCATCATGACATGCCCCATTGAACAAGCGGCATTGACTGTTTTTTGCTCGGCGACGAAATAAATATACGGCTTTTCTTTAATCGTCGGGTCGATTGCCGCTACGCCGCGTGTCAAATTCGCCATGACTCTATCGAGTGTGGCATTATATTCGGCATTGTTATTGACGCCGTATTTATCTTTAAACTTTTGATAAAGCTCTTGACGCCCTTCTTCAGTCGCATTGAATTTCCTAATATTGGCATTTATCTGAGCACTCATCGCCGCGCCCTGAATTCCGATACCTATTGCCGATTCAAGCAGAGACGCCGACGCAACAGCGGGCGTTCCGAACGTCAACGAAAAACCTACCGCCGCCGCCGCGCAAGTCGCCAAAAATTTTTTCTTCCAACTCTTGAACATGTTAAAACTTCCTCCTCCTAAAAATTTTTCTCGCCGAGTTTATCGTCGCGCTAAATTAAGTTTTCCTTATGATAGCAGAAAAATTTCTTGCCTGCAAAAATTTTTACGGCGTCTTGAATATATGAAATTAATCTGGTAAGATAGGCGCAAAAGTTTTGAAGGGAGAGAATCTATTGGCGGATGATTCTTAGGAGAATTTTAATTTGCAAAGAGCAAAACCGTCTGATATAATCGGCGGCGTCAAAATTTAAGGAGAGCTGAACAATGATAAAATTGGAAAAGAAACAAGTTAAGTTTGTAAGCATTTTAATCGCGGTAATTTTTATCGGTAGCGTAGTCGCAATCGCTTTGACGCAAACGGGAAATATCGCGTCGGCGGCAAGTTCGTCGAATGTCGGTGTCGTGGAGTACGATAAAATTATAGTGCAACATCCCGACATGGCGACTCTTGAAGAGCAGTTGAAAGCCTCAATCGACGAGATTAAAAAGGAATTCGATGAGAAATCGGCGAGCATGAACGATCAAGAGAAACAGGATTACTACATGCAATGCCAAGAACGAATCCTTCAACGTCGCGAAGAACTCCTTGCGCCGGTAGTTCAATCGGTTGACGCGGCAATTAAAGCGGTTGCCGATAAGAGAGGCTTAAGCGTCGTCCTTGCTAAAGCGGCTGTCGTTTACGGCGGACAAGACATTACGCAAGAAGTTGTTGCGCAACTCGGCAAAAAGAAATGATTTTTAGGGACTAGGGGTTAGGGACTAGGGACTAGTAGGGATTAGAAATTAGTTCCTAGTTCTTTGTTCCTAGTTCCTTTTTTGTTAGGAGGCGGCACCGTGAAAAATGTAGTGTTGGCGGCGATAATGACGGCACTAATCGGCTGTGGACTCTACTTTTACGAGCCGCCTAAACTTCCGCCCGAACCCGTCGAAAATGAAATTAAAAAGCCCGCGCAGATTCACAACTTCGGAATAATCGACATAGAAAGAATTGCGGCGGCTCATCCCGACGGCGAAGAACTCGATTATCTTCGTTCAGTCGAATTCCGACTCCGCCTTGAACTCAACGAGGCTATGCGTATTTCTGAATTGCCTAAGCCACAGTCGCCCGCTCCCAATACTGAAGTCTTTGACGAGGCGGCTTGGCAGAAAAATGCGCAAATCGTTATAAGCCAACTCGCCGAACTTGAAAGCAAAAAGAAAGCGACGGCTGAAGAATATCGCAAAAAATCCGAGCCGCATTACATTGAGGAGCGCAATAAAATTCGCGACGAATTCCTCAACGAAAACTTTAACATTCAGCTTAAGTTGAAGAACGCCGATAACCTCCGCTTGACGCAGGAACAAATTGATGAACTCCTTAAGCGGCTGGAAGAAGTTGAGTTTGAAAGGAATATGCGACAACGCGAGCTTTTGGAAAAGTGGTTAGCGGAAATTGAAAAATACGCTCAAGATTCGATAGCGGAAGACGAAACTCGCCTTAAAGCCGAAGCCGAAAGACTCCGCTTGGAAGTCGAAGAACAGGCGCGACAAAAAGAGTCGGAAGTCACCGAACGCAATAGACAAATCATGGAAGATTCTCTGCGCGGAATGGAAAATCGGCAACTTAGACGGCGCGAACTTTTTGACGAATTGCAAACGGTCGGCAAAAAACGTGCGGAGCTTGAGAAAAAAATTTTGAACTCGATAACTGACAAGGCGACAATGCTTGCGGCAGTTAATCATTTGGAAATGCTTTTCGTCAAACGTGAATCAGTTCCGGGCAATAAGGTTTTGCGGCGCGGCGTCGAGAAAAATTTTGAACTTAGAGAACCTGAAGGAGTCGGCGCGATAATTATAGCCGGCAAAAATTGTAAGGATTTAACGGACGACTTAATAAAGGAAATGGCTAGGAAGTAATTTTTAGGAATTAGGAATTAGGAACTAGCAGTAACTAGTCCCTAGTTCCTAGTCCCTATGTCCCTAAAAATGGAGTGATTATAAATGAATTTTGCAAAGAAATTGGCGGCAACAGCATTATTCGCCGTCTCATTAGTTATGACAGGTTGCGGCGACGCACAAGTCGGCAGTATTGACGTTGATAAAGTTATGGAGGAGGCTCCGCGAGTAAAAACTCTGCTGACTGAGGCGGAAGGCAAAATCAAAGAGGCTCAAGAAAAATTTGAACAGGAATACGGCAATAAAGAAATGTCCGAAGAAGACGCCACCAAAGTTCAAATGGAATTTCAACGTAAACTCGCAGGTATCAATCAAGCTTACGCCTCGCAGATTAGGAGCCGCATGGACGTTGTGATTGAGGAAGTTTCACGCGAGAAAAATATTGACGTTGTAATAAATAATTCTTCGGAGGACAAGATGATTTTTCATGGCGCGGTTGACGTGACCGACGACGTTATCAAAAAAATGCAATAAGCGGGCGATGAGTATGGAAAAATTTTTAAAGGAAATAGCCGCACTCGTTGACGGAGAAATTGCGGGCGACGGCGAAATATTAATCAGCGGGCTATCAAATATCCCAATGGCTCGCGCAGGCGATTTAACTTTTGCCGTGCCGCCACATCTCGACGAGGCTAAAATCTGCGCGGCGTCGGCAGTTTTAATCCCGTTCAACGTAGAAAATTTTCCAAAGCCCGCAATCAAAGTTGCAGACCCGCGAGCCGCCTTCGCCAAATTGCTTGAACTCTTTATGCCCAAACTCGAAATCCCTAAAGGCATAAGCCCTAAAGCGCATATCGGCAACGACGTTAAAATTTCCGACGACGTAACGATTATGCCCTTTGCGGTTATTGACAACGGTGCGGAGATTAAGAGTGGCGCGATAATTTATCCGCACGTCTACATTGGACAACACGCGATAATTGGCGAGGATACTGTTATTTATTCAAGCGCGACTATTCGCGAATTTTGCAAGGTCGGCAAACGTTGTGTGATTCATAGCTCGGCGGTTATCGGCGCGGACGGTTTCGGCTTTACGACAAAGGACGGCGTTCATACCAAAATTCCGCAGGTCGGCAACGTCATTATTGAAGACGACGTTGAAATCGGCGCGCATGTTGGCATTGACAGAGCCGCTATGGGTTCAACGATTATCGGGCACGGCACCAAGATTGATAATCTCGTCCACATTGCGCATAACTGCAAAATTGGCGCGAATTGTCTGATTGTAGCGCAGACGGGGATTAGCGGCTCGACAACGGTCGGAGACAACGTAACTTTCGGCGGGCAAGTCGGCACGGTCGGGCATATAACTATTGGCGGCAATTCGGTTTACGCGGCGCGGTCGGGTATTTCAAAAAATATGCCAGAAAACTTTTTTGGGTGCGGCTTTCCTATTCAGAGTCACAGCGACTGGCTTAAACATCAAGCGGCGTTAAAGAAAGTCCCAGAGCTGATTGAAAAAGTTCGCAAGCTCGAACAGACGATTGAAATTCTTAGCAAAGTTTAAGAAAATGTTAGCAGGAAAATAATTTTTCACGCTTAAACTTTAAGAAAATCTTTACAAAGGAGAGTGAACGTCATGAAGAAATTTTTAATAGCCGCCGCGACCGCTTTCCTAATTTTCGGCGGACAAGCGGACGTTGAGGCGTCAACTGTGGAAAATTTGGATACAGCAGAAGTTGAAGTTCAAGAAATGAAAAGTCACGGCAAATGGTCACATTTCAGAGACAAGCACATTTTAGGGCGCGAGACTGAAAATGAACGTCGAGATCGCGAAGAATGGGAACGTCGGCACCGTCGGGATTATCGTAGGGATTATTATCGGGACGATTATCCGCCCCCGCCGCCACCTCGTTATCGCGGCTATGATTATCCACCGCCTCATCATCGCGGCTACGATTATCCGCCCCCGCCATATCGCGGAGGTCATAATTATCCACCGCCCCCGTGCAGATAACTTTTTAATGAAAATAAAAATCCCTTCGTTACGGCGAGGGGATTTTTCTAAAACCAAAGGTTGGTGAAATTCAATCGAATACAATCTCTTAAAACTCTTGAGTAAAATGGTTTGTCTATTGCCGCTGAAATTTTGTCTAACGTTGGGACGCGGGCTAGCAAGTTTGATTTGGCTTTTAATGCCCGCCAAACGTAAAAAAATCGCTACGGAAAATATTAAACATTGTCTTAACGTCTCGGAAGAAGAATCTGCGCGGATTGCCAAAGAAAGTTCCGTTCAATTCGGCTCAATCTTTATGGAAGTTTTATCCTTCCCTAAGCTCAAAGAAACTATGGCGAATCACGTTAAAGTTATCGGGCTGGAACATTTGACGCTCTATAAAAATTCCTCCGAACGCGGCGCGGTGATTATGACTTGCCACAGCGATAATTGGGAACTTATGGGCGGAGCTTTCGCGCAAAATGGCATTCCTCTTGTCGGAGTCGCCAAAAAACAAAAGTCCGAAGGCGCGGATAAATTCATTAACGAATTCCGAACACTTATTGGTATGCACATTACCTATCGGAGCGGCGTCCGCGAAATGTATAAAATGCTTGACGAAGGACATTTTATCGGGTTGATTATGGATCAAGACGTTGGGCGCAATGACGGCGTTGTCGTGAAATTTTTTAACAGGGCGACTAACTTCGTGACGGGCGCGGCGTCAATGTCAAGGTTCAGGAACATTCCTATATTTCCTGCGTTCATGCATAAAAATTCCGACGGAACTCATACGTTGGAAATTTTTCCGCCGCTCCAAGTCGAAAAAACTTCCGATAAACACGCCGATATAAAATCAATGACTCAACGGCTCGCAACGCTTATAGAGGAGCACATTAAAAAATATCCCGAAGAATGGTTTTGGCTTCACGACCGTTGGAAGTCTATGCGACTTGAATTTGAGCCAGAGGAGGTTGAAAAATTCAATGAGGAATTAGGAATTAGAAATGAGGAATGATTTTGGAGCGACGTTTTAATTACGCATTACGCATTACGATTTACGCATTGCTTTTTATTATGCCGTTGACCGCGCAGGCGATTGATTTTCCTGTAACGTCGCCCTTTGGCTGGAGGATTCATCCTATTTCGGGGCAATGGAAATTTCATGCGGGCGTTGATCTCGGATACGAATACGGCGCGTATATCGGCTCACTTTTCGACGGACAAGTTATCACGGCGGGCAATTTCGACGACGGCTACGGCAATCAAGTTCTGATTTATCACCCAGCGATTGACGCTTACACGCGCTATGCCCATTGCAGTACTTTACACGTAGCGGCGGGGCAAATAGTCAGCGCAGGTCAAGTTATCGCGCAAGTCGGCAGTACAGGCTATTCGACAGGACCTCATCTTCACCTTGAATATATCATCAAAGTCAACGGCGTTTATCAATATGCCGACCCGCTAAGCCTTTGGCAATAAAAAATCGGAGACACCGCGCAGGTATCCCCGATATTTTTTTAGCGTGTAAAAGTTTTGTCTACGACATCGCCGACTCCGCCAAGAACGCCAAGACTTTTGCCGCCTTGAAAGAATTCGACTGCGCCCGCGTTGCCGAGTCGGAAATTGACATTATCCTTGCCTTCCCAAGTGAGCGTCTGCCCACCTTCAACAACACCTTCCTGAACAACTACGCCGTCAACCGTGACAAGTAGCCAACAACGATCATTGAATCGCGCTTGAATTTGAACGCTGTCTGCAGGCGCGGGATTGTTACTCGCAACGGTCGTAGGATTATCAACAGGCGGCGGCTCTTCAGCGGGAGTTACGGGTTGAGTTTGCTCCGTCGGAGTCTCAACTTTGGCAACGTCTTCGCCGCCCGAACTAGATAGAAAAGACCATGCAACGCCCGCCAATGCCGCAATCAATACAACTGCCGCGATTATCAATATTCCCGACGAAGGACGTCTGCTTTCTTCCTCAATCGAATAGCCCAAAGATTTTTTCTCCTGCTTAGCAGATTTGGTGTCGGTTTTTTTGACGGCAACCTGCGCGGGATTTTCTTCGGCAACGGGTGGATCGTTCGCGCCAGAAAGTTCGGCAATATCTCCCATAAATTTCTTAACCATTTCATCGGCGTCGAGTCCGAGAAATTTCGCGTAGTTCTTGATAAAGCCCTTTGTGTAAATCGTACCCGGCAATTTATCATACTCGCCGTTCTCGATAGCTTCTATGTAAAGAACGCGGATACTGGTGCCCTGTTCAATGTCTTCTATGGATAAATTTTGTCGCTCGCGCTCTTGGCGTAACGTGTAACCTACCATTTGGAACATCTCCTTTCAGGGCGCATTATAAACGAGTGAATTTTAAAATACAAGCAGATTTAATTTCCTGTCAAGCGATTTGCGCAAGCTTTGAACTCTGCCAAAATTTTTTCTTCGTCCAAAGTTTTCAGCTCGCGATTTTCCATTAAAATTTTCCCGTCAACAATCACCGTATCGACAGCCGACGCATTAGCCGAATAAACCAACAACGACACGGGATTATAATTCGGTTGCCACTCGACGCCGTTCATATTCCATAAAACTATGTCGGCTTTGAAACCTTCCTCAAGACGCCCGATATTTTTCAAGCCGATTGCTTTTGCGCCAAATTCCGTCGCCATTTGAAGAGCCTGCGCGGCGGGCACTGCCAAAGGACTCATACTCTCGACCTTAGCAAGCAATGCCGCAAGTCGGACTTCTTCCAACATGTCAAGGTTATTATTACTCGACGCGCCGTCGGTTCCAAGTGCAACAGTTACACCTTCGGCAAGCAATTTCGTTACGGGCGCAATGCCGCTTGCAAGTTTCATGTTGGAGCCGGGATTATGCGCAACGCGAATTTTTTTAGCCTTGATAATTTCAATCTCCGAATCGCTGAGCCAAACGCAATGCGCCGCCAATGTCCCAGTCTCAAATAAGCCCGTTTCAACGACGACTTCAAACGGTCGCTTGCCGTAATTTTTTATGCTGTCTTCAATTTCGCCGCGAGTTTCGTTCATGTGAATATGAATTTCCGCGTTGAGTTTAGACGCCTCCGCCGCAACTTTCTTTAAGAAATCGGGCGGGCAAGTGTAAATCGCATGAGGACCGAACATAACCGTTATTCTGCCGTCAGCTGCACCGTGCCAATTTTTATACAGCTCGACGTTCTCGGCTAATTTTTTATCGCCGTCAGCAAAGCCGATAATCCCGCGACTTAAAACCCCGCGCAGTCCCGATTCGTCGACGACTTTAGCGACTTCTTCCATGCAAGGTCCGTACATGTCGGCGAAAGCTGTCGTGCCGCTCTTAATCATTTCGATTGCCGCCAATGCCGCGCCCCAATAAATATCTTTGCGCGTCATCTTGTCTTCAATGGGCCAAATATCTTTTTGGAGCCAATCCATTAAAGCCTTGTCGTCCGAATAACTGCGGAGCAAAGTCATTGAAGCATGAGTATGCGCGTTGACAAGTCCGGGCGTCGCCAAAAATTTCGGAACTTGCGAACTCGGAATTATCTTTGAAATGGTGTCGCCGTCAATGTGAATATCTACACACTCGCCGTTGAGCATTAAAACATTGCGAATCACAAAATTATTTGCCTGCATATTGCCGCCTCCAAATGCCAAATTCGGGAACATTGCCGCCGCCGTTGCTCCCGTCGTCATTTTTATAAAATCGCGCCTCGAAATTTTCATTACCCTGTCGCTTCCGCTTTACGTTTTTGAAAATCTTCGGGGAATTCCTTAAGCCAAAGTTCTTTTGTAACTCGACGAGTGTTGTACTTGCGCATTATGTAATCGTTCTTTCTCTCGCTTTCTTCACTCAACGGCATACAATCTTCATCATAAACAATCGGACGATTTTTCAGTGCTGCAAGTTCAGCCTTCTCCTCTTCCGTCAGAGGTGCCGCAACGTTAATAATTTTCCTTACGAGCATAATATCTCTTCCTTTCTCTCGGTGTTGCTTCGCGGGCAGAAATTAATCGCGGCTTTTTCGTCGTCCCACTCGAAAAGACGATTGTCGATTGTTGCATTCATAAGCCCAAATATTCCCTTTGCGCGTCGGTGAGCGTGTCGATTTTCACGCCGATTGATTCCAATTTAATCTCGGCAATTTTGGCATTAATTTCTTCGGGCATAAGATAAACTTTTTTCTCAAGCTTGCTGTGATTGTGGAGAATGTGCGCCGCGCTGAAGAATTGAACCGCGAAACTTAAATCCATAATCTCGGCAGGGTGTCCGTCGCCGCTCGCCAAATTTACCAGCCGACCTTCCGCCAATAAATAAATCTTGCGCCCGTCGGCTTGCAAAAATTCTTCGACGTTATTGCGGACAACTTTCCTGCTGACGGACTGCGCGACAAGTTCGGGAATATTTATTTCAACGTCGAAATGCCCGGCGTTGGCGAGCATTGCACCGTTTTTCATAAGCGGATAATGTTCGCCCGTGATAACGTCCTTGTCGCCCGTCAACGTCAAGAAAATATCGCCGAGCGGAGCCGCCTCAGTCATCGGCATAACGCGGAATCCGTCAAACACAGCCTCAATCGCTTTAATCGGATCGACTTCAGTAATAATGACGTTCGCGCCCAAACCTTTTGCCCTCATTGCGCCGCCCTTACCGCACCAGCCGTAGCCCGCGATAACGACAGTTTTGCCCGCGATAACCAAATTCGTCGTGCGCATAATTCCGTCCCAAGTCGATTGCCCCGTGCCGTAGCGATTATCGAATAAAAACTTACAATAGGCGTCGTTCGCGGCAATCATCGGGAATTCGAGCCGACCTTGTTTTTCCAAAGCGCGAAGTCTCAAGACTCCCGTCGTAGTTTCTTCGGAGCCGCCGATAATATTTTTAAGCGCGTCGCGTCTTTTGGTGTGGATTAATTCCGTGAAGTCGCCGCCGTCATCAATGTAAATATCGGGCGCGAAGTCAGCGGCTTTGTTCAAATAGCTGTCGTATTCTTCAGCCGAACAACCATGCGTCGCAAAAACCGTTACGCCGTCTTCGACAAGAGCCGCCGCCACGTCGTCTTGAGTTGAAAGCGGATTAGAGCCTGTTATAACTACTTCCGCGCCCGCGTGCATGAATACTTCCGCCATGTAAGCCGTTTTCGCCTCAAGGTGTAACGTTATCGAAATTTTTTTTCCCGCGAACGGTTTAGACTGCGAAAACTCTCTGTCGATTGCCGACATCACCGGCATAAAATTTTTAACCCATTCGATTTTGTAGTGCCCACTCGGAGCCAACGCCATATCTTTTACGATTGACTGCATTAAAAATTCCTCCCTAAAAAATTTTTATCATTATAGGTTTTCAGCGCGTGAATTGTCAAAATATTTTTCGATTCATTGTTGCAACTTTGCCCGCGCTTGTGTTAAAATAGCAAACGTTTAGAAGGGGTGCAAGCCCCGCGAATTTGTAAGATATTTTTAGGAGGTAATGCAAATGCCATTGATCACTACCAAAGCTATGTTTAAGAAGGCTCATGAAGGCGGTTTCGCTATCGGCGCGTTCAACGTCAACAACATGGAAATCGTTCAAGGTATCACCACTGCTGCTGCCGAGCTTCAATCCCCGGTCATTCTCCAATGCTCCGCTGGTGCTCGCAAGTACGCCAATCATCAATACCTCGTTCACCTCGTCCGTGCGGCTCTCGAAGTCAATGATATTCCGATTGCTCTGCACCTCGATCACGGCCCCGACTTCGCAACCTGCAAATCCTGCATCGACGGCGGATTTACCTCCGTTATGTTCGACGGCTCGCATTATGACTTCGCTACGAACATTGAGAAGACCAAAGAAGTTGTCGAATATGCTCATGCTCATGGCGTAATGGTTGAGGCTGAACTCGGACAACTCGCAGGCGTTGAGGACGACGTTTCTGTTGACGCTGACAAAGCTCACTACACCAAACCCGAAGAAGTTGTTGAATTCGTCAGCAAGACCGGTTGCGACTCTTTGGCAATCGCTATCGGCACCAGTCACGGCGCATTCAAATTTACTCCTGAGCAGTGCACTCGCAACCCCGAAACCGGCGTTCTTGAACCGCCTGAACTGCGCTTTGACATTCTCGCCGAAATCGAAAAACAAATCCCTGGTTTCCCGATTGTTCTTCACGGCGCATCTTCCGTTATTCCGAAGTATGTCAAAATCATCAACGACAACGGCGGCAAACTTAAAGACGCTGTCGGCATTCCGGAAGACCAACTCCGCAAAGCGGCTAAATCGGCTGTCTGCAAAATCAACATTGACTCCGACCTCCGCCTTGCATTGACCGCAGGTATTCGCGAACACTTCGTAAAATTCCCCGAACACTTCGATCCGCGTCAATATCTCGCTCCCGGTCGCGACTACATCAAAGAACTTGTTGCTCACAAGATTAAAAACGTTCTCGGTTCTGACGGCAGTGCTCCTGCTATCCTTGAACTCGCTAAAGAACTCAAGTAAGATTTTTTTAGACTCGAATAAAAAGACCGCTCTTCAACTCGGAGGGCGGTTTTTGCTTTGTCTGTTAATTTGCAAAGTAAAAGTGCCGCCTTTCGACGACACTTGGATTTTCAATATGGTGGGCAGGGATGGATTCGAACCATCGTACCCAAGGGGAGCGGATTTACAGTCCGCCGCGTTTAGCCACTTCGCTACCTACCCGACTGGCGACCCAGGAGGGACTTGAACCCCCGACCCTTTGATTCGTAGTCAAATACTCTAATCCAACTGAGCTACTGAGTCGCAATTTATTTAAGTTGGTGGATCCACTAGGACTTGAACCTAGGACCGACCGGTTATGAGCCGGTTGCTCTAACCAACTGAGCTACGGATCCACTTGAACCGTTCGGTTACCAACTTGTTTTCAAAAAAAATTGGAGCGGAAAACGAGGCTCGAACTCGCGACCCCCACCTTGGCAAGGTGATGCTCTACCACTGAGCTACTTCCGCAAATCCTGGAGCGGAAAACGAGGCTCGAACTCGCGACCCCAACCTTGGCAAGGTTGTGCTCTACCACTGAGCTACTTCCGCTTCTTCTTTGTATCAGTCGCTTGACTAACACAAGCGGCATTATAAATCCTTAACAGAATTTTGTCAAGAAAAATTTTATCCGTTCAGTCGGAAGAAATTCTAAGCTGGTGAACCGCGCTCCGTTCAACGTCAATATCGGACTCGGTGCGCAGGAAAGTTTCAAAAGTCTCGTCGGTTTTGGTATTAACAGCCTCGACGTGGACGCCCGACGCATCAACTTTAAAAGTAACTTTAATCGGCGTGTCGCGGCTCGTATTCGGCGGCAGATTGACAACAAGCTCGCCCAAAAGTTTGACGTTATGCGCTGGGTCGGTCGCTTGCGGATTGCCGTCCTCGTCAACGCAGGGAATTAATGTGTCGTCAGTCGACATATTTTCAAAGGCG
The DNA here is from genome assembly GCA_017549815.1 of Selenomonadaceae bacterium. Classification (GTDB taxonomy): domain Bacteria; phylum Bacillota; class Negativicutes; order Selenomonadales; family Selenomonadaceae; genus Quinella. The sequence goes on from JAFYNH010000061.1 coordinate 13,217, forward strand.
CGAAGAAGGACACGCTCTTGATTATCTTCAAGCGGATAATAAGTCTTCGAGAACACGGCGGGCATTTTCTCGCCGATTTTTATAAAGTTTTCCAAAACGTATTTGTGCTTTGCGCCCGTAGTATCGACAACGCCCGGTCCGAATGAACGCGGCGTTTGATCTTCAACCGTAAATTTGGAGGTTAATTGCTCGGCGTGCGGAGTTTCGCCCGAAGAATCATCGCCCTGCGCGGAAGACAAGGAGCCGACTTCCTCAACCAACATGCTTGCATAAATCGCCGCGCCCTTTGCAACCGCTTGGTCTGGGTCGTGCTGTTGAACTTTGCCGGGGAATTTCGCCTCAACAGCGTCCTTTATCATCGGCATATAAGTCGAGCCGCCGACTAAAAGCACCGTGTCAATTTCAACGTTCGGAACTTTCTCAAGGGTCGCGTCGACAAAGTTCATCGTCTTTGCAACAATGTCCGAAGTCATTTGCTCAAAATCCGTGCGCTTAACATTAATTTCCGTGCGCGAGCCGTTTACGTCAATGCGAACTTTCGCCGATTGTTTCTTGCTGAGTTTGCGTTTAGCCTCTTCGACTTTGCCGCGAATATCTTGGCGCGTTTCTGCCTCAATATCTTCAGGCGTCAAGCCGTTTTCGTCGCAACAGGCGTGCAAAATGTAATTAAATAATCTGTCGTCCCAATCCTTACCGCCGAGTCTGTCGTCGCCGCCCGTCGCCAAAACAGTAATTTTCTGAACGTCGCGCCCCGAACTGTTTTGCGTCATAGACATTTTAACAACAGTTACGTCGAAAGTACCGCCGCCCAAGTCGTATACCAAAATCGTCCTGTCCTCTTGGAATTGACGGGCGCAATAACTTAACGCCGCCGCCGTCGGTTCGTTAATCAAGCTTAAAACGTGAAGTCCTGCGAGTTCGCCCGCCTGTTTAGTCGCCGAGCGTTCTTCCAAACCGAAATAAGCAGGGACGGTTATAACTACGTCTTCAATCGTGCCGCCTTGCGCCTCGACCAAATTTTTTAAGCGCGTCAAAATCAATGCGCTAATCTCGACGGGCGTATAAGTTTTGCCGTCGAATTCATAGGTACGAGTGTCGCGCTTGCCGATTTCACGCTTGACGAATTGAACGACGCGCTCGCCGTCAGTCTCAACATTTTCTTTAGCCGCCTGTCCGACGACAACATTATTTTCATTTTCAAAAAAAACTACGCTAGCAACGGTGTTCGAGTCGTCTTCGTTGTTGCGAATGACTTCGGGATTGCCGTTCGAGTCCAGCCGCGCTATGCATGAATAAGTTGTACCCAAGTCGATACCGTATGTGCTCATAAATTTTTGTCTCCTTTTTGGAGCTTTAAGCTTAGAGCTTTGAGCTTAGAGGGTTTTCCCTTAAAGCTTAAAGCTTACACCTTAAAGCTTTTATTCACTACGAACAGATTCAGATTTTTTACCGCCCGTATTGCCGTCGAAAACATAAACGTCAACGAATTCGCGATAAAGCGGTCGCCCGTTCCTGATAACGCCGGGTCGCCGACTGTGAGCGATTGTATTATGCAAATTTTTATCGTTAGTCGTGACGGTGTTGACGATTTTGGTTAAGAGCGGGCGTCGTTGTTCGCCGATTGCCGAGCTGAAAACTTCCGCGTCGTATTCCGATAAAATATCTTCCAGCTCATCGAACATTAAACCGAGCGTCCGCCGAATTCTTTTCGGAACTGTTTCGTCCAATAAAATTTTTCTATACTCAACGCAGACTGCCGCCACTGCTTTTAAAATCGGCGTGAATTGTTCGCCGCGCTGTTGTTCTTTCAAGGTCTCAAGTTCTTTTTGCATACCCTGCCGCACTTGATTTTGAAAATTTACGTTTTCGCGGAGCGACTGCACTAGTTGCCGCGAATTTTTATTTTGCAACTCCAAAATTTTTTCCAGCGTCTCTGCGAGCTGATTTTGTTCTGTTGTTTCTTCCGCGCAGATTTCCGTTTGCGTGTCCAATTTACCGACCTCCTTTCGCCGCCGCCGATATTATCAGAAAATCTTCATTTAAACAAGACAATTTTTAGTGTTTAGGGACTAGGAACTAGTTTTTAGGAACTGGTAGGAACTAGTTCCTAGTAACTCGCTCCTAGTTCCTGCCTGTTATTGACTTTAGGCGCGGTTTTGATTATCCTTCGCGCAGGGAGGGAAAATTTTTGAGCTTGGCAATGAAAATCTATCGCGCATTAATCAGCCCGAACGTCAGAAATTTTGTTCGGCGAGCAGAAAATTTTTGCGAAGAAAATGCGCCGACCTTTCATAAGAAAATTTTTTTGCCCGTAAAACTTTTTGCTAAAAATACTTTGTCTCTGATTCTAAAATTTTCCATGTCGCGTAGGAAAAATACTTCGGTCGCCGCGAATTTATGGAGACTTTCCGCCAAAGAAAATTTCGCGCCGCTCGTGAGTATCGTTGTTCCGAATTTTAATCACGCGCCCTTTCTGCGTCAAAGGCTTGAATCTATTTACAATCAGACTTATAAAAATTTTGAGGTTATCCTCCTCGACGACGCCTCGACCGACGACAGCCGCGAAATTCTTAGCAATTTTTATAAACGTCATGAAAATAATACGCGGCTCATCTTCAACGAAAAAAATTCGGGCGGCGTGTTCTATCAATGGCGCAAGGGGATTGAGGCGGCTCGCGGCGATTTAGTTTGGATTGCCGAGAGTGATGACTTCTGCGCGGAAAATTTTTTATCGGAGCTTGTGACCGCCTTTGCCGACGACGCGATTCAACTTGCCTTTTGCCGAACCGATTTTATCAAGGACGGACAGAAAGTTTTTACAACCGAGCAATATCTGATTGACCTGCCCGACTTCGATTGGACTAAAAATTTCGCGATGACTACCGCTGAATTCGTCGAGCGCGGTTTGGCGATTAAAAATATTATCCCGAACGTGAGCGGCGTTTTATTTCGCAAGCGGGAAAATTTCCCAGAGCATTGTTTGGAGATGAAACTTTGTGGCGACTGGTTATTTTATCTCGACGCGATTAAAGGCGGTTGCGTTTATTATTCTCCTGCCACTACGAATTTTTATCGCATTCATAAAAACAGCACGTCGCTTAAAATCCAGAAGGAACCGCGTTATTTTTTGGAGCACGAGAAAATTGCCGAGTTCGTCGCCGAAAATTATAACGTGCCCGCCGCTGTTCACGAAAAACATTTTCAAAAGCTCAAGGAACATTTTCTGGATTATTACGGCGGAAAAAATCTGCGCGAGCTTGAAAAACTTTTCGACCTTAAAAAGATTTTGGGCGTCAAGCGTAAACCGAATATTTTAATGGGCGTGTTTGCATTGACGATTGGCGGCGGCGAAGTTTTTCCGCTAATTCTCGCCAATGAATTAAGCCGCAAAGGTTATCCCGTGACGGTTTTGGATTTTCAAATGGAAAAGGATTTGCCCGACGTTCGCAAGAAACTGAAACCGACGGTGCCGCTGATTTACCTAAACAAAACGGGCGGACTTGCCGAGCTTGTCGAGAATTTTAAGATTGATATAATTCATACTCATCACGGCTTTGTTGAGGAGGCGACGAGTTATTTTACCGAAAACAATCCGCGTTGTCTGCACGTCGTCACTTTGCACGGCATGTATGAAGAGGCGGAGAAAAATTATCTGCACAAACTCCTTGAGCGCGTCAAAAAATCGGTTGATGTTTTCGTCTACATTGCCGATAAAAATTTAGTGCCGTTCAGAGAAAATAATTTCGGGCGCGAAGAAATTTTTTATAAGATTGGCAACGGGCTTGAGCGTTCGCCGATAAATCCCGTGCCACGCGCAGAGCTTGACATTCCCGACGATTCTTTTGTTGCTTGTGTCGTTAGCCGAGCGATTCCGCAAAAAGGTTGGCAAGCGGCGGTTGAGGCTGTTAAACTTGCCAATACGAACGGGCGGCGCATTGATTTAATTTTGGTCGGCGCGGGCGAAATGTACGACAAATTGAAAGGCAACGTGTCCGAATTTGTTCACCTTGTCGGATTTAAAAGCAATGTGCGCGATTATTTGGCGGCGGCTGATGTTGGATTGTTACCGAGCGAATACGCGGGGGAAAGTTTTCCGCTTTTGATAATCGATAGCTTTTTTGCGGAACGTCCCGTTATTAGCTCGAATATCGGCGAAGTCGTTTCGATGGTTGAGGACGCGGGGATTGTCTTCGATTTGGTTGACGGCAAAGTTCCGATTGAAGAACTTGCTAAAATTCTGCGCGGACTTGCTGATAATCCCGACGCTTACAAGAAATTACAGAGCCGCGTTGCGAGTGTTGCCGAAAAATTTTCTATCGAGCGTGTCGCGGAAAAATATATCAATCTTTATGAGGAAAAATTTTCATGAATTTTTATCGCGCCGTCAAAAGTTTTGTCGGTAAGAATTTATTAAATCCGTTTATTGATTTCTGCGCGGCGAATTGTCCTGCGCTTTACGAATTTATTTTTTATCATGTATATCACAGCACGCGGCGTGAAGATTTGGGCGACGTTTTTTTTGTGCGAATCAGCGGCGGCGAAGATTTTATTCAGCTCAAGCGCGAGAAAGATTTTGCGTTAAAAATTCCGCTTGATTTCCCTATCGCGCCCGTTGAGTTTAAGATTGCGGCGGTCGTTCATATTTTTTATCCCGAACTTGCCGCCGAGATGAAAAATCTTTTGCTTAATATTTCCTGCGCGGTCGACGTTTATATCTCGACGGATTTGCCCGAAAAAAAGTTGGCGATTGAAAATGCTTTTGCCGACTTCGATAAAGGCAAAGTCACAATAAAAATTTTTCCTAATCGTGGGCGCGACATTGCGGCGGCATTTGTCGGTTTCAGAGAAATTTATAAAAATTATGATGTCTGCGTTCATCTTCATAGCAAAAAATCTCCGCACGCTAAAAATCGTCTTGCAGATTGGCGTAATCATCTTTATAAAAATCTTTTGGGCAGTCCCGAAATTGTCAGTGGCATTTTGCAAATTTTATCTAATGAAAAAGTCGGCGCGGTCTTCCCGCAGTATTTCAATCCGATTCGGGTATTCATAAATTGGGGCGCAAATTATTTGCTTGCTAAAAATTTTCTGCGCGGTCTCGGAATAGAAATTGACAATCGGAACTTGATAGAATTTCCAGCAGGTTCAATGTTTTGGTTTAAGACAAAGGCACTCGCGCCGCTTTTTGAGAGCAATTTGACTTTTGACGACTTTCCAGACGAACTTGGACAAGTTGACGGGACGCTTGCTCATGCTATCGAACGAACTTTTTTATTTATTGTCGAATCATCGGGTTTTATCTGGGCGAAAGTTGACGACGACGGCTTGAAATCATCTTCGGCTTCGGAACATGGCGAAAATATTTTAAAGGCTTGGCATTCGGTATTAAAGAGGAATTAGGAGCGAGTTACTAGGAACTAATTACTACTAGTTCCTAACAACTAGTCCCCAGTCCCTAAAAAAGGAGTTGATAAATTTGAATTTAGACGGCTTTTCAATGCGTCCGCTGACTTTGGAACTTGAAAAATCTTTAGTCGGCGGGCGCGTCGATAAAATTACTCAGCAGAACAAAGTTAATTTAACATTTACGATAAGGCAACCGGGCAAAACATTTTTATTAAGAATTTCAGTCGCGCCGCAAAATCCTTCCGTGCATTTGATAAAAAAAGCTCCTGAAAATTTGCCCGAACCGCCTACGTTTTGTATGGTATTGCGGAAAAATCTGGAGGGTGGACGAATAGCGGCAATACGTCAGCACGAACTCGACAGGATAATTTTTATCGACGTTGATTCAATCGGAGCGGGCGGCAAAATTCAAACTTTGACGCTTGCGGCGGAGCTTATCGGCAAGTACAGCAATCTGATTCTGATTTCGGACGGACAAATAATCGACGCGCTAAAAAAAATCGGTACCAATTCAAGCCGAGTGCGAACCGTTTTGCCTAACCAAATTTATCAAATGCCGCCCGCGCAGGACAAGCTTGATATTTTTGCCGTCAACGTAAAAAAAATTATCGAACGTATTAAATCAGATGAATCTGCGCGGCTCGACAAGGCTATCATGAATTCTTGTCAAGGGTTCGGACCTCAAACCGCTAAAGAAGTTGCTTTTCAAGCCGAACAAACCAATTTACTCGACGCGCTGATTAAAATTCGGGAAAATGTTTCGCCGTGCATGATTCAAGACGGCGCGGGAAAAATTTTAGCTATCTCCGCCGTCAAACTGAACTATCTGCGCGGGAACGTCAAGACTTTTGAAACTTTATCGGAGCTTTTAGAAGTCGCAGACGAAATTGCAGGAAGTTACGTCCCGCCCGATAAGGAACGCTTTACTAAACTCGTTAATAATGAACTGCGCCGCGCTACGAATAAAATTTCTGTGCTGACTGAAGAGCTTGCCGCCGCCGATAACGCCGATGATTGGCGAATCCGCGCAGATAATCTTTCGACTTATCGCTACCGACTCAAAGACCACGCCGACGATTTAATCAGCGTCCCGAACATTTACAGCGAGACCGCCGAAGAAATTTCTATTCCGCTCGATAAAAGATTGACGATTGCCGCCAATGTCCAAGCTTGCTATAAAAAATATGATAAGCTCAAGCGTTCGACTAAATTTATTGCCGCGCAGATTGAACTTTGTCGCGAAGAAATTTTTTATCTGGAAAGCGTCGCGCACTCGCTTGAAAATTCTACGACCCTTGCCGATATTGACGAGATAAGGACGGAATTAATTGCGGGCGGTTATCTGAAGGACGTTAAAAAACGCACTGCGTTAAGTAAAAAGCCCCAACCTCTGAAATTTACTGCACCTGACGGCACGGAGATTTTAGTCGGGAAAAATAATTCGCAAAACGACCGATTGACATTTAAAATTGCCGCGCTCGATGATTTGTGGCTCCATACTAAAGATATTACTGGCTCGCACGTCATAATTCGCAGTTCAAATGTCAGCGATGAAACTTTGCAACTCGCCGCCGAACTTGCCGCGTATTTTTCTAAGGCTCAAAACTCCTCCAAAGTCCCTGTCGATTACGTTCAATGCAAATTCGTCAAGAAACCTTCTGGCGCAAAACCTGGATTCGTCATTTTTACCAACCAACGAACGATTTACGTTACGCCGCGTGAAGGTATACAAAATATTTTGGCGACCGCGCAGGATTGAACGTTTTTGGCGCGAATTTTTAGGGTGGAGTTTTACGGCATAGAAAATATATCAAAGGAGAGAGCTTTATGAAGTCAGAATTCACGCTGAAACTTGAGCGGTGCAAAGGTTGCGGAATTTGCGTGACGTTTTGCCCGAAACAAGTCTTGGCATTGGACACTTTGGGCAAAGTTTACGTCGCGAATCACGAAAATTGCATAGCGTGCGGACAATGTGAACTGCGTTGCCCCGACTACGCGATTTTTATGGACAAAGTTAAAAAGGAGGCGGCGAAATGAGCGCGAAATTAATGCAAGGCAATGAGGCTATCGCCGAAGGTGCGCTTAAAGCGGGCGTCAGATTTTTTGGCGGCTATCCGATAACGCCGTCAACGGAAATCGCGGAAGGTATGGCTAAAATGTTGCCGAAAGTCGGCGGCACATTCATTCAAATGGAAGACGAAATTGCAAGTATGGGCGTCGTATTAGGTGCGTCGCTTGCAGGTAAAAAAGTCTTAACTGCGTCTTCCGGACCCGGCATAAGCTTAAAGCAAGAGCTTATCGGCTATGCATCGGCGGCTGAAATACCTGTTGTAATCGTGAATGTTCAGCGCGTAGGTCCTTCAACGGGACAGCCGACTGCTCCCAGTCAAGGCGACGTTATGCAAGCGCGTTGGGGTACTCACGGCGACCATTCAATCATAGTTTTAAGTCCTTGGAGCGTCCGCGAGGCTTTTGATATTGCCGTTAAGTCCGTAAACTACGCTGAAAGATTCCGTTCGCCAGTAATTTTATTGACTGATGAGATTGTTGGGCACTTGCGCGAAAATGTCGAACTCCCTGACGAAGTTGAAATTTATCCGCGCAGAATTCCTAAAAAATCTCGCGCAGAAGGCTATCAACCCTACGCGCCCGATGATGATTTGGTTCCGAACGTCGCAAATTTCGGCGAAGGCTATCACATACACGTTACGGGCTTGATTCATGACGAAACGGGCTTTCCTGTTGGCAGTCCGAAAGTTACTCGCGAATCTATTAAGCGTATGCACGAAAAAATTGCCCGCGCAGAGGACGAGATTATCGAAGTTCACCAAGAATTTATGGACGATGCGGAATTTGCAGTGATAAGTTTTGGCGGAACGTCTCGCACGGCATATGAGGCGGTTTTGAACGCTCGCAAGCGCGGAATTAAAGTTGGTTTCGTTCGTTTGATAACAATTTTCCCGTTTGCAACCAAAATTATTCATGAAGTGGCTAAAAATCTGCGCGGAATGATAGTTGCGGAATTAAATTTCGGACAGATTGTTAATGAAGTCGAACGCGCCGTTAAAGGTCAATGCCCCGTCAAGCTATGCGCGAAATATGATATGACGATATTTGAGCCGGAAGAAATCGAAAAATCCATTGATGAACTCGTTGCGGAGGTGTCAAAATGATTGAGCGCAGTTACGAAAAATATTTCAGACAGAATCGCTTACCGCATTTATGGTGCCCCGGTTGCGGAAATGGTATCGTGATGAAGGCGATTGTGCAGGCGATAGAAAAAAATCACGCATTTACGCAGGATAATACTGTTATTGTTAGCGGAATAGGCTGTTCTTCGCGGGCAAGTGGCTATATGGACTTTGACACGCTCCACACGGCGCACGGGCGGGCAATTCCGTTTGCGACGGGCGTTAAATTGGCGAATCCCGCGCTTAATGTCGTAGTTATTACGGGTGACGGCGATTGTACGGCGATAGGCGGCAATCATTTTATACACGGGTGCCGTCGCAACGTCGATTTAACGGTTATCCTTTTCAACAACAATATTTATGGTATGACGGGCGGGCAAGCGTCGCCGATGACGCCATTGGGCAAAAAAGCTACGACTGCGCCTTATGGGAGCGTTGACAGACCGTTTGACGCGTGCAAATTAGCTGAAGCGGCGGGCGCAACTTATGTAGCTCGTTCGACGGCGTTTCACGTTCAACATTTGGTAAAAACGATTGAGGACGGGCTGAATAATCGTGGCTTTTCATTTATCGAGGCTCTTGTACAGTGTCCGACAGCATATGGACGCCGCAATAAAATGGGCGACCCTGCAAAAATGATGGCGTGGATGCGTGACAATGCCGTAATGAAGACTGCTTGGGATAAATTGCCTGACGACAAGAAAACCGGCGATAAATTCCCGATTGGGCTGTTTTATCAGGCTCAAGCCGAACCTTACGACGCGGCTTATTCGCACGTTCAAGAAATTGCGGGAGGTGCGGCACAATGAGGAAACAATTAAGATTATCGGGCAGTGGCGGGCAAGGAGTAATCACGGCGGCGATAATTTTTGCTGAAGCGGCAGTATCTGAGGGCAAGCAAGCCGTTCAATCGCAATCTTATGGTCCGGAGGCACGTGGCGGCGCGTCGAAGTCCGAAGTAATAATCGACGACGAAAAAATTTATCATCCGCACGTTAAGACGCCCGATTTTGTATTGGCGATGACGCAGAAGGCGGCGGATAAATATTATTCCGACCTCAACCCCGAAGGCACGCTGATTCTTGATGATGATTTGGTTCCGACTTCGCCCGCGTTTAAAAATATCATTCGCGTCCCGATAACAAAATTGGCAATCGAAAAGCTCGGCAAGGCATTATTCGCGAATATCGTTGCGTTGGGCGTCCTTGTGAAGGTTACAAAGCTCGTTGATTTCGAGACGATAAAAAAATCTGTGGCAAATCGCGTACCGCCTCATACTATCGAACAAAATATGACGGCATTACAAATCGGTTTTGACGCCGTTTAAATCATTATCGACAACAAAAAACCCTCCTAAATTTGGAGGGTAATTTTTTTATCTGCGGAGCGTGAAGTAAATATCTTCCTTGAAGTTGGTATCGCCGAGCCTGTCAAAATTTTCGACGAGAATTTTAACAGTTTTCAAGCATTCTCCCGTACTGAATACCGTTTCCATGTAATAATCCTCATCGACTTTGAAGGGCTTTAAAATTTGTTTCGGGTCGGCAGAAAACAGTTTATTTTTGCGAGGGAGATTTTCATTTTTGGCAATCTGACGGAAAATATCTTTGTCACGAGCATATAATTGTTTGACAATCTCGCGTACAAGGTCAATCCAGTTGGAAATTTTTATCTCCGTCTCAAAAATCGAAACGCAAGCGGGTTTTGTTCCGCGTAATGCCCCAAAGTCCGAATCCAAATTAAATGTATCATCAAGATTAACAAATCTGAATTCTTCGGGCAATGTCCAAATTTTTATCGCCGCATCTGCCAACTTTTGTGCCCGCGTCTGGATTTGTTTTGAAGTCCATTCGAGATAATCTTTTAAAGAGCGCGTGTAGTGAAAACCGGATTCCGCATAAATTTTCTTCTTGGCATCAAAATCGCGATTGCCCAGCTCTTGATTATAAGCCGTGAGTGTCAAATTACCCAAAGTGTGTAGCCATAATTCTTGCGTCTGTGAATCGTTGCGTTCCTTAAGATATTTTTTCCAAGAGTCGCTGAGCTTTTGCGGCAAAACGTGTTCAACAGTCGCCTCCGAATAAGCAGGTAATTCCTTCCCGCGAGCCGCCCGCTCCAAAGAGTAAAGCAAATATTTACAAAGATTGGGCTTTATCGTTTCGTAGAGATTGTTAGTCATTAAAGCCTTCTGAAAATCTTTGTCGTTCGGAAAAGCATATGTTCCTTTGCCGAAAGTTAGAATACGCCAAAAAGAATTTTCGTTCAAAGGATTTTCCCTATCGAGACGAGCAAGCACATTGCCCGCGAATTGTGGATTTATTCCTGCGTGTCCGCAAACTTTGGCGCGGAAGGTAAGGGATATTAATGCGTCGACAAATTTTATAAATGTCGCCTCGTCGAAGTGTTTCTGTTCATAACGGTTAATCAAGTACATTAAAATAATTGGTGCGTTGTTGGCTTTAAGTAAAAAGGTTAGTTCATAAAATTTTTTATCGAGCGGCGTGAGATTTTCAAACTTGGTATTGTCATTGAAAAGAACTCGATTAAAATATTTCGCGTAATGATACAAATCTTCCAAGCAAGCTTCTGCGTTATTATAATTTTCCGCGAAGTACTCTTTAAAGACAACGTAAAGATTTCTGTTGCTCAAGCGTTGTTTTTTGTTTTCCATAACCGAATCTGATTTGCGCTTTGCAATTAAATATTGTACCAAAAAATTTTCCACATTACCCGAAGGTCTGAGCAACTCTTCAATCTTCAGCCAATAATTTTTATAAAGCTCCTCTTGTGCGTCATATTTAAGCGGCATGAGCAAAAAATTTCTGATTAAGTCTGCTTTCGTGAGGTCGAGTCCTGTTGAATTAAGCGACTCAAAAATTTCTTGCGGTTTTTCATCTTGAAGAAGAATACTTACGACATTTAATTGATTTATTGCGTCGCAGAGGTCTTCCTTAGATATAGTTGTTACGGAAACTTTATCGCGGAAGAAACGATAATTACAATAAAGAGCGGAATTCTTTTCATCCGCGCTGAAATTATTTTCGTCAAAGGTATCTTCCATAATCTTTTCAAATGTGACAAGGTCATATTCTGTCGGACGCAAACGGCATTTATTTTTAAGAGCTCTACCAGTGCTGTGCTTGAGAAATTTTGCCTTTATATCTGTTTGTAATTCCGCGTCGTCGGTTAAATCATAAAGAGCTTTAGCGAACAGAATAATGCTGGTAATTCGCTGTTGCCCGTCGATGATAATGTATTCTTGCGGAGCCTTTAGGGTCGGCTTATATTGATAAACAAACGTTCCGATAAAATGCGGCTTGCCGGTTTTGATAATTCGCACGATGTCATTAAAAAGTTGTTCACAATTCGCCGTCTTCCAATCGTAATTTCGCTGATAGACAGGAATGACAAGAATTATTTCGCCCGAAATGAATTTTGTAAACTGCTGAACTCCTGCGTCCAAATGACCTCATCTCCAGATAAAAATTATTTTGGTAATTTTAATCGTCGTCTCGCCACTTGTCAAAAAAAATTACCCCCCGAATTATTTCGGAGAGCTTTTTATTTTTTATTCTAAATTCACCCTGTCCATTTCCGACATCATCTTGTCCAAATCTTCATTGAACTTTTTCATTTCCTCGAACATGATTTTTATCTCGTCGAATTGCTGACGTATTTTATCCTTCGAGCTGTTGAAGTCATCTAAGTCGACCAGCACCGACAACGCGATATTCAACGCTTTTGAAATTTCTATCAAGAGCGGCAACGACACCGCCTTATTCGACGAGCCGCTTTCAATGTGCGACAGATAATTTTTGCTGATATGGACTTTCTCGGCAAGTTGCGCCTGCGTCATGTTCTGCATTTTGCGAAAGTACGATATGCGAAGTCCGATATATTGCAATTCATCGCGGCAAGTTTCTTTCCTTAAATTTTCCTGCGGCATTTCCTCACCTCCGCGAATATTTTATCACGAAATTTTTTAGGTGTTGTTTACCTTGTGGCGTTATTTTCTTACCGAATAGCACATTGTCAAAAACTCTTCCGACTTTATTTTTTGCCAAAGATTAAAGTTTGATAAAAAGTTTTCGCAAATGCTTGACAATTCGGGGGGGGGGGGTGTTTATAATGTTAATGTTTAGTATGAATTTGTCTTTTGGTTTTTATGAAAGGATGATTTTATGGACGACAATGACAGCGACTCGACGCGGATAACTCTTTTATTACTTGAAAGGAAGTGACGACATGGCA
>JAFYNH010000009.1 GCA_017549815.1 Selenomonadaceae bacterium
AGCGCGTCCAATGGTGCTCATAACACAATCAGCGGCTTTGAATTCCTTGAGGCGGGCGAAGATAATAATAGCGATACCGCTGACGTGCTCGAAATCGGCACTAAAGACGGCAATGTCGTTTCCAACGTATTCATTAAAGGTACAAATGACGTTGTTATCGAAGTTGGCAACGGCGATAAGCACGAAACGGCGGTTGTTAAGGGCGCAGTCGGTCAAGATATGCAAGTTAGCGACTACGTCGCGCAAGTTAATACTAAGGAATTAACCTACGACGGCGCGGCTAACTTCTTCGTTGCAACTGAGAAAAACGCAAAAGTTGTTGTCGGCGATGACGTTGCAACTACGGCGGTTCTCTGGCTCGGTACACCCGAACGCGACGGCTCTATCTATATCGGCGATATTCGCACCCTCGACGCAAGCAAGGCAACTACTAAGACCGAATTAGCAGGTAACGACCTTGACAATACGATTATTGCCGGCTCCGAAGACGCAAGCCTCTGGGGCGGTAATGGCGGCGACGACCTCCTTATCGGCGGCAAAGGACAAAATCTGTTCTTCTACTGCGCGGGCAACGGTAACGATACCATTCAAGGCACTAATGCGGGCGACGTTGTCTATTTCGGCGGTATCACTATGGAACAAATTTTGGGTAGCGAATTTAGCGGCGGCAACGTTACGATTAACTTCACCGACGGCGGCAAACTTACCGTTGATAATGCGGCGAATTGCTCCTTCGTTATCGGCGACCAAACTTATTACTCCAATGGTAGCGAATTTACGCCCACTAAATCTGAATAGGAACTAGGAGTTAGGAACTAGGAACTAGCAGTTTGATAGTTTTTAGGGCTTCGGCTAAGGTCGAGGCTCTTTTTCTTTGCAGGAATTAATCCGATTACGCCGAATTTACTTTAAAAACTTTTCGGGAGGAATTATTTTGGCTTTTTATTATCAAGAACCATCTCGAACTTTCGGCGAATATTTACTCGTCCCCGGCTATTCGTCCGTCGATTGCATTCCTAAAAATGTAGACTTATCCACACCTCTTGTTAAATTCAAACGCGGCGAACAATGCAAATTCATTATCAATATCCCTATGACCTCCGCCATTATGCAATCCGTCTCCAATGACTCTATGGCTATCGCTCTCGCTAAGGAAGGCGGCATTTCCTTTATCTTCGGCTCCCAACCTATCAAGGAACAAGCCGCTATGGTCGCCCGCGTTAAAAATTATAAGTCCGGCTTCGTCTCTAGCGATTCTAACCTTAAACCTACTAACACACTTAACGATATGCTCGACTTGCTCGCTCAAACTGGACATTCCACTATGGCTGTTACTGATGACGGTAATCCGACCGGTAAACTTCTCGGTATCGTCACTAGCCGCGATTACCGTATTAGCCGTATGTCCGGTAATGAACTCGTCCAAGATTTTATGACGCCCTTCGATAAATTAATCTACGCCGACGCCGATTCTACCTCACTCACTATGGCGAACGATTTAATCTGGGAACATAAACTTAATATGCTCCCGCTTATCGATAAAAAACAACGCCTCCGCTATATGGTTTTCCGTAAAGATTATACCGATAATAAGACTAACCCCCTTGAACTTATCGATAAGAAAAAACGCTACGTCGTCGGTGCCGGTATTAATACTCGCGACTATGCTGAACGAGTTCCCGCCCTCCTTAAAGCCGGCGCGGATGTCCTTTGTATCGATTCCTCCGAAGGTTTCAGCGAGTGGCAGAAAATTACTCTTGATTATATCCATAAAAATTTCGGCGAAGATGTTAAAGTCGGCGCGGGTAATGTCGTTGACGCAGAAGGTTTCCGTTTCCTAGCCGACGCCGGCGCAGATTTCGTTAAGGTCGGCATTGGCGGCGGCTCTATCTGCATTACTCGCGAAACTAAAGGTATCGGGCGCGGGCAAGCTACCGCCGTTATCGATGTATGCAAGGCTCGTGATGATTATTTTAAGGAAAAGGGCGTTTATATCCCCGTTTGCTCCGACGGCGGCATTGTTCACGATTATCATATGACGCTCGCTCTTGCTATGGGCGCGGATTTCCTTATGCTCGGTCGTTATTTTTCTCGTTTCGACGAATCACCTACTGATAAAATTCGCATTAACGGCACTTATTATAAGGAATATTGGGGCGAAGGTTCTAATCGCGCTCGCAACTGGCAACGTTACGACTTGGGCGGCGATAAAAAACTTTCTTTCGAGGAAGGCGTTGATTCCTACGTGCCCTATGCCGGGTCTCTTAAAGATAATGTCGACGCTAC
This sequence comes from Selenomonadaceae bacterium, assembly GCA_017549815.1. GTDB lineage: Bacteria > Bacillota > Negativicutes > Selenomonadales > Selenomonadaceae > Quinella. The sequence goes on from JAFYNH010000009.1 coordinate 2,287, forward strand.
TTTAAATAAAATTCGCTCCACCATGTGTAATTGCGGTGCGCTCAATCTCGCCGAACTCCGCGATAAGGCTAAAATTACGTTGGTTTCGTCCGTCTCTATCGTCGAGGGCGGCTCTCATGACGTTATTCTTCGCGATAAGTTTTCGGGGAATTAACTTGTTCATTTCGTTTATGTAAAACTTTTTCTTTGCATTTGTGTAAAACTTTTTCTTTGCATTTGTGTAAAACTTTTTCTTTGCATTTATGTAAAACTTTTTCTTTGCCCGCCCAAAGAAAAAGTTACAAAAAGAAAGGGCGTTCGTCCGGCAAAGAAACATCCATGTTTCTATTGCCGGCGGCGCACGTCCATGTGCGCCGGGTTTTCCCTACCCGTTACGTTAAGAAGTATTTAAGGAGTATTTTGTAAGTGATTAAAAAATTCTTTATAACTCTCTGCGCGGTCGTCTGCTTTAATGCCTCCGCCTTTGCCGCTAATATCGAAGACGCCGTCCTATTCGCTATCGAAATCGCTAACGATAATTCGCACGGCTATTCTCAAGGTATGCCGCCTTATCAAGGTTCCCGCGAATCCCCAGATTTCGATTGCTCTTCTCTTATCTATCACGCTCTTAATCATGCTGGCTTCCCAGTCATTGAAAATTGGCATAACAACCCCGAATATATGGCGCGTTATAATGGTAAGCAGTATACTGGCGACGCCGATACCATTTGGCAGGATTTAGGCGAGGGCTGGATTAAAATCAGCTGGTACGACGCTAAGGATAACCTTATTCGCGGCGATATTCTCTGTAATCCTCAACACCACGTCGCCTTTTATATCGGGGACGGCTTAACCGTTGAGGCTAAGGGCGTTAATAATCCTAAAGGCGGCGACTATCAAACTGGCGATGCGGGCGGCGAAATCGATTTCTATTCCGCTTTCAATCGCGGTTGGACTGAAGTTTATAGATACGTAGGAACTAGGGACTAGGAGTTAGGAACTGGTAGGAATTAGTTCCTAATAACTCGCTCCTAATTACTAAGGAGCTGTCAACAGTAGATTAAAATATGTAAAAATGTCTAATCAGGTAGACAAAGGTGCAGCTTAAAGCTGAAGGCTCATAAAAAGCCATTGAGCTAGTTTGTGCTAACTTTAAAGCAGCCGGAACGATAGGAATGCG
>JAFYNH010000062.1 GCA_017549815.1 Selenomonadaceae bacterium
TATATGATCCCCGCGATGGACGAAGTCGGGCGTCTGTTTGAAGAGGAAGAGTATTTCGTTCCGGAACTGCTCATGTCCGCCAACGCGATGAAAGCGGCGCTGTCTATCGTTCAGCCGCTGCTGAAGCAGTCGGGCGGCGAGCCGGTCGGGTACGTTGTAATCGGAACCGTCAAGGGCGACCTGCACGACATCGGCAAAAATCTGGTCGCGTCTTTGATGGAAGGCGGCGGGTTTGAAGTCAACGATCTCGGCGTCGACGTCGCCCCGGAACGCTTTGTCGAAGAAGCCAAAAAGCACGATAAAACCGTCGTCTGTCTGTCGGCGCTTTTAACGACAACCATGCCGCAGATGAAAGCGACTATAGAAGCTCTTAAAGAAGCGGGACTTCGAGACAAAACAATCGTCATGGTTGGCGGCGCGCCCGTTACCCAGCAATTCGCAGACGAAATCGGCGCCGACGCCTATACGCTCAACGCCTCTTCCGCCGTCCAGAAAGCCAAAGAGCTGGTAGCAAAATAAGGCGAGCCGGGGCGCGTAAGCCCCCGGACGGCGAGGCGCCGCTCCCAAACCGCGCTACCGCGCGAATCGTATTATAACCGCTCCCGTTGGTCGCTTTTGTTATTTGGCAAATTGGTTTTGTCGATTGATAGGCGAGCCGGGGTGCGTTAGCCCCCGGTAAAAACGGCGCATTCGCGCCGTTAAATATTATTTATCACAATAAATCCTTCATTCCCTTTCCCCTCTATGCAACCCGTTTGGTATTCCGACTTTGACCGATTATGGTTTTTAACGTGGACGACGTACGCTCAATGGCTGCCGGGTTCAGAAATGGGGTTTGTATCCAATAAATTTGGCGATGGGGAAACGGAACGAAAAAACAACGTTGTGGGAACGCCGTATGACGTCGATTATCCTGAACTCAAACAACTCTCAGCAAGTCTTGTTAAAGGTGAGCCTGTTTTATTGAGTTATCAAAAAGCAAAAGCGCTTCAAGAGCAGTTTGAGCAGACTGCGGCGATTCGGAACTGGACGATAGTCGCCTGTTCAATTATGACGAACCATATTCATTTGCTCGCTGGCGTTCACGGTGATCCGAAACCCGAAAAGATTTTGGGCGATTTCAAGTCTTACGGAAGCCGAAAGTTGAAATCGCTCTATCCGACGCCCAAAAGCGGAACGTGGTGGACGGCAAGCGGATCGACGCGAAAAATCGATACCGAACAATCGTTTAAACGATGTATTGAATACATTTTGACGCAAAACGCTCCGTTATTATATTGGCGCGCTCCGTTGAAACACGATTATCGCTAAGGCGAGCCGGGGTGCGTAAGCCCCCGGTAAATGACTACCAATAACCATATATAGTTCCAATAACGCGCGAACGTTGGTAAATGATTACCGATAGTTTCGGGATTGTTCCAAACGTAGGCGAGCCGGGGGTTACAGCATACATAATTTGAGTCTTATCCCCTTTCAATAAATATAAATATTTATTGCTTGACATATTTCTTTAATTTGTTATATTCATTACAATGTTGATTGTATTTAACATAACGTTCAATTGAGATTTTGATTATTTTTACGGGTAGAAATTATGAGCTTTGAATCCAATCAGCCGGAAACGTCATCGGAATCCAATTTGCAATCAGAACCAGAAAAAAACGACGTTCAAGACAATGAGAAGTCTAAAAGAACTCCAGATCCATTAGAATACGTAAAAATAGGCATAGATTGTTACAACGGCGCAATTCTTGTTATCAAGTTTTCGTTGATTATTTTCTTATTGATTAATTACTTTATTGTTCATCCTACTAGTACAACAATATTTTACAATATAATTTGTTGGATATATTTGACCGGATTTCCAACTTTTAGTATTATATTGGCTATTTTGGGCTTTATTATAATTCAGTCCTATAAACCAATAGTTTGGTTGATAATTTTACTTATTATGTTAGTAGCCGCTACGAATATAGTTAAATCTATGAAATATTTTTGCAAAGCGCCATCAATTATTTATCCCGAAGCGAAATCCACAATTATATTTTCCTGGGTACTCTGGTTTACCGCTGTTCTCTTACTAATCACAGGATACTTGTTAAAAGAAACTTTAAATCCCATTTATACTTTAACATGTACGTTATCTTTTCTATTTTTTGGTATTAGCGAATGTATATTTTTGAATTTTTTAAGTTTAATTGGGAAATATTGTTTACCACAGAAAAATGGTTGTCCAGCAACAATTATCATAATAGCAATTTCTTATTTTATAATGATACTTGGAATAATTAATACTAGTGTTCCCTCCGAAAACTTAAATTCGAATATTACCCCCCTTACTGATAATCACTTCTCCGAATTATTGGTACTCGGAAGATTTTTTTGGGTATTGGGTTTCTTAATCTACATTCGTTACATAGATAAGCTGGATAAATTTTTTAAAA
>JAFYNH010000063.1 GCA_017549815.1 Selenomonadaceae bacterium
ACTTGGAGGCGGAGAAAAATTTCTTCGTCAAATACTTCAACGCCAAATCCGGTTCCAAGTACAGCAATTTCCGCAATGACTTCAGCAATTACTTTTTGAAATTTGACGACGGATCCCGTTTGGAAATCATGACGCGCTCCATCTCGGTTGACGCCAATAAGGTTCGCTATCGCACGGGCTATCATCACATTGCTATTAATGTCGGCTCCAATGAGGAAGTCGATAAAATTACTAGCGAAATGGAAGACGATAGCCCTTTTATTTTTTCGGCTAATTGAAAGGTGGCGACGGTTATTATGCAGGAAGAAATTTCAGACACTAGGTTACTCGGAAAGTTGCGCAGGATACTATCTTCACACCCTAAAGAAAGAAAATTGGCGAAGTCAACGTTTTACTGCGGGTCAAGAATAATTCCGCAACCAATGCAGACACCTGCGGTTTTCGTATTATCGAACGGAACGACGGCAAAGTTTCATGGACAGATGAGTTGCAAAAGTGCTTGGATATGTCCAGTTTGCACGGCAAAAATAATGGCGAAGCACGCGGCAAATATCGCTATCGCTTTAGATATGCTGAAAGAAAAAGGACAGCTCGCTTGCATGATAACTTTCACGATACCACACACAAGCGGGATGTCCTGTGAAGAAACAACCGAGATTCTTTATAATACTTGGAAAGATTTTACAGTGCACGGCAATAAAAATCAACATGCAAAATTCTATCTTAGAAGAACCGGCAAAATGAAGGTATCAGATAAAAAGTCTAAAGACCCGTTCGCGTCGTTTTGTGAACATTTTAATTGCAAACACCGCGTCCGCGTCTGTGAATATACATATGGCGAAAACGGTTGGCACCCGCATTTTCATTGCTTGTTTTGGGTTGATAAATCGAAGTTCAAAGATTTAAACGAGTGGCAATATACACTTAATAAGCGTTGGTACGAGTTGGCGAAACGCAAGACGATTCAGCAATGGAATAAAAAGTTGACGAAACTCGGCAAAGCCGCTGACATTACCGAAGATGTTCGCAAAGGCGTTGAAAGAGCAAAGCAAAAAAATGCTACACGTGCGCAAATAATGTACTCGAAACTCTCAGACGGCTCGCTTGGCGTATATATATCGAAGGACAAAGAAGGGCGTCCGATTGTCCAAAAGTCCTCAATGTATATCTGCGGCTGGGGTGCGGATAGGGAACTCACGGGCAATTATAATGAAAAAGCGACACACGACGGGCACTTAACACCCAAACAAATCTTGGAACGTGCGACGCTTGAAGAGAATGATGAATATGCAAAACTGTACTTGGAATATATTACCGCAGTTCGGACGAAAAATCATGTTCGCGTAAACTTTTCAACTAGGTCGGGACTGAGAAAAATGATTGAAGAGTACAAGCAGACGAATGCTTATCAAATCGCGCTTAAAAAAAACGCTATGTCAAATCCAAATGCGGGAATGCGCGTAGTTACTTGGTTCAATATGTACGAGTGGAAAGTCATCTGCTTCACGGAACAAATGAAAATATATGACCTTCGCGCAAAAATCCTAGAATTCGCTGTGGACGCGGACATTGGCGAAATCGAAAAATTGCTACTCGAAATCGGGGTTGACATACGAAATAAGAAACGTCACCCACTGGAGGCGGCGATTGAAGGAATGTACGACTATCGGGCAGCGGTAGCATCTTAACTGGTTGCGGAAAAACAGCCGGTCGCGGTCATAAGGGTCAGAAAGCTCGTAGTGGCGGCGGCGTTCGTGTGGGATTTGAAGGCGGTCAAATGCCGATTTATCGTCGTCTTCCCAAACGCGGCTTTAAAAATATTTGGCGCAAG
>JAFYNH010000064.1 GCA_017549815.1 Selenomonadaceae bacterium
ACCATATCAGGAACGCCATAAAAATTTTCATCTTCATTGTTGAAGACGATATTATCATTTTCCGCGCTGATAAAAATAAAATCGGGACGTAAAGTATTGCCATCGGGAAGATTAACGACAAAGTTATCAGAAAATGCTGAGCCGAGCCTATTCATGAAAGCATAAGTTCCGATAGTGAACATTAATCGACTAACAACTTTGCCGTGACGCTTAAAAGGACTCGGTGCCATAAATTTTTCCCCCTCAATAACTTCGTAATCGTCGCGAATGTCATAAGCGAGCATAAAAATCGCCTCCAAGCTAAAAACAAACTTCATTCGATAAAATTTTTATTAATCATAGCTCATTAAAGCTTAAAAACGAGTTTGAATATAACTTTGAAGAAAATTATATCACTAAAAGAGTTTTTAGCAAGTTTTTAGAGTAAAAATTTTTACGAGATGATTTCGGAGGCTTGAAATTCTTTTGAAACCGATTTTGAGCTGTTAAACTGATTTTGGAGCTGTAAAGATGATTTTGAGAGTTTGAAAACGATTTTAGCAGGAGATTTGGGAGAGCAAAATACTGATTCTACATTGGTATAATTTATATTTTAGAAGAATGGCGTAGCAATGCAGGTTTTCATGGGCAAAAAAAATACCCCGTGATTTTGTGGGGCGAGTTGAGGTTTCAGAATGCAAAGTCCGCTATATAGGATTTTGTACATGTGATAAGAGAATCGCAAAATTTTGGAGCATGATTGTTGTAAAAAATTTCGGTACAGTTTATAATTGCAATTCCTATCAGGATTTTTGTTTAGGAAGATTGTTTGAAAGAGGTTGTTTGAATGGGGAATTATTTCCAAGAAGAAATTGAATGTGCGCCGATAGAAAAGATAAAGGCGTTGCAAGATGAATTGTTACCAAAGCAAGTACGCTACGTATGGGAGAATGTGCCGTATTATCGTAAAAAAATGGAGGCACACGGCGTCACGCCCGAAGATATTAAATCGACGGCTGACCTTTACAAGCTTCCGTTCATGTCGAAGGCTGATTTGCGCGACGCTTATCCTTACGGGTTATTAGCGGTTCCGTTGAAAGATTGTGTGCGAATTCACTCGACATCGGGCACGACAGGCAAGCGCGTTATCATTTTCTACACGCAAGAAGATATTGATTTATGGAATGATTGTACAGCGCGTGCGATTGTAGCGGCGGGCGGCACTAAAGAGGACGTTTGCCAAGTTGCATACGGCTACGGTTTATTCACGGGCGGCGCGGGACTTGACGGCGGCTCTCACAAAGTCGGTTGCTTGACTGTTCCGATGAGTTCTGGCAATACTGAACGGCAAATTATGTTCATAATGGACTTGCAGGCGACGATTATCTGTTGCACGCCGAGTTATGCGGCTTATATCGGCGAGACGTTTAAGGAAATGGGTTATAAGCCCGAAGATATTCCGTTGAAGGCGGGAATATTCGGCGCAGAGGCTTGGTCGGAAGAAATGCGCCGTGATATAGAAAAAACTTTGGGAATAAAGGCTTATGACATTTACGGCTTAACGGAAATTAGCGGACCGGGCGTTGCGTTTGAATGTTCGGAGCAAAAAGGGATGCACATTAACGAAGACCATTTTTTAGCTGAAATTATCGACCCGGATACTGGCGAAGTCCTTCCCGAAGGCACTCAAGGCGAATTAGTTTTCACTGCGCTTGATAAAAAGGCTTTTCCGCTGATTCGCTATCGTACTCGCGACATTTGCACATTGACAAGGGAAAAATGCTCCTGTGGGCGGACGCATGTGCGCATGACTAAGCCAAAAGGTCGTTCGGACGATATGTTGATTATTCGCGGCGTAAATGTCTTCCCAAGTCAGATTGAAACCGTGTTGATGAATAACGGCTATGCGGCGAACTATCAAATCATTGTTGGGCGCATAAATAACACGGATACTTTTGAAGTCAAGGTAGAAATGACGCCCGATATGTTTACGGATAACGTTGGCGAAGTTCAAGCGCGCAGAAAAGTTTTGGAAGACGGTTTGCGTGCAATGCTCGGCATTAAGGCGAAAGTTACACTCGTTGCGCCCAAATCAATTACGCGCAGTGAAGGTAAAGCTGTCCGCGTCATAGATAATCGTAAAATTTAAGCTTTCAGCTGTCAGCTTTAAGCTTTTAGGATTTTTCTGAAAGCTTAAAGCTCCAAGCTAAAAGCTACAGCCAGAAAGGAGCGCAAAAAAATGAGCGTCAATCAAGTTTCGGTTTTCTTGGAGAATAAACCCGGCACTTTGAATAAAATGACTGAAGTTTTAGCGTCGCACAACATTAATATCCGCGCATTGAGCCTTGCCGAAACGAGCGAATTCGGAATCGTGCGCATTTTGGTTAATGATGTATTCGAGGCGACCAATATTCTTAGGGAAAATAATTTAATCGCGATTTTAACCCCTGTTCTTGCCTATGAAATCGAAGACAAGGCGGGCGACCTCAACAGTCTGCTGGAGAAATTCACGGCGGCGAACGTTAATATCGAATACATGTACGCCTTCGCCGGCAAAACTCGCGCCTACATGATTTTCCGCGTCAACGATACCAAAAAGGCTGAGGCTCTCCTCAATAGCAAGGGTTTGAAATCCTTAACACAGGAGGAAATTTCTGCCGTATGATCAAACTTAATGATGTTGTTTCGGATTATGAACCGAGAAAAAAAATATTTACAAAGTTGCGTTCTGTTATGAAAAATTACAGAGATCCCGAAATGCTTGAATCGGAATCAGCTTTTCTTTGCGGCTTATTAAAATCTTATAAACCTAAAAAAATTTTGGAAGTCGGTGTTGCTAAAGGTGGTACAACGGCATTAGTCTTGCAAATTCTTGAAGATCTCGGCGAGTTCTATGAAATGTATTCCGTCGACGTGTCAGAAGAATGTTATTCACTTAAATCAAATCCTACAGGATATGTAGCGACCTTTGCCAAAGAGAATAATTTATTTGACACTGAACATTCAAGCTTACGCGGTAAACATGAATTACATTTAGGAAAGTGTCTGCCGCAAGTTATTGACGAAATCGGTGGAGATATAGACTTCGTGATTCTCGATACCGTTCACTACACGCCCGGTGAATTGCTGGACTTCCCTGTAATGTTGCCTTACCTTAAAGACAACGCGATTGTCGTTTTGCACGACGTTTCATTGAATCAACGTAACGATCCACATCACACGCCCGATTCTTACGCAACATGTCTTTTACTCAGCGCAGTTACGGCTCCAGAAAAATTCTTAAACAGCCCTAAGACAGATACTTTCAGCTATCCGAATATTGGTGCGTTCAGAGTAGACGAATCGACACGGGCGCATATTGATAACGTTTTTATGGCTCTTATGCTCACTTGGCACTATCTGCCTAAAGATGATGAAGTCAAGATTTATCGCGAGTTCTATCAAAAGCATTATCCTGAAGAACTGGTTACTATATTTGATGAAACCGTCAGATTAAATCGCGGTAACGTTGCGCTGAAAGAAACTGAACCAGCTCCGGCGAAAAACGAGGTAACCACTCCTACAGATATTCTCACTTATCAAACGCATGTAGCCAAAAGCGGTTGGAGCAAGTGGATTAGCGAAAATCGAATCAGCAATGACATCACGAAACAGCTGGACATTCAAGCAATCAAAATCAACTTTCCAAGCCACAAAGTTTATTATTCTGTTTACTACAATGAACAGGAAGGCTGGTCAGAGGAAGTCTTGGCTCCCGCGCAGGCTGGCACTACTGGCAAATCTAAACCGATTATGGGAATCAGAATTCGACTCGATGAGGCGGGTACAAAAGAATTCGATATTCTTTACCGCGTTCATAAATTCGACGGCACGTGGACGGATTGGGTTAAAAACGCTGAAGCAATTTATTCACATGGTGTCAAACTCAACGCTATTCAAATTAAATTGGAACCTAAAACGGCATAAAAAATTAATCGCGATATTGTAAAATACTCGGTCGAGGGCGACAAAAAAATTTGCTCTCGACTTATTTTTTCGGAGGTGATTTTTTGGACAGATACAAGATTATAATCGATAACCCGCAAAACTTTTTTAATCTGTTCGCCGATGCGAATTTAAAGTTCAATGGCAGTACTTTACTTGAAATTATCGTTACGCCCGAAGAAAATCTTTGGGAAATTAAAATCCTCACCGATAAAAATTTTGATAAACAGATTTTACGCTCTGCCGAAGAATTTTTACATAATCGTTACGGTGTAGGCGTCGAAATTAAAAATGATGTCTCCGCCGCCGATGAATACGTTTCTACAGAGAAAAAATCTTCTCCCGAAATAAAATCTGCGCGGAAAAAATTTATTGCTGACGGAAATAAATCTAACGGCAAGAAAATTTCGGGCGACGTTACCAAAATTATCAACATTAAAAAGGAAGAGGAACCAGTAATTGTTATCGGCGAAGTTGGCGAGGGCGATATGAACGGTGTCCGCCTCCGCGAATTCAAAAATGGTACCGTTTGCGTCTCATTTGCCGTGACTGACGACTCCGACGGCATTATCTGTAAAAAATTTTTCAAGGGCGATAAAAAAGGCGACGCGCAACCTTTTGCCGACCAACTTAAGGCGGGCAGTCTCGTTAAAATCTCTGCAACGACCAAATATGACGAATACGCCAAAGAAATTATTCTTTTTATCAATGCGCTTGAAGTTTTGGAGAAGAATAACGCCGTCCGCGCAGATAAAGCCGAAGTTAAGCGCGTCGAACTTCATATTCATACGCAAATGAGCGCGATGGACGCAGTTATTCCTGTCGAAAAGCTAATTAAGACTGTCGCCGATTGGAATTGGAACGCCGTCGCCATAACGGATCACGGAGTTATTCAAGCCTTCCCGAATGCCGCCATTACCGCCGCGAAATTAGCTAAGGCGGGCAAAAAGATTAAAATTATTTATGGAATGGAAGGTTATCTTGTTGGCGAAGATTTTAAGCAGAAATTTGCCAATCACGTTATAATTTTGGCTAAAAATAAGCGCGGGCTTCAAAATCTTTACAAACTTGTTTCAATCAGCCAGATTAAGTACATGCATTATCGTCCGCGCATTCCGAAAGCTCTTTTAAGCGAACTACGCGACGGATTGATAATCGGTTCGGCATGTGAGGCGGGTGAATTGATTCGGGCAATCGTTGCGGGCAAAAACGACGCCGAACTTGAGAGTATCGCCAATTTTTATGATTATTTGGAGATACAGCCGATTCATAACAATGATTTTCTTGTTCGCAGTGAAGAATTCCCGAATGTCACGACCGACGACGATTTAATAAATATTAATCTTAAGGTTGTCGAGTTGGCTAAGAAATTGGGCAAGCCGATTATTGCCACGACCGACGCGCATTTTCTTAACCCTGAAGATTCGATTTGCCGCGCAGTTTTAATGCACAGCAAAGGTTACAGTGACGCAGACCTTCAACCGCCGCTTTATCTACGGACAACCGATGAAATGTTCGACGAGTTTAAATATCTGGACGAGGCGACGGCTTATGAGGCAATCGTCACTAATCCGAATAAAATTGCGGAGTCGGTAGAATTTTTAAAGCCGATACCCGACGGAACTTATTCGCCGCAAGTGGCAGGCGCGGAGGAAGAAATTTCCGAAACATCCTATGCCAAAGCGCGAAAACTTTACGGACAAAATTTGCCGCCGTTGGTTGAGGCGCGGCTTGAACAGGAGCTTAAGCCGATTATTGGGCACGGTTTCGCAGGACTTTATCTTATCGCTCAACGGCTCGTTAAAAAGTCTAATAACGACGGTTATCTTGTCGGCTCGCGTGGAAGTGTCGGTTCGTCATTTGTCGCGACGTTGACAGGCATAACGGAAGTTAATCCCTTGCCGCCGCATTATCGTTGCCCGAAGTGTCAGTACAGCCAATTTTTTACTAAGGGCGAAGTCGGTTGCGGCTACGACCTTGAAAATAAAAATTGCCCTGTCTGCGGGCACCCGCTGATTAAGGATGGGCATGATATTCCGTTCGCGGTATTTTTGGGCTTTGACGGCGATAAAGTTCCCGATATTGATTTAAATTTTTCGGGCGAATATCAAGCGACGGCGCATAAATATACAGAAGTTCTTTTTGGCAAGCATAATGTTTACCGCGCAGGCACGATTTCTACGGTCGCCGAGAAAACTTCGTTTGGGTTCGTTAAGAAATATTATGAAGAACACAACCAGAAAAAGCACGGTTCGTTTATCGCTAAGATTGCGGCGGGCTGTCAAGGCGTTAAGCGCACGACAGGGCAACACCCAGCTGGAATTATGGTTGTACCGCGTGATATGGACGTTCATTATTTTACGCCGATTCAATATCCCGCCGACAATAAGGACGCCTCGACTACCACGACGCATTTTGATTATCACTCTATCAGCGAACGCCTTGTTAAGCTCGACATACTCGGACACGTAGATCCGACGATGATTCGCATGTTAGAGAATTTAACGCACAGAGACCCGAAGACTATTCCGCTCGACGATAAGCCGACGCTTAGTTTATTTTATTCGACAAGTGCATTAGGTGTGACGCCGCAACAAATAGGCTCGAAGTCCGGAACATACGGCTTGCCCGAATTCCGAACGAGTTTTACGCGCAACATGATTGACGATACGCACCCCGATTGCTTTAGTGATTTAGTAAGAATTTCGGGCTTTTCGCACGGCACGGACGTTTGGCTCGGCAACGCGCAGGATTTGATTAAAGAGGGCAAATGCACTCTTAAAAACGCCATTTCCGCCCGCGATGATATTATGATGTACTTGATTCATCATGGCGTTGACGCGCTGAAATCATTTAAGACAATGGAGAGCGTTCGCAAGGGCAGAGGAATTAAGTCGGACGTGGTTGACGACCTCAAGGCGCACGAAGTCCCCGACTGGTACATTGATTCTTGCCAAAAGATAAAATATTTATTCCCGCGAGCGCATGCGACGGCTTATGTTATTATGGCTTATCGAATTGCCTATTGCAAAGTTCATTATCCGTTGGCTTATTATGCGGCGTATTTTTCAAAGCGCACGAAAGAATTTGACGCCAATGAAGTTATCAAAGGTCAGCAACACATTAAGCGGAAGTTGGAGGAGCTTGAGGATTTAGCTGAAGAACGCAAATTAGATAACATGGAAGACGACCTTCTTGCCGATTATCAAGTTGTATACGAATATTTTCTGCGCGGTTTCACGTTTGAACGGGTGAACATTTACGAATCTGAGGCGGAAGATTTTATTGTCAAAAAGAATTCGCTGTTAATGTCGTTGAGTTCGATTCAAGGCGTGAGTCCTTTGGCGGCGAAGGGAATTATTGAGGCGCGAGCGGACGGCAAATTTTCTTCGATTGAAGATTTGAAAAACCGCGCAGGTTTAAATAAAACCGTTATCGTTGCTCTTAAATCGCATGGCTGTCTGCGCGACTTAGAAGAGACTAACCAAATATCTTTGTTCTAAAATATTAGGGACTAGGGACTAGGAATTAGGGACTAGTAGGGATTAGAGATTAGGAGCTGGCAACAGTTAAATAAAGGAAAAAACCCTCAAGCGCAATGCCTGAGAGTTTTTTTGTTATATTTTTAGAATGAAGTACCAACCGCGAAATGGAATCTGCCACCCTGCGAGCCGCGCCCATAGTCTAAGCGCAAAGGTCCAAAGGGCGTATTGAGTGCCACGCCGAAGCCAATACTGCCTTTAAGCTCTTTAGGTCGTAAGCCCGTATTCCATGCATTGCCCCAATCCGTAAATACCGCGCCTTGAATTTTCTTCGAGAGCGGAAAACGATATTCTAACGTGGCAAGAACCATTCTACTACCACGAAATTGGTCGTCACGATAGCCGCGTAAACTGCCTTGTCCGCCAAGTCGGAATTGGTTAAACTCAGTCAAGTCGCCATGCCCGTAACCATACATGCCGCGTAACGCCCAAACTTGCGAGTGATCGCCCGCCTTAAGATAATATTGGTGTTCAATCGACGCCTTTTGAAAATCAAAGTCGCCGCCCAAAAGTCCGCCTAACTCCAAAGTAAGATTAACCTTGTTGCCTTCGGAAGGAGTATAAATATTATCGCGGGTGTCAGTGACATGCTCAAGAATAACACTGCGCGTCGTGCCGAAATTTTTATTACGCCAATCGTAAAATTCAGCGGTACTACGGTCGCCCGCGTCGCCGTTTGAGACGTGACGAACATATTTCTCCTTGCGATGACGTAACGTAATAAAATTCGTCGAGTACTCGCTAACAGGACGACTAAAGGTAAATTCACCGCCCGAATATTTGCGCATGTATTCTTCCAGAAAATCTCCATTAGAATTATAATCGTTATAGGCATAGGTGCGATTGTAAAGTTGGAAACGGACGGCGGTCTCGCGGTGGTCTAGCCAAGGATGTCTATAGGTAAAAGTGTAACCGTGCGCGTCGTTCTCGTCGCCGCTTTTTTCATACATAATCGATATTGTTTCGCCAACGCCGCGAAAGTTTGTATCGCTCAAGCTCACCATGCCGATAATTCCGTCGGAAGTCGAATAACCCGCGCCAACGCCAAAGGTGCCCGTGCGTTTCTCCTTAACATTGACTTCCATAATAATCGCATTCGGTTCAACGCCCGGATTCATTTTGAGATTAACGTCCTCGAAAAATCCCAAGTTATAAACTCTCTGCATTGAACGCCGCGCAAGTTTCGCATTAAACGGCGTGCCGACCTCTTGACGCATTTCGCGCAAGATAACAAAGTCTTTGGTTTTCTTATTGCCCTTGACCGCGTAGCCCTCCAAAGTGCCCTCGTTAATCTTAATCGTCAAGACGCCTTCCTTGTCCATATCTATATCGGTTATCTTCGTAAGGATAAAGCCTTCTTCGCGGTACGCCTCTTGAATTTTGGCAATATTGTCGTGGAGCGTGTTATTGTTAAGAATGTAGCCGCGCCTAACCGTCAGCATGTCTTGAAGTTCGTCGTTATCGTAAATCGTGTTGCCCTTAAAAACGACTTCCTTAAGAACGGGATTTTCCATAACGTGGAAAGTTATAACGACGCCTTCGGGTACAGTCTCAAAAGTTTGATAAGCTTCGTAGAAATAGCCCGTGTTGATAAGCGCATTTCTATCGCGCAGAGCCGCCGTTGAATTGAAAGTATCGCCGACGTGTTCAAGTATCGCCACTTTAATAGTAGGTAAGGTGTCGTTGCTCGCGCCCTCAAATTCAATGTCGACAATCGTTTTGCCTTCAAATTGTTTAAAGTATTCCAGAATGTCACTGTCGACTTGCGAACGATACGGCTCGGACGGAGGAGCTGGCGTATTTACGGGCGCAGTTCCAACTTCTGGTATATTTGTATGGGTCGTCTCGGATTTTGGAGCGTCTGTCGTTGTTTCAGATTTTGGGGTTTCAGTAGTCGTTTCAGATTTTGGAGTTTCAGTTGTCGTTTCAACTTTGGGTGTCTCGGTTGTCGTCTCGACTTCGGGCTTTTCGGTTATCGGTTCAATCTCAACAATTTCTTCTGAAGTTTTGTCGGTTGAATTTTCAAAGGGTTGAGTAACTTCGGGTGCCGCCTCGCCCGACGCGAATCCAAATATAAAAGGCAAGGTAAACGCCGCCATTAACGCCGCCTGCCTCTTTCGCGAATTTTTGTTGGCTTTCAAAAAAATACCTCCTTGAGAATCAGGAATTAGGAATGAGGAATTAGGAACTGGTAAAAACTAGTTCCTAGAAACTCGCTCCTGATTCCTAGTAAGGAACTAGTTCCCAGTTCCTAGCCCCTAGCCCCTAAAATTTATATCGCGCCTCAAAGCTGAAGATGTAATCCTTGCCTTCGCGCTCAATCGTGACGCCGAAATTGTCATTGAAATCGTATTGAATGCCGTAGCGATTAACATTATGACTGCCAAAGCCGCGAGTGTACCTAAGCATAAGTTTTTCGTCGATATACTTGCCGATTTTGACGTTGTAATCTTTTTCGCGGGTGCTCTTTTCAGAGGTTATATTGCTTTCAAACATGGAGCCAGAACCTCGCGAAACCGTGAATTGGTCAATGCCGAGCGTCTTCTTCAAAGCCTCTTCAAGGTCGCCGAGTAACGTCATTTGCAAGCCGATAGCTAAAGCGTCTTCAGCCGTCAAACTTACTTCGCCGCCTTTAGAATAAGCCTCGCGCAACGTCAGCAACTTCGCAATTTCTTCTTGAGTCATTTCGGGGCTTGAAGTCAGATTGAATTTCATATTTCCGGGTTGCCCTTCCGCGCTCATAAAAACTCTTACGTTAGAAACTTTCGTGTCGGCGGCAAATCGCAACGTCGGCAGGAACGAACCAATCTGATTGAAATAAACTTCGCATTCCCGAATATTAAACACTGTTTCAAGATAAGTCAAGGTACCGCCGCGCTTAACGTTAATCGTGCCCGAAGTTTTGGGGTGAAGTGTTGTGCCCTCAAAATTCGCATTGCCCGTAAAATACATGTCGTAAAGGTGCGAGCTGTAAAAATGAACTTTTTCGCCGAGATTTAATTCAATGGCAAGAAGGAGATTCGGGAGCGGGTCATCGTCTTCGGGAATAGCTGGAACGCTGATTCGGCATTTGTTCAAATTAATCTGCCCAGAAAGTTTCGGCATCTTCCAATGGCGGAGCGTTTCCTCTTTGAAATTAAAATTCGCGTTAAAAATGCCGTCAAAATAGTCGCTGTCAATGTCAAGATTATCCGCCACAAAGTCGAAGTTATAATCTTTGAAGTCCAAGCCGGGGAAGTTTAAACCGCCCGTCAAGTTGAATTTTCCCGAACCGATATTGCCCGAAAAGTTTTCAATGTCAAAGCGTTCGCCCTTAAACAGCATTGAAATATTTATGTGTTCAATCAAGTTCTTCATGCCCTTGAGTTTGATTGAGCCGTCGTCCATGCCAATTTGTCCGTTGAATTGCGGATGCGCCGCCGTGCCAGTGATTTTAACCGAGCCTTTCAACTCGCCGACGCCAAACTTAATCATTTTACTCATAACGGGCAACAAACTTAAATCCGCGCCGTCCAAAGAAACTGTCAAGTTCAGCTGTTCATTATCGGGCAAATTCTCTTTGGAGCGGGCAAGCACAGCCTTAAGCGGCACAAAGCCTTCCATACTCGCGCCATAAGTTTTGCCTGCAAGTTCGCGCTGAACAGTGAGTTCTTCGACATTGACGCGCTGATTTTTTAACAGAAAATGTCCGTGTAATAAATCGAAGGTCGAGCCTTTAACGCTACCCGTCGCCGTAACTAGCAATTCGCCAAATGGGTCGTCGACGGTGCCTTTAAGTTTCGCGACAATATTCGACGTGCCCGACATATCTAAATCTAAGCCCGCCGCATTGCCGAAAATTCCAAGCTCCAAATCTTTTGCCGTCAAAGTTATATCGAGTGCGCCACCAAGATCCGCAGAGCCGAGCAGATTAAGCGTGCCCTTTTCGCCCTGCTTGCCTTCGAGCTGATTGATATAAACGCTGTTGTTCAGCAGATTAATTGCAACTTTTATATCGTGAATGTCGTGCCCCGCGAAAGTCCCTTGCGAAATATCGCCTTCCAACGAGCCGTGCAGTTTTGTCAGAGTGCCGCCGATTAAAATTTTGCTGTTGAGTTTGCCGTCAAGGAGTTCGTTCTTAACGTCGGCAATCTTGAACATGTTCGCAATATTGGCGTCGGTAACTTCCGCCTCGCCGCTAACCATTTCATTATCAAGATTCATGCTCAGTGCAATCTTACAAGTCGCGTCGCCGTCCTTTAAATGAAAATCTTCAAGGTAAACGTTGGCTCCGTTGGTTTCGATTTGCCCATAAACATCAGTTAGCGCGACGCCGTTTAAGAAAATTTCTTCGGCGGAAAGTTTGCCCTCAAAAATCGGAATATCGGGCGTGCCTTTTATAAGTCCTTCAAATTTAATGTGCCCTTCGGCGTTATATTTTTCGGGGAGCTTAGACTTGAAACGTTGAAGATTAATATCCTTGCCTTCGACGACGAAATCCATAACCTGCGTATTTTTATTGATAGTGCCGTTTAAAATCATGTCGACCATAGGCGAGGTTATTTCAAAATTCTGCAGGCGGACAATATCGCCGTCAAGAAAATAATCGCCCGTCATGCCGCTAAGCAGGACGCCGCGATAACTGCCGCGATTGAATTTGATATTGCCAGCGACTTGCGGATTGTCGATTGTGCCCGTGATTTTAACGGTGTTGGTAACGTTGCCGGTAATTTCTTGGTCGGGCGCAACGAGTGCGGCAATATCTTCTGCGCGGGCTTCGGTCGTGTCGAGCTGAATATTGACGTTTTTATTGCCCGTCAAGCCGACGCTACCCTCAATAACCGTCCATGTAATTTTGCCGTTCTTTTCAATCGCGAAATCGTCTATATGAACGCCGTCAAGACTGCCCGACGCCACGAGCTTAATCGAATCAAAGGGTTGCTTAAAAAATCTGCCTGTGAAGTGTTCGTCTTGTTTAGAGAGGTCGACGGCGGAAAGTTGCAAAGTTATATCGGGATTAGTGGTGTCGCCGTTGACGGTTCCTTTAAAGTCGGCTAAGCCGCTAAGGTCGAGCGTGGAGTTAAAATTTTTAGCAATAGACATGTCAACATGCGCCCCGTAAAAATTCAAAGCAAGTTTATTCATGTCGATAATTTTGCCTTCAAGACCGAGCGTCCCTTTATTGGGCAGGTTCGCGCTTAGGTAGTCAATCGTCAAGTTGTTTTCGCTAAAATAAAAAGAGGCGTTGGCGTCGTTGACTTTAAAGCCTTCATAGGCGAGAGTCGTTGCCTTCGCGTTGCCGTAAACTTTAACGGGCTTATCGCCGCCGCCGTTAATACCCAAATCGGCAGAAATTCTTCCGTCCAAAGCTTTATCGGAGCCGACGAAATCTAAAAGCGTCGCGAGATCAACGCCGTTCGCCTTGACGTTCGCATTAAAAGTTAAATCGGACGTTCTGACTTCGACGGTGCCCGCGAGGTTGCCGCCCCAAATATTTAAGCTTGTGTCGTTAAGGTAAAGCATTTCGCCGACGTAGCGCAGTTTAGTTGAAATATTCTGCGCGGAATAATCTTCATAGGCGAGCCAATGGGAATAAATATCGGCGTCGACTTGAGGATTTTTAGCGGTGCCGACGAGATGAGCGCGAATATCCGCCGCGCCTTCAATGCCAATATCGCTTATTATAGCGGCGGGGGTGAAATTATTCGATTCGGCATATATGTCAAAAAAAGTTTCGTCGGTATCGAGGCGAATTTTGCCGCTTGCCTCCGCATATTGACCATTAGCAGTCGCGGTGCCGTCGATAACAATTTCGTCTTTGTTGAAAGTAACCGTGCCGAAAATACTTTCAATGTCGGTTGATTCAACCTTGACAGCCGCGCCCCGAACTTTCGTAGAACCAAGATAGCTTAAATCGTCGCCCTTGCGTAGAAGATAAAGTTTTGTATTTTCGGCGGTGCCGCGCAGAATTTTTACGCTGTCGGGAATTTTATCTTCGGGCAGGTAAGGCAGGACTTTATCAAAAAAAATTTTATCGACTTCTGCGTTGACGGTTTGTTGTTCCGCGCTAAGAGTGCCTGTCGCCTTGACTTGCGAGCCGAGAGTTTTGGCGTTAATTTTGGTATCGATAGCGTTCATGTCCGCGCAGTCAACTTCGGCAGAAATTTCTTCAACAGAAATATTTTTCCCGTCGAAATTGGCATTAACCGTGCCGCGTTCCAAGAAAATTTTTGCGCCAAAAGTCGTTTCGCCTTCGCTCTCAAGCTTTATGTCGTTGAAGTTCCAAGAATTTTCGTCGCGCTTTTTAAGGTTAAGCAATGCGCCGTTGATTCTGATTTCGTCGAGAGCGGCAACAGGGTCGTCGCGCAGAGCAATTAATTTAAAATCAACTTCCGCCGTATCGACTTTGGCGAGTAGTTCGGAATTTTTATCGAAAATTTCTATGTCGTGAACGATTAAGTCGCTTTCTTTATCAAAGTCCAAAAAGTTTACTTTATCAAGGTCGACGCTACCGATTTTGACGGGAACGCCTAAAGTTTCGGTCGCGATTTTTTCTGCCTCAGCCAAAGCCTTTTCGATAATCTCTGCACGTTGTGAATTGATGTAAAGCCCGCCGCCGAGCGCAAGGACAATCAACGCGCCGCCGAGAATTTTTAAAATTTTCCACACGGCGAGCAACTCCTTTCTGATCTAGGAACTAGGAGCGAGTTATTAGGAACTAGTAGGAACCAGTTCCTAGTTCCTAGTTCCTAATTCCTAATTCCTAACAACTATCATTCAAATGCTTTCTCGTGTTCAGCGGCTTCGGAAGGCGTTAGCGAATCCGTTTCAAAATCAATAAGAACGACCGGCGCAACTTCTTCTGTCTCCGGAACTACGGCGGCTCCAGCATTCAATGCGGCATTTTCGCGAGCTTCAGTAGCTGTCTTGCCTTCTTCCTCCGACTCGACGTAGCGCACAACGTCAATTTCAACGGGAACGCCCATATATCTATCAAGCGAGGCTTTGGCGGTGTTGTAGTTGTAAAGTGCAGTGAAATAATTTGAGCGAGCCTCTGTCAATTTACGCGAGGCGTCCATAACGTCAAGATTTGTGCCGACGCCCGCCGCGTAACGAACCTGCGCGATTTTATAATTTTCTTCGCCGAGTGCAACCGACGCATGAGTTGTAGCTATATTTTTTTCAGCCGCATGGAGTTGCAGAAAAGCCGATTGAACTTCGAGCTGAATTTGTTCGCGAGTTTGAGCCGCCTCTTCCTGTGCACGAACTAAAGCCGCGTCCGCCTGATTGACTTGCGCCTTAGTTATGCCGCCGTCGAAAATATTCCACGAGGCAGAAATACCCGCCGTCCAACGGTCGCTAGTCTTTTCCGTGAAAAGATTTTTGGTATCGATTTCCTTTGAAATGGCGGCGTTGACGGTGGGACGATGACCAGCTTTAGCAGACCTTCTAGCGGATTCGGCGCGTTTGACGGCATAATCAGCCATTGCGGCATCTGCGCGATTTTCAAGAGCGTACTTTGTGCAATCACTCAAGGACGAATTATAAGGTTTGTAATTAAGGGTATCTTGCGGGCGAATAATAGTATCGGCGGGCAGTCCGATATAATTATTCAGCTCGGCAACCGCAACATCATATTGATTTTGAATATTAACAAGATTTTGCATGGCGTTAGCAAGCTCGACCTGCGACTCCAACACGTCAACTTTGGCAACCGTACCGACGCGGAATTGAGCACCGACGTTGCGCAAATGCTCCTGCAAAGTAACAACTTCTTCCTCGTAAACGTCGATTAAATTTCTGTACTGCAGGACGTTGAAATAGTAAACAGTTGACTGAAGGCGCACAGTCTGCATAGTATTTTCGAGCGCAAGATCAGCCGCGTTCAAAGCATAACGAGCCGATATACGCCCTTCTTTTAATCTGCCGCCCTGATAAATCGGCATACTTACGGAACCAGTATTGGAAAAAGAACGATTAATGCCCTGAGCGCGATAATAAGAACCGCCCGCCTTCATGCCGTTAAAATCCCAAGTTACTTTCGGATTAGTTTGGCGACGCGCCTCGCTCAAACCCCATGATGCCATTTCACGGTCGGCAACAGATTCTTTAATCGTGCGGTTGTTTTCAAGGGCGCGTTGAATAGTTTCGTCGAGCGTGACGTTAAGGACTTCTGCCGCGTCAACCGAACCGACGCCGATTGAAAAAGTCATCATGCCCGCAGCTATTACCGCCGCCAATTTCCTGCGAAAATTTTTCTTGATACGGTTGGAAATTTTCATTTGAATCTCCTCCAATTTATTTATCATTTGTCACGTTCAGCGAAGTACCTTCGCGCAGATTTTCAAAGCCGTCTATGATAATCGAATCGTCAGCCGTCAAGCCGTCCGCTACGACGCAATAAGTACCGATTTTATCGCCGAGCTGAATTTTCCTTACGGCGGCTTTTCCGTTTAAATTTATGTAGACAAAATCTCCGTTATCGGCGTGCCGAACAGCCTTTTCAGCGACGAGCAAGGCGTTTTGAATTTTAACGTTGTCGATGATAATCTGCGCGGGCGAGCCGAGAATTAAAGTTTCGTCTAGGTTTTCAAAAATTGCTTGGGCAGTTTTATTGTCGATAATTTTAATCGCGCCGTTGCGAGTCGTGCCGTCTTCGAGCTTTAAGGAAACTTTTAAATCGGTAGTGGACAGGGCTTGCTTTTCGATTTCGGAAATTTCAAAGTTCACGGCGACGGGATTGATATTACCGATTGTGGTAAGGAGAGTTTCATTATCGACGACGGGCATACCCATTGGCGCGACGAAGGCTCCGAGCCGTCCCGCTTTTGGCGCGTAAATAATTCCAGCGTCGTCGTCTTCTTCCATTCTTTGAACGAGGGCTTGCTTATTGTCAATTTCGATTTGAAGTTCAGCGGCGTCAGGATTGTTTTCGACGAGTGCCTTTGATAAAGCGGTCTTAGCCATAGCGAGTTCACGCTTTACCTGCAAAAAATCCTTGTGCGATTCAAGATTATTGACTTTAAAAAGTTTTTGTCCTGCCGCAATGTCGGAGCCGTCTTCAATGTATTTTTCTATGACGTTTCCCGCGACCGGTGAGAAAATTTTTATCTCGTTGCTCACAGAAATTTTCCCGTCGTAAATCAGCGTCAAGGAATCATTGGCGGATAAAATTTTTTCTGTCTTAACTTCAACGGGCGGTTGCTCCTTACTACAGCCGATTAGAAAAATCGTCGTCAAGAAAATTGGTATCCAAAATTTTCTCATTTTAAAACTCCTGCTTAATCCCGAAATAAACTGCGCGGTCGTTGCGCTTGTTGACGCTATGCCACTCGCCCAAAACATACGTCGAATCTAAAACTTTGTACTGAGACTTCAAGCGAATTCTGCCGTCATTTAAGTCGTAGGCTTCGGCGGAAAATTTCAATCTGTCTCCGACAAAAGCGTCAAGTCCGATACCCGGCTTGCCTGCGATAATTCCCGCTCGCGCCCCAAAATCCTTGCCAAATCTTTTTTCTCCTTGCAAATTCAATTTAGTATGGTCGCCTATGTCCTCCGCGCCTAACACCAATGATTTATCGTCTTTCGTGACGCTTAGATTTAAATTCGCGTTCCAATCATGCGCACTGCCGCTGTATAGTATATCAACCGACGGCGTTACGTCAATCTTTGAAACTTTATTGGCGGCACCTTCGACTTTGCCCAACATTTTATCGGCGCGTTCGCTTATACTGCGGGCGTTGCTGACGGTTGCCTTCAAATCCTCCGCAACTTTCGGGTCGCCCGCGAACTTGTTCATATTATCCGCCATACTCGCGACGCTTTCTGAAGTTTTAGTAATGTTGTCAAGCGTAACCCTTAAATTTTCGGCGGTTTTCGGGTCGCCCGCGAACTTATCAATATTCGCCGTCATGTGCTCGACGTTTGCCATTGTCTGATTCATATTTGCCATTGCGCTATCCATTTGCTTAACCATGTCATTGAAAATCGCCTCGTTATCGGTAGCCAATTTCTCAAAGGAACCAGTTAAAGAGTTCACATGCGCCGACGCCTCGCTCATGTTGTTGCTCATCTCGACGACAGATTTTTTAAAAGTATCGTCACCGATAATAGACTGAATATTTTTTAAAAGTACCTCAGCCTCCATCATAACTTTAGACATGCCCTCGAACATTTTATCCATACCGGCTTCTTCCGCGCCGTAAAGATATGCGCCGTTCTCAAGGTAATCGCCATTATCGACTTGCGGTTGGAAGTTAATGAACTTTTCGCCCATGACGCCGCTTGAGGCTATCGAAATTTTTGATTCCTTCGGGATTTTTACTTCGGAGTCAATTTCCATTGTGACGGTAACGCCCGTGCCTTCATTGGCGATTTTGACAACTTTGCCGACCAAAACGCCACTTAAACGAACGTCCGATTGCGGCATAAGTCCCACGACCTGACTAAAGCCAGCGTAAACTATGTAATCGTCTTTTGAGCCAAAATCAAAATTTCCCAGCCCTGCCGTCGCGCCGCCCAAGAGCATAAGCCCACCGACCGTAAACGCTCCGACTTTTGCTTCTATTGACATCACTTCGCCTCCTTATTTTTTAAATCGTGCTGATTCGGTTATCGGAATTCCCGCCTCAGTCGGGATATAAATTACTTCGTTACTCGATTCGCGCAGAGCCTCAATCCAAAGATAATGAATATAAGCCTCGTTATTCTGCAAGCTGTCGCCGATGATTTTATTTGCTTTGGCGACGCCCTCCGCTCGAATTACTTCAGCATTGGCGAGAGATTTGGCTGATTCTTCTTTAGCTCGTGCTTCTTGAATCGCGATTTGACGATTTTGCTCCGCTCTCGCAAGTTCTGCCTCGCCTGCTTTGTTCTGTTGCCAAACGTAGTATTGTGGCATGGCGAATAAGATTATTGCCGCCGTCGTTGCCGAAAAAATTGCACAGCCGATGCCCGACTTTATGAAAAGTGCCGCGTTACCTTTCTCGCGCTTATTTGCTTCCTTCGCCGCGTAAAATGAAATCGCCAAAATCACAAAGCCGACTACCAAAAGCACCGCTGGTACCATAATCATTGAAATCACCTCCCTAATCTATAATTCTGAAGAATTCTTTGACGCGCTTATCCTGAAGTTTTTTAAAATTATCGGGCGTGTCAACCGCAATCAGTTCGCCGTTATAAATCATGGCTATCCTGTCGGCAATGCGGCACGCGCTAATCATATCGTGCGTTACAACGATACTCGTAACCTTTAAAGCGCGTTGCGTCTCGATAATCAGCTCGTCAATTTTATTCGTCATAATCGGATCCAATCCAGAGCTTGGCTCGTCGTAGAATATAATTTCCGGCTCAAAGGCAATCGCTCGCGCCAATGAAACTCTTTTCTTCATGCCGCCCGAAAGTTCATTGGGCATTCGATTTTCTACGCCCTCTAGCCCGACTTGCTTTAATTTTTCTTTGACAATCTCTTGAATTTTCTCTTGGCTATAATCAGTATGCTCGACGAGTCCGAAGGCAACGTTATCACCGACCGTCATTGAATCGAACAGCGCAGAATATTGAAAGACCATTCCCATACGCAGGCGGACGCGCATCATTTCCTTTTCGTCCATATGGGAAATTTCGTCGTTGCCAATCCAAATCTGTCCGCTCGTCGGCTGAATCAAGCCAATCATCAAACGGAGCAAAGTCGACTTGCCCGAACCCGAACCGCCGATTATCGCGAGGGTTTCACCGTCGGCAATTTCCAGATTGATACTTTTCAGCGCAAGTTTCATACCAAATTTCTTCGTGACATTAATAATTTTAATCATATAACCTTACCTGTAAATTATAAAAGTCAACAGCGCGTTCAGAATAAAAATAACGATAATCGACGTGACAACCGTTTTAGTCGTCGCCTTACCAACACCCTCCGCGCCGTTCGGACAATTCAAGCCGTAATAACAACCCAGCACCGCGATAACATTCCCAAAAAAAATCGCCTTAATCATTCCGCCCGTTAAATCGTGAATCGTCGCGAACATCTTTATCGAATTGAGGAATAGATAAGAGCTTATGCCCGAATATTGAGTAGCGACAATCCAGCCGCCTAACACGCCGATTATATCACCAAAAACCGTAAGCAACGGCACGGCTATCATACAGGCTATCATGCGAGGGACGATTAAATAATTAACGGGGCTGACCGCCATAACTCGGAGCGCGTCGATTTGCTCGGTGACTTTCATTGTACTAATCTCCGCCGTGATTGCCGCTCCTACTCTACCCGCGCAGACGACGCCGACTAAGACAGGACCAAGCTCCCTGCCGATTGCGATTGCGATTATCCCGCCGACCGTCGATTGTGCGCCAAATCGAATAAATTCATGCGCCGTTTGCAATGTAAAGACGACGCCCGTAAATAACAACGTCAACGAAACGATTGTTAGCGAGTCAACGCCTAAATGAGCCATCTGCGCGATTATGTGACGAATTCGCGGCTTATGCGTGAGTTGTTTAAATGTATCGGCGTAAAGCAGAACTATAGTGCCTATACCTTCAAATATTCTTAGAATGGAACCGCCAATCATCTCAAAAAATTTCGTCAGCAATGCGCCGCCTCCTTTCGACAGGCATTATAACATAAAATTTATTATCTTATGGATAGAAGCTGAAAAAATTTTTTCAATAAAATCCGGCGCGTTGACAACCTTTTTTCAATCATTTAAAATTCATTAAAAACCGTGCGGAGGTGAATTAATGCTTAAAAAATTTCTGGCGGGCGTCGTGATTTTGTTCGCGATATATTTTTTGATAAGCGTGCCGTCGGTTCAGAAAAAATTCTTGTATCCGTTTCCTTATCGCTCCAACGTCGAATTTTATTCTTCCAAATGGCATGTGGATAAATTTTTAACAATCGCCGTAATGAAGGTCGAAAGCAACTTTCAAGAGTCGGCGAATTCTCAAAGCGGGGCGGTCGGCTTAATGCAACTTATGCCAGAAACTGCGGCTTGGATAGCTTATCAACTGGGCGAGCAACCTGAAGAAATTTCTCACGACATAAAAAATCTGCGCGAGCCTGAAACTAATATCCGTTACGGCACGTGGTATCTTGCCGAGCTTGAAGACGAATTCAACGGCAATGACGTTTTGGCTTTGGCGGCGTATAATGCAGGGCGCGGCAACGTTCGCGAGTGGATGGAAAAAAATCATTGGAATGAAAATTTTTCCGACGTGGATAAAATTCCCTACGCCGAAACTCGCGATTATGTTAAGCGCGTC
The DNA here is from genome assembly GCA_017549815.1 of Selenomonadaceae bacterium. Taxonomy (GTDB): domain Bacteria; phylum Bacillota; class Negativicutes; order Selenomonadales; family Selenomonadaceae; genus Quinella. Next base: position 20,748 of record JAFYNH010000064.1, read on the forward strand.
CTCCACTGCCGCGAAAAATATTCTAAACTTTACGGCTCACAGAATTTTATTTCTATACCGCTTGCCCTCCATGAATTGCGCTTTGCCCGTTTGAAAAATTTATCTCTGTGATTGGAAGTGAAAAATTTTGTCGAAAAAATTATTTTTGAGTGCGCTGATTTTTTTATTAAGCACGACGATTTTGGCGGCGGCGTCGGCTAAAAAGGTCGCGGGCACTTGGCGACTAGACGGCTCCGCCTCAGCCGAGATTAGAAATTTCCGACTGATGACGGACGATTGGCAAACAGATTTTCGCGGCAAAGAGCCGACCCGCGCAGGTTTAGATAAACTTCACGCTTCGGCGAGCGGTCAGCCTTCCGAAAGTTCAATGGCAACTCTTCACAATAAAATTTTGGAGCTTGAACCCGACGCGCAGATTTTTATTCTTGACTTGCGGCAGGAGTCTCACGGTTTCGCTAACTCGTTGCCTGTCAGCTGGTACATAAAAAATAACGCCGCCAATGCCACTAAAACTCTTAAAGAAATCGAGGCTGATGAAGTTGAACGACTAAATAACCTGCGCGGCATTGAAACGACCTTTGAACCTTTGGGCAATGAAGATAAAAATACTTTCCGCCCCGTAACGATAGTTCCGCGTTTCATGGGGACGGAGCGCGAACTCTGCGAAAAACTCGGCTTGAATTACGAACGATTTGCGGCGGCTGATATGCAATTCCCTGCGCCGAGAATTGTCGACGACTTTATAATTTTTGTCGCCAACCTTCCTGAAAATGCGTGGTTGCACTTCCATTGCCAAGCGGGACACGGACGCACGACGACTTTCCTTGTCATGTACGACATTTTAAAAAATCCTGACTTGCCGCTTGAGGAAATTTGCAAACGTCAATATCTTTTAGGCGGCTCAAATCTTTTACTGGAACCGCAAGGAGATGATTGGTATTCTAAAATGGCTTGCGACCGCGCAAAAAAAATTCGGCTGTTTTATGACTTTGTGCAAGGGACGCGGGCTGAACAAATCGGCTTGCAATGGAGCGAGTATCTTCAATTAGGAATGAGGAATTAGGAATGAGGAATTTTTTCTTGACCTGCGCGGCGATTTTAATTTTATTGGCTGGCTCGGTTGAGGCGTCCGAAGCCGAATATTTATTGAACAACGCCGAACTTTATCCGACTTCGACGGGCGCGGATTACTGCGACGATATTGTTTATCAGACGCTCGCGCAGATAACCAACGACGACATGACGACTTATGAAAAAGTTCGCGCCTGCTACGATTATCTTGTCGACACCTGCCATTACGGCGATAACGTTTTGAGATTGGATTTCCCCGAAGCCAATGGCACGGCTCGCGCTTATGGAATGTTAGTTGGGCACGTCGGAGCTTGCGACGATTATTCTTGCGCTTTCGCCGCGCTAACAAGGGCTATCGGGTTTAATTGCTACACAGTTTACGGACAGACGGCTCGCGCTGACGGCGGTTATACGGGGCATATTTGGTGCGTGATTGCGATTGACGGCGTAGAATATGTTTTCGACCCGCAGATTGATGATAATATCGGCGCGGACGTTTACTACAGATTTTGCGTGACTTACGACGAAACGCCCGATTCTTATTATGATTCAGAGGTGCGTTGGGGATATTTTGAGCCGCTTTTTTAATTAGGAATGTGGAATGAGGAATGTGAAATTAAATTCCTAATTACTAATTCCTAATTGATAAAAGGAGATGATTACAATTAGCACGGACGAGCTTGCAAAACAAATTTTGAACACAGTCGGCGGGACGGGCAATGTTCTTTATTCAAATGTAATTCAAGCGACGAATTGCATGACGCGCCTTCGCCTTCGATTGATTGAACATAACGATTATATGCTTGCGGCGTTGAAAAAAATTGACGGTGTTTTGGGTGTCAATGAGGACGGCGACGAAGTTCAAGTTATCTTGGGCGTGGGCAAGGCGACCAACGTTACCAACGCGGTAAATCAAATTTTGGAGGCGACCAATACTGTTAAGGTTGGCAAAGTCAAAATCGGCGACGCCGAAGCCGTTCATAATAAAATTCGCGCTCGCAACGCCACGCCCATTAAACTTTTCTTTAAGAAAATCTCAAGCATATTTACGCCACTGATACCGGGCTTTATTGCTTGCGGTTTGATAACGGGTTGCGTCGGTTTGGCGATTAAAATTTCTCCCGACCTTGCGTCCGCGCAGATTATTCAGCTGTTATCGATAGCGGGCAATGCGGTTTTCTGGGGCATGAACTTATTCGTCGGCATAAACGCGGCAAAAATTTTCGGCGGCACTCCGATTTTGGGCGGCGTCTTAGCGGCGTTGATGACACATCCCGAACTTGCAAACATAAATCTTTTGGGTCATGATTTAGTACCGGGGCGCGGCGGCGTTATCTCGGTGATAATCGTTGCGGCGTTCGGCGCGTGGCTCGAAAGTAAGTTGCATAAAATTATTCCCGAAATGTTTGACTTATTTTTAACGCCGTTGGTTACGTTTTTAATCGCAGGGACGACGGCGATTTTCCTGTTGCAACCTTTAGGGGGCGCATTATCGGACGTAATTGGCACGGCGGCAACGACAGCTATTCAATCGGGCGGCGCGATTGTCGGATTCATTTTAGCGGGCGTATGGTTACCGCTTGTCATGCTGGGAATTCATCAGGCAATGACGCCGATTCATGTCGATTTAATTTCGCAATTCGGAGTTACGATTTTATTGCCGATATTGGCAATGGCGGGCGCGGGACAAGTTGGCGCGTCAATAGCTGTTTACTTCAAGACGAAAAATAAATTCCTCAAGAAAACGATAGTCTCCGCTTTACCAGTCGGCATGATGGGCGTTGGCGAGCCGCTAATTTACGGCGTAACTTTTCCGCTATTTAAACCGTTTATCGGCGCGTGCATAGGCGGAGCGTTCGGCGGAGCAATTCAAGCGACGTTTACAGTTGGGGCGGCGACATTAGGAATTTCGGGCTTGCCGTTAGCCGCGACAACAAATAATATACCGATTTATTTTGTCGGTCTGGTTACGGCATATATTTTTGGCTTTATCGCAACGTGGCTTTTAGGTTTCGACGACCCGCCAGAAACTTAACGACAAAAAACTCCGGCTCGGCACTTAGTCAAGTCGGAGTCTTTTTTAATTTAATCGTCCATGAGTTTTTTGGAAGGGTGAGCAGTTTCCACGCGCTCGGCAAGGTCTTCTAAATCGCGTCCCTCTACAGATTCCATTGCCGCGAGGATAGCCCCTTCGACCAAAGGACAGTTGAGAATTTTAATATTTTCGTACTCAATATCTTCCAAAACCATTTCCGCAGTCATGACGGCAGAACCCATATCCGCCAAAATGACAACGCCGTCATCAGAATAAACCTTATCGATTGCGTTGAGAATTTTATCGTAGCTTGTGCCCAAGTCGCCGTTTTCCATACCGCCCGCCGCCGCAAGTGGAGCATTTTCCGCCATCATGCGAGCGACTTCAATAACGCCTTCCGAAAGTTTCTGACTGTGCGAGGCGATAACTATTCCAACCATATTTTATTCCCTCCGTAAAACTTCAAGCGCAGTCTGCAACATAAACAAAGACGAAGTCGCGCCCGGGTCTTGATGTCCAATACTGCGCTCACCTAAATAACTTGCGCGACCTTTAGTAGCGATTATTGTTTTGGTGTATTCAACGCCCGCCGCCGCCGCGTCAACACCGTCATTAAGCGCGTCGATTAAATTTTTGCCGCAGTCAATGCCCGCCTTGATAGCCTTATAAGCGGGACAAAGAGCGTCAAGCATAGTCTTTTCGCCCTCAACAGCTTTGCCGCGCATTTTAACGCCATTGACAGCCGCCTCAATCGCCGCAACGAATTCTTCAGCCGTAAGTTCCATTTTGCCTTTGCAGACGTTGCCAGCCTTCATAAAAGCCGTGCCGTAAAGAGGACCCGACGCGCCACCGACCGTTGAAACGAGTTGCATACTGACGCCCTTAAAAATCGCTCCAATATCTTTATCAGCAAGGCTCGGCAATTTTTCTTCGACGCTTTTGAAACCGCGTGCAAGATTTATGCCGTGATCTCCGTCGCCAATTTCGTTATCAAGTTGCGTCAAGAAATTTTTCTCCGCCTCAATCTTTTTAGCAATGGCGGAAATTATTTCCAGAATTTTTTTCGCGTCAATCATAATATTACCTCTTAAGCGCGGGAGTATCTGCGGGCGCGTCGTAAAGTTTTTTAAGTTCGTCGTCGAGGCGCAACAATGTCAGCGAAAAGCCAGCCATTTCGATCGAAGTCATATAGTTGCCAACCATTGTATCATAGACTTTGACGCCCGCCGCCGCCAGATAATCTTGCACGAAATTATTTATGATATAAAGTTCCATAAGCGGCGTTGCGCCCATGCCGTTGACAAGGACGACGACCTCTTGATTTTTATAATCAATGTCGGCAAGAATTTTATCGAGGAGCGTTTTAGCAACTTCGTCGGCGGAGGCGATTTTGGCGCGATGAGTACCGGGCTCGCCGTGAATGCCAATGCCGATTTCCATTTCGTCTTCGGGCAATTCAAAGCCGGGTTTACCAGCGGCGGGAACTGTGCATGGAGAAATTGCCATACCCATTGTACGGACGTTGGCGATAACTTTTTCGGCGACGGCTTTAACTTCGGCAAGTGACGCGCCTTCTTCGGCTTTAGCACCCGCGATTTTATGAACAAGAACTGTGCCCGCGACGCCGCGACGACCCGTTGTATAAAGGCTGTCCTTAACTGCTACGTCGTCATTGACAACCACGTAATCGATTTTAAGTTCGTTGTCGACGGCGTTATCGATTGCCATTTCAAAGTTCATTACGTCGCCGGTATAATTTTTGACGATACAAAGAACGCCCGCTTCGGTCGCGACGGCTTGAATGCCCTCGAAAATTTTATCGGGCGTCGGCGAAGTGAAGACGGCTCCAGCAACCGCGCAGTCCAACATACCCTTTCCGATAAAGCCGCCGTGTGAAGGTTCATGCCCTGAGCCGCCACCGCTGACGAGTGCAACTTTATTTTCCTTTTTCTCTGCGCGGACGACGACATTACCGCATTCGAGTTTACGGAGTTTCTTCGGCGCGGATTTAACCAGCCCTAAAATCATTTGCTCTTCGACGGTCTCAACCGAGTTAATCAGCTTTTTCATACAAATTCCCTCCAAAAATTAACTTTGCGGAAAAAATTTATCACAAAGCTTTTGGCGCGTCAATCGACAATTTACCTTGAAAAATTTATGGACGTATGGTAATATTTGCGCGGCAGGTTGAAGGTGCCGGCTCTCTTCTCGAAAGAGAGGGGGTGATGTCATGGACAAATATGAATGGTTGATGCTCACGCTCAGCTTAATCCAAACAGTCTTGGCATTGCTCACGTACTTGAATTAAAATTCGGGCACGAAAAAAGCCGTCTGCAACACGGCTTCTAACTGATTAATCCACTATTAACGGGAAGGAGTCGTTACCGACAGCCTGCCACTAAATTTTTCCTTTAAAGCCTTCTGACTACGGCTCTAATCGATTAACACGTTTTTACTAATCGGGAAGGTAGTCATTACTGACAACCTACTGCTAAAAGATTGTTTTCAATATGGCTCTTAATGCTTGATGTTGTTCCTTTCAAGCAAGAAAAATTTATCACAAACAAGTTAAACTGTCAATCGATAAACGGAGTGATTCAGATGATTATTTACGCGACGCATAATGGCGGGAAATATCTTCCACTCGCCGAGAGTTTGAAAATTGATTCAACGACGCCACGCGGTCTTTACGTGAATTTAACTAATCGTTGCAACTGCGATTGCGTCTTTTGCTTGCGACAAAAAAAATCTATGGCAAAGGAATCAAGTCTTTGGTTGGAGCGCGAGCCGACTGTCGACGAAGTCAAAGCCGAGTTAGACGCCGCGTCTTGGCAAGTTATCAAGGAAGTAGTTTTTTGCGGATTTGGAGAGCCGACGATAAGACTTGTTGAGCTTGTGGAGCTTTTGACTTACGTAAAAAAAATTCGCCCGAATATGCCGACGCGCCTCAATACAAATGGCTTGGGCGAACTTTATAACGGGCGGGAAATTGCGGCGGACTTTGAAAACATTCTGGACACGGTATCAATTAGCCTCAATGCCGCGACAGCCGAAAAATATTTCAGAATCACTCGCGCCGCCTACGGGATAAAATCTTTCGACGCAATGTTGACTTTCGCCGAGCATATGAAAAATTTCGTGCCGTATGTCGTCTTAACTGTCGTCGATAAAGTTACGCCGCCCGACGAAATTATTGCCTGTCAAAAAATTTGCGACGAACGCGGCTTAACGTTGCGCATCCGCCCTTACGAGGACAGCTGAATCGAATTTTTACTTTGCTTGAAACGGTAAATTCCCGCCCCAAGTTTCCTCTGACCACTGACCACTTTCCACTTATCACTTAACTTGCCGTCTAAGGCGTCGCGATAAAGTTTGACAACCTGCGCGGTCTGTTCAGGCGAATAATTCTGCGCCTCGATACGCAATGACGCCGCTCCTAAAAATTTTTCGACGTAGGGCAACATACATAAATCTTTGCCGAAGAAAATATGCCAACGCTTGAATTGGTCGACGCGCAAAGAATGAATTTCGCCCGCCTCGTCCTCAAGCGCGTAATGACGATTTAATTTATCGGGCGTCGCGAATTCGTCATAATCGGGCAGATAAAGTTTGGCAATGTCATGGTCGGAAATCATCGACTCAATCGCGCCGTGAACAATAATTTCAATCGGCAACGGAGAATTTTCAACGACGCTCCGAACCTGCGCGAAACTCAATTCAAGAGACGCAGTCGCCTGTACAACGCCCAAATTTTTAAGGAAATCGGCGGCAACGGGATTAAATATGTTAAACGAAACGTCGGCATAAATCGGCGCGTCCGTCAACGTCTTAATCGAATTCAACGTGCCCAAATTCCCGACCATAACGCCGTCAATTCCCAATTCCCAATTCCTGATTCCTATTTCCTCTTTAAACGTTCTGGGCGTAGCCAAAATAATTTTCTTTCCTGCCGCGTGAGCAAGCTCGGCGGCTTTTTTTATTTCAGAAATAGTGAACGGCTTAAGCGGCTTAAAAACTTCACCGCCGATATAAATAACGTCCGCGCCATTTTTAATTGCCGCCTCTGCACTTTCCAAAGCGGAAACACGTACAGATAATTTCGGCTTTTTATTTGAAGTTTTAATCGCTCGTTCTTCTGCGAAAATATTTTTAACAGCGTCGTCGTCAAAACTCGGCTCGACAACTGCGCGGCTGAAAATTTTAGGCTCGCGTTCGCCCGTAATGCCAATATCTTTAATCGTCGGCTTGCCAAATGCAAATGTCGTAGTAAAATCGCGCACCCGATTTTTATAAAGCTCGGCAAAACGTTCTTCATTGACAACATAGCCCGTCGGGTCGGCAAGGTAAGAATCAATTTCTTGGCGATAAGTCGACACCAAGCGGCGAACAAATTCGGGCGGTCTCATACGTCCTTCAATCTTAAAACTTACGACGCCTGCTTGAATCAGTTCCGGAATATTTCTGAACATGCACATATCATTAAGGGCTAGCTTATAGGAAAAATCGTTGAGAGTTTCGCCCGTCGTCTCGTCGATAAGTTTGTAAGTCCAGCGACAAGGTTTCATGCAACGCCCGCGATTTCCGCTCTGTCCGAAAACTACGCCCGAATGAATGCATTGCCCCGACTCCGCAAAGCACATGTCGCCATGCATAAAATATTCAACTTCAATGCCCGTTTTCTCCTTAAGCAACGCGACTTCCGTCAAAGTCAATTCGCGCCCGACGACTACGCGAGTTATCCCGAACTTTTTAAGCAGTTCAATCGTTTGGAAATTGTGCGTGTTCATCATAACTGAAGCGTGCATAGGAATTTTTATGCCGAGCTTGCGGACAAGATTTATAACCGCCAAGTCTTGTACCAAAATCGAATCGGGCTGAATTTCGTTGAGATAAGCCAGATATTTTTCGAGCGGCGCAATTTCTTCCGCGCTTATTAAATTATTCAGCGTGATATAAATTTTAACGCCGCGTTCGTGAGCGAATTCAATAGCCGCTTTGAGTTGCGCGTCATCAAAATTAAAATCAGAACGATGAACGCGCATATTAAAAGCCTTGCCACCCAGATAAACAGCGTCCGCGCCCGCCTCAATCGCCGCAACGAGTGATTCCCATTGTCCGGCGGGTGCCAAAAGTTCAACCGATTTTCTATTTAAAGTCATGACATGTCTCCTTTTATTTTCCGCAGAAATTTTTCCAAACTTCCCGATAAATTTTTTCCAGCTCGCGAATATATTTTCCAGAATTCATAAGCGCAGAATCCCGTATGTGCTCACGAAGTCCGACGTGATAAGCCGAAACCAATTCTTTGCGTCGCGAAAGCTGAACGGCTTTATTAACGTAATCCATTGGGTTATGCGCGATAAGCTCTGACAAATCGGCGGCATTTAAAATCGACGCGGTGAATCGCGAGCCGTGATTTTTTCCGCGAAGAGTAATGACGGGGACGCCCATATAAAGAGCCTCACAAGTGGTAGTGCCGCCCGTGTAGGGAAAAGTGTCAAGTGCAACGTCAATTTCGCGGTATTGTTCAAGATAGTCGGGACTGTAAGGACGCAATTCAATTCTGTCGAGCGGGAAACTCATCTTGAACAATTTTTCTTTAACAAGCTCCTTGCCTTCGTCAAGACTGCAAATTTTATTCTTAAGAATAAGACGAGAATTAGGGACGCGCTCCAAAATCGCCCGCCACAAGTAAAGAAGTTCGTCATTAATCTTGGCGAAGTTGTTAAAGCTACCAAACGTCATAAAATAATTTTTCTGAATGGGCGCATCAAGTTTAGGTTCGGGCATTTCACGAATCAAGCCGGGCGCGTAGCATAAATTGCACGGGTTGACGCGCAGAATTTTTTCGGTAAAACTGGTCGGCATATTTTCGGGCGAGCAAATTTTATCGGACAAAAAATAATCGACGGTATCAAGTCCTGTGGTTGACGTGTAGCCAATGCCGCAAATTTGCACGGGCGCGGGCTTATAAGCTAGAATTGGTAGGCAACTGTCCTGCGAATGCCCCGATAAATCAATAAGAATATCAACGTTATCTTCGGCGATGATATTTGCCGCAACCGACGGAGCCTTACCGATTAAATCGCGCCAGCCGACATTAAAATTTTTAAGCTTAACGGTGACGGAATCTTTTCTGCCAGTGAAGTAGCAAGTGACGGAGAAATTTTCAGCGTCGTAATTTTGCAGGAGCGGCGGGATAAAATTAGCAACGGCATGTTCGCGGAAGTCGGGCGAAATATAACCGACGTGAATTTTTTTATCGGCGTCGAAATTTTTCTTGTCGTGAACAAAGGGCGTTACGTCTTCAAAAAAGGAATTGTATTTCTGCGCGAGTTCTTTAGTTTGTGTTTGCGAGGAGTCGCGATAATTTCTAAGGAATAAATGTTTGGAATAAAGCTCCGCCGCAAGTTCGTTGTTATCAGTTAGGGAGCTTGCCTCAAAAAGAGCTTGAGCCGCCCGCGCAGGTTCGCCCGTTAAATAAAGTCCGTTTGAACTCCAAGTTAAAGCTTTGAATAAAAGAGAGCGGGCGATAAAAATTCTCTTGTCGATTTGCCGCTCAAAAGTTTCGTCGTCGAGAGTTCTTTTGCGACGATTGAACGCGAATTTGTGATTATGTTCCTGAAGATTTGCCCGCAGATTTTTCAATTCGGTACGAGCGTCGGTTATCACGTCTTCCAGAATATTCAGCTGAGCTTTGAGCATAAAATTTTTGATAGCGACGCCGCCCGTAACGAGCCGCCCGCGCAGATGATTGGGTTCGACGGCAAGGGCGTATTGTGCGAAGGATTCAGCCTCCTGCAGATTTCCGAGATAGAGCGACGCCTCCGCCATGAGTGCTAATCCTTCAGCGGAATTCTTATCGATGTCGAAAATTTCACGAGCAACGGTACGCATTGACTGCGGATCGCCGTCCTGTGAAAATTTTTCTGCCGGCAATACCCAATCTAAAATTTTGTCGTCCACGAAATCCCTCCAGCGTGACAAATAATTTTAATCATAATAAACTAAACGCTCCGAAATGACAACAGAAAAAATAGGGGCTAGGGTTTAGGGACTGGGGACTAGAGAAATAAAAGTTATCAAAGATTCAATCGAAGATACGTTGACGGCTGAAAAAAATTCTTGTCACCACATAAACTTTATCTTAAAATAAGCAAAAACTAAAGGAGCGATTTAGATGAATCAACGAGGCTTTGCAACATTGGAAGTCATCTTAATGGTAATGGTCATCGGGATTTTGGCGTCGGTAGCCGTGCCGCGTTTCACTTCCGTCACTGCCGCAGCCAATTCCGCAAAAATTCAAGCTGACCTTTCAACCATTGACGCGGCTATTGCGGTTTATTATATGGAAGGTGGTAAAGCAGATGGACTTTCTAAAATCGCTGACTTGAATGGCTATCTTAACGATGCCGCCAAAATCAAGCCACCGACAGGTAAAGCTTATGTCAAAGGAACAGATGAAACAATTACAGAATTAACAATCCCAAGCGATTACGAATTTAATACCGACAAAACTCGAGCAGTTTTAAAAATCGACTCGACTGAATATACTGCTGGAGATTTTACCACGAAAAAGTCCACAACTTGATTGAAAAGTTTTCGGCTAAACAACATGCCGTTTCAGTTAAAATTTATTGACGCCCCAAAAGTTTTTTGATAGAATTCGCGCTGGGAAAAAATTTTTTTCTGGAAAGCTTAATGATTTCAAGTTGATAAACGATAAGATTTTCAAAGAGACAATAAACGAGCTTCAAAGATGCAACACTCGTTACGCGTGCGAGGCGCAGTCTTCCGGCGACGGTCGGGGACAGGCAAATTTGAACCGTTTGTTTGGCGGCGGAAAGGAAACCGTCGACTAAGGAAAAATTTTTCTAGGAAAGATCAAGGAGGAAATAACCATGCCAATGGTAGTAAAGAACAACATGAGTGCGGTTCGTACGCTTAATACTTTGAATCAAAACAGCACTGCACTCCAAAAAAGCTTGACGAAAGTCGCAAGCGGTATGAAAATCAATGGTGCCCAAGATGATGCTGCTGGTTACGCAATTTCTGAGCGTATGCGCGTACGTATCCGCTCGCTCGATCAAGCAAATCAGAACAGCCAGAACGACTCCGCTTTGATGAAAACCGCTGAAGGCGCAGTCGCAAATACAATCGAAATTTTGAAGGCTCTCAAAGAGAAAGCCATTAACTCCGCCAACGATTCTAACACTGACGAAGATCGCCAGACGATTCAGAAAGAAGTCGACCAGTTCATCGACCAAATCGACGATAACGCCCTCGTTCAATTCAACGGCAAATATCTCGTTGACGGCTCGAAAAACAATGTCGTCTCCTCTTCCAAAACTATCCTTCTCAACCAGAGTTTGGCAACCGATACGCAAGTGGGTTCTGGTTTAACAGCTCTCAATAACCGCGCAGGCGATGCCCTCGAAATTCAATCTACTGATAAGTATACCGTTTCTTGGGTTGCTAACGGCGTAACTTCGACGACTAGCGGAACGGTAGGCACAGATGTCCTTTTACAAAGTCTCTTGGGCTTTGGAGGTACTTTTACGCAACAAACAACTGCTGATGCTTCTGCTATCGGTACCGACAAATTTAACGTTGAAGTCTATACGCCCGATAAATCCTCTGGCATTGCGCTCGTAGCCAGTACGGCTGGTGTAACTCAACAGATTTCTGGTTTCACAATTAGCATTACTGATTCGGACGGCAATGTCAAGAAAGCAGCCAATGCCGCTCTCGACCAATTCAAGCAGTATCAACGTGCCGAAAACGAAACTGGCGATAAAGCTTTGACTTTCCATGTTGGTTCGGAAGCTAACGTTGCAATTAAGGTTGGTATCGGCGATATGCGCGCTGAGGCTCTCGGTCTTAAAGGTACCACTGGCGAAAGAGTCAGCGTCACTACGAAAGAAAACGCTAATGCGGCGATTAACGTCATTGAAAATGCTCTCGCAAAAGCACTTGATCAGCAAACCACTATTGGTGCTATCGAAGCTCGTCTCGAATACACCAGTGCTAACCTCACGACTTCTAGCGAGAACGTCCAAGCGTCTGAGTCCACGATTCGTGATGCTGATATGGCGAAAGAAATGACCAACTACACGAAGAATAATGTCCTCTTGCAGTCGGCTCAAGCCATGCTTGCTCAAGCTAATCAGAACTCCAGCGCAGTACTCAGCTTGCTCCAGTAATTTCAAAAAGCGGCTGAGGTTGTTACCAAAGCTTAAAAGCGTGCGCAAATTGCGCATGATGTTCGTTACTAAAAAAACCGTCGGCGCAATGTCGACGGTTTTTTTACGCCATAACTAAGCTTGAAACTTTGAAACTTGTTTGATATACTTAAAAAAATTTTTTCCCGTAACCCTTAAGCATTTCGGAATGTCAACGATAAAATTTTCAAAGAAAGTTCGAGAGGCGAAAAGGAATAAGTCGCCTAGAAATTTTTCGTAAGTCAAGGAGGAAATTATAATGAGTATGGTAGTCAAACACAATATCGACGCGCTCCGAGTAATCAACCTTTTAGATCAAAATAACAGTATGCTCCAAAAAAATTTGGGCAAAGTCGCGAGCGGTATGAAAATCAACAGTGCCCAAGATGATTCCGCGCCGTGGGCAATCTCCGAGCGTATGCGCATGAGAATCCGCGCTCTCGAACAGGATAACCAAAACATTGAGAACGACTCTGCATTAATGAAAACAGCAGAGGGCGCAGTCGCAAGTACAATCGAACTTTTGAAGGCTCTCAAAGAGAAAGCCATTAACTCCGCCAATGACTCCAATACTGACGAAGACCGCATCACCATTCAAAAAGAAGTCGACCAATTCATCGACCAAATCGACGATAACGCCCTTGTCCAATTCAACGGCAAATATCTAATCGACGGCTCGAAAAACAATGTCGTCTCCTCTTCCAAAACTATCCTTCTCAACCAGAGTTTGGCAACCGATACGCAAGTGGGTTCTGGTTTAACAGCTCTCAATAACCGTGTTGGCGACGCTCTTGAAATTCAAAGCACCGATAAATATACTGTTTCTTGGGTTGCTAACGGCGTAACTTCGACGACTAGCGGAACGGTGGGCACAGAGGTCGCTTTACAAAGTCTCCTGTCTTTTGCAGGTACTTTTACGCAACAAACAACTGCTGATGCTTCTGCTATCGGTACCGACAAATTTAACATGGAACTTTATACGCCCGACAAATCATCTGGTATTGCGCTCGTAGCCAGTACGGCTGGTGTAACTCAACAGATTTCTGGTTTCACCATTAGCATTACTGATTCGGACGGCAATGTCAAGAAAGCAGCCAATGCCGCTCTCGACCAATTCAAGCAGTATCAACGTGCCGAAAACGAAACTGGCGACAAGGCTTTAACTTTCCATTCGGGAGCAGAAGCTAATGTTGCGATTAAAGTCGGCTTGGGCGATATGCGCGCTGAGGCTCTCGGTCTTAAAGGTCCTAATAACGAAAGACTCAGCGTTGCGACTAAAGAAAATGCCAATGCCGCAATTAATGTCATAGAAAATTCACTTACCAAAGCTCTTAATCAACAGATAGACATTGGCTCTGTCTTGTCGCGTCTCGACTATACCAAGTCGAATATTATCACGGCAAGAGACAATGACCAAGAGTCCGAGTCAGTGATTCGCGATGCAGACATGGCTAAGGAAATGACAAACTATACCAAGAGTAACGTCCTCTTGCAGACCGCGCAGGCTATGCTTGCTCAAGCTAATCAGAATTCCTCTGCCGTACTCAGCTTGCTTAGATAATAATTTCATACAGACTTTTGATAAAAAGCGTCGGCAATCGTCGGCGTTTTTTGCTACAAAGCTTGCAACTTTTTTTCAGAAACCACTTGACAAACGAAATTTTTTATGGAAATATGTCAAGCTATCTTGTTGACACTTAAAATTTTTCTTGCTACAATGTCAATCGAAGATTTGTCTAATCGCTTATCAACAGGCTTTTTGAAAAGACAATGAACGGGTTCACGGTTGAGGCACTCGTTACGCGTGCGAAGTGTGGGTTCTGACGACGGTCGGAAATCAGCTCAGCTCGTTTGTTTGACGGCGGAAAGGAAACCGTCGTTTCAGGATGAATTTTTTCTATGGAATATCAGGGAGGAAATTAATCATGGCTACTACGTTAATTAATACGAATATGTCTGCGGTACGCTCGCACAACATGTTGGAGAAAAACAACGCCAGCATGGATAAGGCGATGAATCGCGTCAACACCACGTTGAAAATCAACAGCGTTCAGGATGCTCCTTCCAAGTGGGCTGTCTCCGAGAGAATGCGCGAACGTATCAATGCCCTCAACCAAGCCGATCAAAACGTTCAAAACGATACCAACATGATGAAGACTGCCGAAAAAGGTATCAATGACACTGTTACCATGCTTCGTACAATTCGCGCCAGTGTTCTCCAAGCTTTCGATGCTTCTACCAACGACAAAGATCGTTATGCCATCGCGAAAGAAATTAAATCTCTCTTCGATCAGATCGATGAGACCGCCTATAATACTCGTTACAATGGCAAAGTTCTCATCGCTGATCTCGAAAAGACAACGAATCCGACAGGACTTGACTACGGTGAAGCACATTCAGATGGTACAGCGGTTAAGCTTACTTTCCAGATAGGTGCCGACGCTCGCTCGAAGATAGACGTTGATATGCAGAACATGACTTTAAAGGGTCTGGGGCTTGCTGCTTATACTGCCGATCTTGCTAAGGCTACGGCGGGAATTCCGACGAATTCAACGAGTGTTATATTGTTGCGGAAAGCAGATGCTGCAGGCAGTGAGAGTGGTGCTTCTGGCTCCGCTTTCTTGACAGCTTTGGATGCGGCACTCGATAAAGCATTGGACGCTGCTACCGATGTCGGTGCTTTGGAGAAACGTCTTGGCTATACTGCCGACAATGTCGCCACCCAGATCGAGAATTTGGAAGCGTCCGACTCAGCTATTCGTGATGCTGACATGGCTAAGGAAATTTCCAACTACATGAAGTGGAGCGTTGCATCGCAGGCGTCTCAATACATGCTTGCGCAGTCCAATCAGAATGCATTCCAGGTGCTCAGCTTACTCCAATAACTAATGCCGCAAATTTTGCTAAAGCGGGAGATGCGGCTGACAGTTCGGAGATGTCGATTAAAACTTAGAACTACCAAACGCATACGATACATAAGAAAAGCTCCCCTGCAATTGGCGGGGGAGTTTTTCATTTCTTGCTTGCCCCCAAGAAACGAATCAAAGAAAGTTTTTTGTGGCGGCGGCGCGTTCCTTCGATTCGGTTCATTTTTAACTTTTGTTTGTTGGAAAACTTTTTCTTTGCCACGCCCAAAGAAAAAGTAACAAAAAGAAAGGGCGTATGACCGGCAAAGAAACATCCATGTTTCTATTGCCGGCGGCGCACGTCCATGTGCGCCGGGTTTTCGCCATAATTTCGCCATAAATAAGGGGGAATGTAATATGCAATTCATTGATAGAAGTAAAATCAACGTGCGAGCTGGAGACGGCGGCAACGGCAAATCGTCCTTTCGACGTGAAAAATTTGTTCCGAAAGGCGGACCCGACGGCGGCGACGGCGGCAAAGGTGGCGACGTTGTTCTTGAAGTCGACGCCAATATCAACACGCTTTTAAATTTCAGATTCAATCGCAAGTACACTGCCGAGAATGGCGACGCGGGCGATAGAAAAAAACAATACGGGCGCGGCGCAGAAGATTGCGTTATCAAAGTTCCACAGGGCACGCTTGTTAAAGACGCAGTTACTGGCGAAGTTTTAGCAGACTTAACCGAACTCGGACAGCGGGCAATTGTCGCTAAGGGCGGGCGCGGCGGCAGAGGTAACGCCAAATTTAAATCGGCGTCAAGACGTGCTCCGACTTTTGCAGAATTCGGCGAACCCGGCGAAAGTCGCGAACTTTTATTGGAGCTTAAACTTTTGGCGGACGTCGGACTTGTCGGCTATCCCAGCGTCGGCAAATCTAGCTTAATAGCCGCCGTCAGTTCTGCGCGTCCTGAAATTGCCGATTATCATTTCACTACGCTTGTACCTGTTTTAGGTGTTGTCAGTCTCGGTTATGAAAAATCTTTTGTCATGGCAGATATTCCCGGGCTTATCGAAGGTGCGGCGGACGGCGTCGGTCTTGGTCATGATTTTTTACGGCATATTGAACGCACAAAATTAATTTTGCATATCGTGGACGCGGCGGCTGTTGACGGTAGAAATCCTGTTGACGACTTCAAAAAAATTAACGTCGAGCTTAAAAAGTACAGCGATAAACTTTCCAAGCGTCCGCAAATTTTGATTGCAAATAAAATCGACCTCCCGCAAGCAAAAGAAAATCTTCCTGCCCTTGAAGAACTTGCCGAGCAGGAAGGTATTAAATTTTTTGCAATATCTGCCGCCGCTCATGAAAATCTTGACGCGCTTATAAATTATGTCGGCAAGAGGCTTGAGGAAATCGTTCCCGAAGTCGAGCCAGTTGCCGAAGTTAAAATTTTCGACGTTGACAAGGAAGACGACCCTGTCATCATTGAGCGCAACGACGCGGCTGACTTCATCGTTCGCAATAAAAATCTTGAGAAAATCGTTGCCATGACTAACTTTGATAACGAAGAAGGCTTGCGGCGTTTTCAATTTATTTGGCGTATGAAAAATCTTGATGCTCTGTTAAAAGCTCGCGGAATAAAGGAGGGCATGACCGTCCATATCGGCGACCTTGAATTTGAGTGGCGCGAGTGAACTTTATTTGAAGAAAGCCGAATAAAAAATCGCAAATACTATTACTGTGATAACAATCATGTTTATCTTATCTTGGATTGTAAATTTTGTTTTTTTATCGTGCGGTTCGTCGATTTTATCGTTGAGTCTTTCTATTTTCTCTTTGAGCCGTTCAATTTTCTTTTCCATTCGGTAGAGTTCTTGCTCCATGCTATCCATACGACTTTGCAAATTTTGAAATTGAAATTGAGTTACTTCACCGCGAATGGTGCGCCTGTGAACATTATTCCTGCCGTTTATCGGTGCTTTTGCCATTCTAAACACTCCTTTTAAATTCATTGCGGAAGGATTGTCGAAGAGCGTCAATTTCGGCTTGCAATGCCAAAAATTTCTCGGACGAGCGAACGGCAGAACTTTTATTCATTTCGGAAATAACTTTTTCTAATTTCGCGAGACGCTGAACTGAAAATTTTTCTTTGAGCGGCGAAGTTTCACGCTTAAAAACTTTTGGAACGGGATTTTTTTCCGCGCTAATAATTTCGTAGATAATGTCAGACGCTTCGGCGAGGTCTTCGTCAGCGATTATCCAATTATTTTCCGCAAGCCATACGCGGATTTTTTTTATGCCGTTCATAGGTTGCAAGATGAGTTGCCGCGCAGATTTAACGACTTCGGGCGAATCGTCTAGGATTTTAGTTATAAGCGAACCGCCCATGCCTGCAATACAAATCGTGTCGACTTCGCCCGCCGATAAAATTTGCAAGCCGTCGCCGAGCCTAACTTCAATTTTATCGCCAAAGCCCGAAGTCAAAATATTTTCGTTCAATGCCTCGAACGGGTGAATATTTTTTTCCGTTGCAATAACTTTTTTAGCCAAACCGTTCTTGACAAGTTCAATCGAAAGATAGCCATGATCTGCGCCAACGTCGGCGACTATACCGCCTGCGCGGACAAAATTCATTACGGCTTTTATCCTAGAATCAATCATAATTCGGTTAAGAACTCCTCAAAGGGCAAGCCCCAATTCCACGCGAGATTTAATTTCTCGGCATGAGCGATACATTTGGCAACGAAGTCCGCCGCCTTTTTAGTCGAGTCAAGCAAAGTTTCGCCGTTAAGCCAAGACGCCGCCGCTACTGCAAAAAATGCGTCGCCTGTACCCGACCTGTCGCCGCCCAATCTGCGCGAAGTCACAATGTTAATCTTGCCCTTATCAAAAATGAAATTGGCAATGTTTGAGCCGTCGTCAAGGTCAAGCGTCACGCCCGTTATAATCACACGTCCGCCGCGAGTTTTAGCCGCAATATTCGCCGCCAAAGTCGCAAGCTCCGAATCACTCACTACGCCGCCTTCTGGATAAGGTGCGCCCAAAAGTTCGCAAGCCTCCGTTAAATTCGGCGTAACCAAATCCGCAAATTCCAACAGCTCGCGCATTCGACGGCACATTTCCTTTGTATAAGACGCATAAATTTTCCCGTGATCTCCCATGACGGGGTCGATAATCACGACAGCGGGGAAATTTTTTATGAAACGGCGAACAATTTCAATCTGTGCGGCGGAACCGAGAAATCCGGTTGCAACGGCGTCAAACGTCAAATTATTTTTCTGCCAACTGTCGATATAAATTTCCATGCGGTCGGTAAAGTCGTCCATAAAATAATCTTTAAAGCCCGTGTGAACCGATAACAGCGCGGTCGGCAACGGGCAGACTTGAATTTTCAGCGCGGAGATTATCGGCAATTCGACAGTCACCGAGCATCGCCCGAAGCCCGTAACGTCATTTATCAAGGCTAATCGTTTCTGTCTAAGCATTTCTATCAACCAGAATTTTCTTGGCAATTTTTTCAAACTCGCCGCGACCGTAATTCACAAACGGCACAATCGAAATCCCGCCGCGAACTTTGAATAAGCCTTCAACTTCAAGATAGCGCGGCTCCAAAAGTTTAATCAAATCGTCGGCTATCGTGTTGATAACGTCTTCATGAAATGTGCCGTGATTCCTAAAGCTTGTCATATAAAGTTTCAAACTTTTACTTTCAACAAGCTTTTTATCGGGAATGTAGCGAATTTTAATCGCGGCGTAATCGGGCTGGTGAGTTATAGGACAAAGACAAGTGAATTCTTCGGTCGTCAGCGTCACGAAATAATTTCTGCCGCTGTTCTTATTCGGTATCGCCTCCAAAAATTCGGGCGAGTAATCGTATTTGTATTCGGTGGTTTTTCCGAGATTTTTAAGTTCGTTCATAAAGTCTCCTTTTTATGCGGCGCGTCTGCCGTCAACAATCTGCGCATCGGAAATTCTCTGCAAAACGTCCGAGAGTTTATAAATCGCGTCCGCGTCAACCGTTTGCAGTCCGCGCAATTTCAACGGAACTTTCATAGGCGGATTGTTGAGGGTAAGCATTTCGCGATTGATAATCTGCGCGGTAGAAGGATAAACGAGACTCAAGCGGGCATATTCGTTGCCGTCGGAACCGCGAAATTTTTTGATAACTATTTTAGAGGCAATCGGAACGCGCCATTCAATCGTGCCGGGCAAAACGTATTCTTCAACGCCGAGAGCCGTCAAAACGTTGGACAAATTGCTGTCGTGCCCGCAAATGAAACTGAATTTGCGCCCGGGCGTGTTGAGTTCGTCGGAAATGACGGCGAGCATCGGGCTTGCGAAAGCTTTTGAGCTGAGCGGGCGGTCGAAGCTGGAGTTAATCATCACAGAAGCGACTTTCGCCACATTGCGCATTTCGTCATCGCTGTAAGAAACTTTGCCGTCGTAATAATCCATAAGTATGGCGTCGGCGGCAAGAGTTATTTGTTTTGCGGAGCCCTCAGCCTTCCATTCGACGACTTTGCCAATTTCTATCGAATAATCGGCGGGATTGAATTTTTCGCCGCTGAGACGTTCGACGGTTGAAATTTCTTTGCCCATACTATCGATTAATTTTTTCGCATTCATTTCGGCGGAAAGTTTTTTCGTAAGCGCGGGATCCGTCGGCGGCAGGAAGATTCTATCCTTTTGTCCCAAAGCGCGATGATATTCAATGGGAGTGTTCGCTATCGGGAATGCTCCTGCCGAAAAATATTTTGCTGTGGCGATTGTCCGTTGATAAGAATTGGCGTAGAAACGAACTTCGCCGACGGAAGGTTGAGCGTTTTTCGGGAAGAGACCCTGCTCCACAAGTCGAACCGCGAAATATTGCCCCATAAGCGTTTCCATTTCTCCTCCGCGCAGTGTCAAAAGTCCTCCGTCATCGCCCGCCTTGAGCGAATTACGCAGGTTATGACGACTGATAACAACGACTTGTTCCAGTTGATAATCCATTGCGTGCGCGGCAGAAAAAAATGTTACCGCGACAATAAAAACTACAAACAACGAGAAAAATTTTTTCATTTATAATTCCTCCTTAAAGTCCGAGATTCGGGACGGCGTTAAGCGTCGAATCTGCAAAAGTTTTTTCGAGCGATTGATAATAGCCGCGACAAGCTATCATTGCGGCGTTATCGGTGCATAGGATTTTCGACGGGTAGAAAAATTTAAATCCGCGCAGATTGCAAGCCTCGCGTAGAGTTTTTTCAAGTGACGAATTAGCCGCCACTCCGCCCGCCAAGACAATTTTATCAAGCTTGAATTCTTCAGCCGCCGCCAAAGTTTTTTCCGCTAAAGTATCGACGACGGTTTTTTGGAAACTTGCCGCTACGTCCGCATTGTTAATCGGTTCGTCTTTCATCTGCGCGGTATTGAGATAATTTAAAACCGCCGACTTCAAGCCGCTGAAACTGAAATCGTAGCCCGTAACTTTTGGGTGCGGAAAGTCTATTGCGTCTGCATTTCCCGACTTTGCAAGCTTGTCAATTTCCGGACCGCCGGGATAAGGCAAGCCCATTACACGCGCAATTTTATCGAAGGCTTCGCCCGCCGCGTCGTCTCGACTTTGCCCCAAAAGTTCAAAGCTGTTGTAATCCGTCATTTTTATTAGCGCGGTATGTCCGCCCGAAACTACCAACGATAAAAACGGCGGCTCCAATTCAGGTGCGCTTAAAAAGTTTGCAAAGATATGCCCTTCCAGATGATTGACGGCGATTAGCGGAATTTTTAATGCATACGCCAAAGATTTTGCCGCCGATAATCCGACCAATAACGCGCCCGCCAAGCCCGGTCCGAAGGTTACGGCGATTTGATTTATTTCGCGCAGTTCGACGCCCGCTTTATTTATTGCCTCGTCGATAACTGGCATTATGTTTACAATGTGTTTTCGAGATGCTATTTCCGGCACGACGCCGCCGAATTTCTGATGCAACGGAATTTGCGTCGAAATGACATTTGATAAAAGCTCGCGTCCGCCGCGTAAGACTGCCGCCGCCGTTTCGTCGCAACTCGTTTCTATTCCCAGCGTTAAAATTTTATCCATTGGCAAATTTCACCACACAAAAGTTAATCGGAACGCCTTGTTCGCTGAATTTATTTTCGTATTCGGTACGGATATTTTCGGGCGGCTCGTTAGCGTGTAAATCGTTCGTCACGTCGCGAACTTCAAGCCCTGCCTCCGCGAATTGCTCCAATGAAAAATCGAACAGCCCGCGATTATCCGTTTTGAAATAAATTTCGCCGCCGACCTTTAAAATCTTCCTGTACATTTCCAAAAATCGGACGTGAGTAAGGCGACGTTTGGCATGACGTTTCTTTGGCCAGGGGTCGCAGAAATTTACATAAAGCCTGTCAACTTCATGCTCCGTGAAAATTTCTGTGATATTGTTTATGTCAAAGACAATCAAGCGGACGTTGGATAAATTTTTCTCGCGAACTTTCCGCGCCGCCGCCAATACGCAAGTTTTTTCGACCTCAAGCCCGATAAAATTTATCTGCGGGTTGCGTTCGGCAATTTGCGTTATGAAGTCGCCCTTGCCCGTGCCAAGTTCAACATAAAGTTCTTTGGATAAATCCTTTTGTATCGGCTGAACGTCGCCGACCGTTACGAAGTCCGCAAAGTTTTGAAGTTTTTCGTCTGTGTGAGGCTTTTTCCTCAAGCGCAAAATTTTTCACTCCTCGTCAAGTCCGATTAAATTTTCTTCGCGCAGGAACGTCGCCAATTTTTTTATACCCTTCATGACAGCGCGATAATGTTCGGGCGTCAAAGATTGCGAACCGTCCGATAATGCCCGCGCAGGATTAGGATGAACTTCCATCATTAAACCGTCCGCGCCCGCCGCGATTGCTGCCAATGCCATAGGCTTTACCATGCGCCATTTGCCCGTGCCGTGTGACGGATCAACGATTATCGGCAAGTGTGATAAATGTTTAACTGCCGCCACTGCCGATAAGTCAAGCGTGTTGCGCGTGTAAGTTTCATAAGTTCTGATTCCGCGTTCGCATAAAACAACGTCGGGATTGCCCGCGTTCATAATGTATTCGGCGGCGTTTAACCATTCGTCAATAGTAGCCGCAAGCCCGCGTTTCAAAAGGACTGGACGTTTGCATTTACCGACTTCCTTAAGCAAGCCAAAGTTCTGCATATTCCTTGCGCCGATTTGTAGCATGTCGGCATATTCGGCAACGTGAGCAATTCCTTCGACGGTGGTAACTTCCGTGACGATTTTTAAGCCTGTAACTTCGCGAGCTTCGGCGAGATATTTCAAGCCCTCGATTTCCAAACCTTGAAACGAATAGGGCGAAGTTCTCGGCTTATAAGCTCCACCGCGCAGAAATTGTGCGCCGCCGTCCTTGACAATCTGCGCGGCTTTCAAAAGTTGTTCGCGACTCTCTACCGCGCAAGGTCCCGCCATTATGACAGGTTCGCCGCCGCCGATTTTGATTCCGCTAACGTCAATAACGCTCGATTGCGGATGAAATTCTCGGCTCGCCAATTTATAACTCTTTGAAATCGCAACGGAACTCTCAACGCCCGGCAATGCGTCAATCGCTACAGACGCCAACTTAGTCTTATCGCCAATGACACCGACGATTTTTTGTTGTGCGCCCTCCATAATCTTCGCGTCAAGCCCGACACTTTTTATCGCCTTGATTACCTCTTCGATATTCTTTGAAGTCGCCTCCGGATTCATTATGATAACCATGAAAAAAATTCCTCCTAAATTGTACTGCTTTAAGCGGCGATATTTTACTGCTAATTTTTCAGCTTGAAAAGATTTTGCGCAAAAAAAAATTAGTGTGCCTTGACACAGCCGCAACTTTGAATTACGATTGAAAAAATTTTCACGGGAGGAATTGATTTTTGAAGTTGACGAGCAAATTTTTGAGCTTGATTCTTCGCCACAAGCCGCAAGTCGTCGGTATTGAACTTGACGAACACGGCTGGGCGAACGTTGAGGAACTTTGTCACCGCGTTAAAAATCTTGACTTCGCAACGCTTGAGCAGATAGTTGCGCAGGACGAAAAGCAACGTTATTCTTTCAGCGCGGATAAGAAATTGATTCGAGCAAATCAAGGGCACTCAATTCCTGTTGATGTGGAGCTTGAAGAATTGGAGCCGCCCGAAATTTTGTATCACGGCACGGGTGAAAGTTATAGTTCGTCAATTAATGCACAAGGTTTGCTTAAAATGTCGCGGCTGTATGTTCACTTATCAAGCGACGTTGAGACGGCTCTAAAAGTCGGGCGTCGGCATGGCAAGCCGAAAATTTTTCTCGTTGAAAGTTTAAAGATGTTTAATGACGGGTACAAATTTTATCGTTCGGTTAATGGCGTATGGCTGACTGAACATGTGCCCGCGCAGTATCTAAAGGAGAGTTTTTAAAATGGAAAGTTACAGCTTTAACCCGCAGAGAGTTTGTTCCAAGCGGATTGATTTCGCTTTGGACGCGGAAGGTCGTTTGCATGACGTAAAATTTTTAGGCGGATGTCCCGGTAATTTATTGGCTATAGGCAAGCTTGTCGAAGGTAAAGACGCCAAAGAAATTGCTGACATTCTGCGCGGAAATGATTGTGGCGGACGTGGTACAAGTTGCGCCGACCAACTTTCGATAGCGATTGACGGGGCATTAACTAGGAACTAGGAACTAGGGATCAGGAACTAGTAGAGATTAGGGATTAGTTAAGTTGAGTTAAAACCCGGCGCACATGGACGTGCGCCGCCGGCAATAGAAACATGGATGTTTCTTTGCCGGTCTTTCGCCCTTTATTTTTGTTACTTTTTCTTTGGGCGCAGCAAAGAAAAAGTTTTTAATAATTAGGAACTAGGAGCAAGGAACTAGGAACTAGCCGATTCTGCGAATCCACTCTTGAGCCAAGAGGGGATTTTTTTTCATTGCGCATTATGAATTGTTGTAGTATATTGACGGGCGTAAATGAATTTTGAAGGGAGAAAATTTTTGGTGAGGACGAACAGCTTAATCAAGTTGCTAATCTGTCTGGCGGCAATCGTGGCAGTGTTTGTAATTTTCATAAGACCGCTGGCTCATTCGATAAGACAAGGGCTGGACTTGCAAGGCGGTACACACGTCGTCTTACAGGCAGAGGATACAGAAATTGCGTTGGTCGACGAAGACGCCATGCAACGTGTCGTTTCGATAATGGAAAAGCGCGTCAACGAATTGGGCTTAACCGAGCCGATAATTCAGCGCGAGGGCGAACGTCGAGTAATAATCGAATTGCCGGGCATAAAAGACCCCGACAAGGCGATTGAAACAATCGGCAAAACGGCAATGCTTGAATTCAAAGACGCGGACGGCAATACGCTTTTGACGGGCACGGATTTAAAGGACGCACAGGCGGCTATGAATCAGCAAAACGGTCAATGCGTCGTCAACCTTGAATTCAGCGACGAGGGGGCGCAGAAATTTGCAGACGCGACGTTAGAAAATGTCGGGCGGCAGATTGCGATTCTTTTAGACGGAGAAATTTTAACTAATCCTGTCGTTCGCGAGCCGATACTCGGAGGCAAAGCCGAAATTTCTGGACAACGCGACTTGGAAGAGGCTCAGCGATTAGCAGTTTTATTGAGGAGCGGCGCATTGCCCGTTAAAGTCAACATAATCGAAACGCGGACGGTCGGACCTTCGCTCGGACAGGATTCAAAAGACAAATCGGAATTCGCGTTCGTAATCGGTATCGCGGCGGTGTTGGTCTTCATGCTTTTATTCTATCGCTTGCCGGGCTTTATTGCGGATATAAGTTTAATGGCATATACGTTAATGTTGCTCGGAACGTTAAAAGGACTTGACGCGACATTGACATTGCCGGGCGTAGCGGGAATAATTTTATCAATCGGTATGGCGGTCGATGCGAACGTTCTGATTTTTGAACACTTCAAGGAAGAATACCGTTTGGGCAAATCGATTAGGCTTGCAATGGACGCGGGCTTTAAGCGGGCGTTCACGACGATTTTTGACTCGAACATAACAACGATAATTGCGGCAGGCGTTTTATTCTTATTCGGCACGGGCACGATTCGCGGCTTTGCAATAACGCTCGGCTTGGGAGTTTTATTGAGCATGTTCACGGCGATAACTTTAACGCAATTCATGTTGAAACTTTTGGTCAACGCTAAATTGGTAGAAAGTCCTTCGGCATATGGCGCGGACGGCTTTGTATTATTCGACGTAGCGGCTGACGGAAGGGCGGTGAAGAAATAATGCCGAGTTTTGACATTGCGGGTCGCGGCAAGGTTTGGTTTGTTATTTCGTTGCTGGTGATTATCCCGGGCTTAATTTCTATGGTGACACGTGGTTTTAATTTCGGGATTGACTTCACGGGCGGCACGATTATTGATTTAAAGTTTGAAAAGCCCGTAGCAATCGCGCAGATTCGCGAGAGTTTGAAACCTTTTGGACTTGACGGCGCAACGATTCAACTTTCGGGTGAGAGTTCAGACGTTGAGACTTCTACGGACGTTATGATTCGCACGGTTGATTTAGAGGAAGTTCAACGCAAGGAAGTTATGGCGTCGATTCGCGATAAAGTCGGCGGTTATGAAGTCATGCGCGAGGAAAAAGTCGGCGCAGTAATCGGCGGCGAGCTGATTCTGAACGCGGTACTTGCGCTGGTAATCTCGTGGGTTCTGATAATTTTATACGTTGCCTATCGCTTTGAATTCCGATTCGGTATCGCGGCGGTCTTGGCATTGGTTCACGATATTTTAATTGTGCTGGCGTTTTTCTCATTCACGCAACGGCAAATTGATTCGTCATTCGTAGCGGCGTTGCTAACAGTCGTCGGCTACTCCATAAACGACACGATTGTTATCTTCGACAGGATACGCGAGAATTTGAAATTGCACTTCAGACGCGGCGGCGACGTGGTTAATCTCGTCAATCGTTCGGTTTATCAGACGTTGACGCGCTCGATTTATACGGTGTTCACGTGCTTATTCACGACGTTTGCGCTGTTCTTCTTTGGCGGCGAGACGACTAAAGATTTTGCGTTCGCGCTAATAGTCGGTTTCTCCAGCGGATGTTATTCGTCAATTTTTATCGCAGGTCCGCTTTGGCTTGAGCTTAGAAAATACGGCAACAAGAAATAATTTATCAAAAAAATAAACCGCCCAGAGAAATCTGCGCGGTCTTTTTTTATCTTATCAATTCAATGCCTCGAAGACATCTAACGCCCGCTTAACAACGTCGTCAATGTCGAAGTAGCGATACTCGGCAAGCCGCCCGACCGCCGTAATATTTTTGAAACGCGCAAGCTCAGCGGAATATTTTTCGTAAATCGCCCGCGCTGCGTCCGTAAATATCGGATAATACGGCTCGTTCTTGCCCGCGACATATGGCAAAGGATATTCCCTTAAAATAGTCGTGCGCGGTGTCTTTGCAGGGTGAATCTGTTTAAACTCGGTTATTCGCGTGAAGTCGTAATTGTTCGGGTAGTTGACGACAGGAGCCGATTGGAAAAATTCAGTGTCGACGCTTTCATATTCCATTTCAATACTGCGGTAGGGGAGTTCGCCGAACTTTTTATCAAACAGTTCATCAAGTTGCCCCGTGTAAATCAATCGCCCGTTAAACTTCTGCCCGAATAAATAAATTTCCTCGCCGCGCAGATTCATAACCTCATGAAAATCCGTGTTCAAAAGAAGCTTGATATTTTTATGGTTAAGCATGTTCTTGACGAGCTTTGTATAACCGTACTTGGGCATAGCTTGAAAACGGTCGCCGAAATAATTATCGTCGCGCCCGATTAAGACAGGTACACGCGCCGTCACCGCCCCAGAAATTTTATCGGGCGAAATTCCCCATTGCTTTTCGGAGTAGTGCAGGAAAATTTTTTCATAAATAAAATCCGCCAAAAATTGTAAATCAGCGTCGGAAGATTTTTTCAGCTCCAGAATCGGAATCTTTTTCCCGTATTCAAAATTTTTAAAGAGAGTCGTCTCCAACTTGTCAGCCAAGCTCGGCGGGAAAACTTCATGCAACGTGTTGAAGTTAAACGGCAACGGCACAGGCTTTCCGTCGATAACCGCCTTGACCCTGTGGAAATATAAATGCCACTCCGTAAAGCGCGACAAATATTCCCAAACCTGCGCGGAATCAGTGTGGAAAAGATGAGGACCATACTTGTGAATCAAAATGCCGTTGTCGTCGACCTCGTCATAACAATTCCCCGCGATATGTTGACGACGTTCAATCAGTAAAACTTTCTTGCCACTCGACGCGAACCGCTCCGCTAAAGTCGAACCTGCTAAGCCCGCGCCGATTATCACAATATCAAACATTTAATCTGTCTCCTTGTCCAAAGTCTCAATTAAAAAGCTAACGGGACGAAAGCCGTCATTGCAGGAAAGCATTGCCGACTTCGGATTTTTCATCCAGCCCGAATAAAAATTCTCTGCTCCGTGCGACAACGCCATTATAAACGGCGATAACGTTTCCCACGCGCTTAAACAAAATCCGTCGGGACGTTCCCAGCCGTTCGCGATAAAAACTTGCCCTTCTTCCATGTTACAAGCATTATCAATCGGATTTTCATAGCGGGCAATCAAATCGTCGTAGCGAGCCTTCCTAATCACCGTAATTTTAATTTTCTTCATGACGACCTCCGTTGTGTTTTTACATATTATACGAAAACAGCCGACTCTTTCAAGCCGACTGCTTTCTTTTTATATGTTATTGCATTGATTCTTTTAAGCGAGGCGGCAACTGGTACGTTTTCTTTTGACCGCGCAGGTTCTACCTACCGCGCCATTCGTTCCCATGTTGCGATTCAGTCCTCTTGTTCGATGTTCAGCTTTCAATTCGGCGACGCTCCTTTGAGCCGTCCCGTTTTACTTATCGGCATTTTCGGACGCTTTCATTAAAAGACGATAAAAATTAATTGAACTTTAATTTTCCGTAGGTAAATTTTTCTCGACAACTGGCTTTTCTTTGTGCAAAAAATGCCTTATAATAACTAAAAATTTTCAGAAAGGATTGATTTAAGTGCTCAAACATAAAAATTTCTTCGACCTTCAACGCTTCGCCACAATAAGCAATAGCAATTCCTACAGTTTAGTCAGCGGCACGAGCGGCAATGATTCCATTTACAATCAATACACTACCAACGTCACGATAAATACGGGCGCAGGCTCTGATACCATTTACAGTTGGGGTGGACAGAACGGTACGATTGACGGCGGCGCAGACAACGACTACATTCATATCGGACATTACATAATTACCGACGAAGAATGGTTTTACGGAAGTAAAAACCTGCTTAAAGGCGGCGTAGGAAACGATTCAATTAGGAATTGGGGCGCAAGTGCCACAGTAAATGGCGGCTCTGGTAACGATTCACTTTTAAATTACGGCGAATACAGCACAATTATCGGTAGCACAGGCAACGATACTATTTACAATAACTGGGACTTTTCAACTAACAGTCCACATAGTGACGATTACGCATGGAATGTTGTATTCAAATATAGTTCGGGCGACGGAAACGATATTATCTACGGTTTTAAATCGGATTCGACACTAAGCATTTCAGGCGACACATATTCGACGACAAAGAGCGGCTCAGATATTATCGTTACGGTTGGCAAAGGCAAAATAACGCTCGTCGGCGCGGCTAGCTTGTCTAAAGTTAATATTACAGGTACTTATTCAAGCGGCGTTGTAACTCTGAAAAGTTCTTCTGATAAAACTTCTTTAATCGGTGTAAGTAGCAATGACAGCCTTTACATCAGTCACTACAGCGTAACGGCAAGCGGTGGCGCAGGTAACGATACAATATGGGGTTATGAATGCGATTATGCTAAAATTTATGGTGGTGACGGCAATGATATAATTTATAATTATCAGGGCGATTACTCTTATATGTTCGGTGGAAATGGTGACGATTCAATCTACAATAAAACTTGGATTAGCACTATCGACGCGGGAAACGGTAATGACACAATAATTAATCTTCACAGCGGCAAAAATACTTCAATCAACGGCGGCGACGGTAATGATTTAATCAGCTTAACAAGTGCCACTGATTGGACTCATGAGCATACAATCAAAGGCGGCACTGGAAATGATACAATTTATGGAAATAGCTTGGCTGGAAATGCTCAAGGCTCAACTTATCAATTTTCTTCTGGCGATGGTAACGATATTATCTACAACTTTACGAAGTACGATAAAATTTCTCTGGGCGGCGGAACTTACACGCGTTCGACAGTCGGTTCAGATGTTGTTATCAGCGTGACGAGCGGCGGCTCCATGACCTTGAAAAACGCCAAAGGCGAGATAATCGACATTGTCGGCGGCACTCTTCAAAGCAGCGGCGGCAATTCTAAATTAATCACACTCACTTCAGGCAACGACACTTACAACAACACAGTCAAAGGCGCGACGATAAACGCGCTCGGCGGAAAGGATACTATTTATAACAACAACTCGAACGTGTCAATCAGTGGCGGCAAAGGCAACGATTATATTCAGAACAGTATCGGGGCAGATAATTGCACACTGCGCGGCGGTGACGGCAACGATACCATTTCAAATAATGTCATAGGCAATATGGTTGACGGCAACATTGGCGGCGATAAAGTTTTAATTGACGGCGGCGCGGGAAACGATTCAATCATCAACGACAATGATGAAGACGTAACGTTATTGTGCGGCGCAGGAGATGATACCGTTGTCAACTGGGCGATTAATACTTCAATAAACGGCGGAGACGGCAAGGATTTAATCTATATCCACTATAATGGCGGCACGATTACTGGCGGCAATGGTAACGATACCATTTACGAAGATAATTACGACGAAAACTTAGGTGACGGCATTTTATATCTGTATGGCGCGGACGACGGCAATGACTTTATCAGCGGTTTCAGCTCATCAGACACGCTAAGTATAGGCGGCGGCTCGTATTCTTCAGTCAAGAGTGGTAATGATATTATCTTTACTGTCGGCGAAGGCAAAATAACGCTCGTCGGCGCGGCTAGCTTGTCTAAGGTCAATGTCAAGGGTACAAAAGTTGTCACTAAAGAAAATTCGTGGAAACTTAGCGGCACGACAGCAACTTATGGTACCTCAAGTAAAGCTTTGGTCACTGTTAAGGGTGTTAAATCTACGGACGGACTTACGATTAATATCACTAAAAAAATCGTGACGGTCGCTGCGAAGTCTCTCAATAAAAAGAAAGTCACGGTCAGCGACGGTTATACTTTAAAGCTCGGCAACGACGTTGATACTCCCAATCCTTCAACAGCTAAATGGAGTCATAACGGAACAACGGCAACTTATAAATCAGCAGGTACGACTGCAGGTTATACCCTCGACAACAACACGATAACTTACTCGAAAGCAAAATCTGCTTCAACTCTCGCGACCGTAAAGGGCATTAAAGAAAGTGCTACTCTTGCAGTTAAAAATAAAGTCGTCACATTGACCAAAGCAAATTTGAGCGGGAGTAATGTAACAGTCAGCGGTAGTTACGGTTTCAACTTCGCAAAAGGCGATTATAAAAATATTTCGATAACGGCTAGTAATAACAAAGATTCAATAACGAGTAGCGGCTCCAACCTTTCCATAAAAGGCGGCAAGGGTAATGATGTTATCAGTCTCAGCTCCGCCGCGAAAAACAATGTGATTGTTTACAATAACGGCGACGGCTCTGACACGATTAGCGGCTTTGATGAAAATGATACCATTAAAATTGTTTCTACAGCTAAAGTTACGACAAGCGGCAATGATGTTGTTTTCACCGTTGGCAAAGGTTCAATCACTGTAAAAGACGCCAAAGACAAAACTTTTACCTATATTACGAATAGCGGCACAAAAACTTATTCGACAATTCCTGAAAGTTCCACCCCCTACACAATCGACGCGGCAAAAACAGCTGTCATACTTTCGAGTGCCTACGCCGAGAAAAGTTTTGACGTTGAAAAATTAGGCAATAAAATTGTAGTGATTGACGCCTCCACCGTTAAAAAAGATCTCAGCATTACGGGCAATGAAAAATCTAATAACATTATCGGCGGTGCTGGCAACGATACGATTGACGGATATACAGGTGACGATACCTTGACGGGCGGCGATGGTGCTGATATTTTTCTTTACTACAACGGAGACGGCAACGACGTTATCGCCGACTATTCCGAAGAGGATGAAATTCAAATCGAAGGTTCGGCTAAAGCAACGACGAGCGGCAGAGATGTTATCTTGACGGTCGGCAAAAATAAAATTACCGTTAAAAACGCCGCGAAAAATAAAATCGGCGTTACTTATGTAGAAAACGGCATTGAACATGATTATATCAGTGGCGAGCAAACAGTTTTGATAAGTAGCGACAGAAAAGGCAAAACTGTTACGCTCTCAGAAAAATATTGGAAAGACACTTTTGACATAACCAAAAATTTCGGCACGGGTATTCAGACGATTAACGCTACAGAAGTTACACAGAAACTTAAGATAACGGGCAATGATAAGGCGAACGATATATGGGGCGGCTCTGGCGATGATACCTTAATTGGTGGTGAAGGCAATGATACGCTCTACGGCTCTCAAGGCGCGGATGTTTTCGTCTATGCAAAGGGCGACGGCGACGATACCATTGACGACTACATGCCCGGCGAGGATAAGATTAAACTTGTCTCTGGCGCGGTGAGTGGCGATTACTACACACAGGGCGACACCGTTGTTTTAAGAATTGATTCGGGCAAAATACGTGTGAATAACAGCGTAGGCAAGCGCATCACAATTATTGAGGAAGACGGTACTTCGTCGAGCAAAAAATATACGGCAAAGCCTTTAGCGGACGCGACGTTTTTCCTTGCCGATGATGACGATTTTGCAACAGATAATCAGCTTAGCTCAATCGTTCAAAGCAATGTAGCGGCGGATTATTCTTTCCTGAACACTCCGATGACGCTTGACAAAGAAAATAACATTATCATCTGCGCGGATAAAAAATAATTATTTATGAATCAACAACCTTGAACACAATCAGCGCGGGCAAAGGTGACAAGTAAAGATAAAAAAAATTCTCCCCTGCACCATTTGCGGGGGATTTTTTCATTTTAGTTTAAATATTCTTCCTCAAAAAAATTTAGGTTATCTTTGCCAATGTCGCAAATATTGAACGGGTTAATTTCGCTCGTTCGTCTGGAGAAACTTTGCCTGCCGCCTCCGACTTGTAAAGATTCGCTGACATTTGCGCGGTAAGTTCTGCCTCGCGCCGCGTAATAAGTTTACTCTGTAAGAAAAGAAATTCTATCATAGATTTTACTTCCTCAAAGGTCGTCTCGGCGTCAATGTCTCCAATCATATTTCGATAAAGAATTTGTTTCTGGTCTATCTCTTCAGGAATCAGCGTAATGCGAATGTAGCCGCCGAGTCCGCGACGCGATTCAACCACAAAGCCGCGATCAGTCGTAAAGCGCGTACTCAAAACGTAACTTATCTGCGACGGCGCACAACTTATTTCGTCAGCTTATGCCGTCCGCTTAAGTTCAATTTGCCTGTCAGCGTTTTGCTTTAAGCGTTTCAAAATATATTCTTCAATCGTGTCTGCTTTGTTATTCAGCATGGTTAATCACCTCTTCTTGATATTTTGACATTATACTTTTAAAACGGCAAAACGGCAAGTATTTTTTTTATAGGGGCTAGGGACAAGGGACTAGGAACTAGTAGGGACTAGGGATTAGAGATTAGTTAAGGTAAGGAAAAACCGGCAAAGAAAAGAAGTTTAAAACTTGCACGCTGTAAAAAAAGAAAAATCCCCCGTCAAACTTCGACAGGGGATTTTTTAACCGTACAGGTTTTAAGTTTCAAGAATTATTTAAGAGTGGCAAGATAGTTTTTAATCTCGTCGCCGTCTTCCATTTCCATAACTTTGTCGAGAATTTCTTTTGCCTTCGCGAAGGTAATGTTGCGAATACGCTCTTTGACACGCGGAATCGACGGCGCACTCATCGACAATTCCTTAATGCCCATAGCCATAAGGATAATTGCCGCATTCGGGTCGGACGCCATTTCGCCGCACATGCCAGCCCATTTGCCCTCTTTGTTCGCAGATTCAATCGTGCGTTTGATAAGGCGCAGGACAGCAGGGTTAAAGTGATTGTACAGATAAGAAATTTGCGCGTTGCCTCTGTCGACCGCCAACGTATATTGGACAAGGTCATTGGTGCCGATTGAGAAGAAGTCAACGTATTTGGCAAGAACGGGCGTCATAACAGCAGCCGCCGGAGTCTCGACCATGATACCGACTTGAACGTTGTCAGCAAATTCTTTGCCTTCGTGAACGAGTTCCATTTTGGCTTCTTCGACGAATTTCTTAGCCGCCAAGAATTCTTGAACGTTGATAACCATCGGGAACATGATAGCCGCTTTGCCGTAGACACCTGCGCGGAGAATAGCCTTCAACTGAGGCATAAACAAATCTCTACGTTGCAAGCTTATGCGGATTGCGCGATAGCCCAAGAACGGATTTTCTTCGACGCCGACTTGGATATAGGGCAACGGTTTGTCGCCGCCGATGTCCATTGTGCGGATAACGCAAAGTCCTTCGCCGTGAGTGACAGAGGCGCAATGCTCAACAGCCGCTTTGTATTCTTTGAATTGGTCTTCTTCCTTCGGAACGTCGGTTTTGCCCATGAATACGAATTCGGAACGGAACAAGCCAACACCCGTTGCGCCGTAATTTTTGACAGCGGCATCAGCGTCTGCAGGCGAGCCAATGTTAGCAACAAGCTCAACTTCCTTGCCGTCAAGAGTAATCGCAGGTTTATCTTTCAGCTCTGCATAGTGCGCTTTGAGTTCTTCCTGTTTCTTAATCTTTTCGTCGTAGCTGGCGCGTTCTTTATCGGAGGGACGAATCAAGATTTCGCCAGTTTCGCCGTCAAGAATAACGGGGTCGCCGTTCGCGATTTGCGCAATGCCGTCGCCTACGCCAACAACCGTCGGGATAGCACGAGTTTTAGCAATGATAACGGCATGGGCAGTTGTGGAGCCGACGCCCAAAATAACGCCCGCGATTTTATCAGTGGGAAGTCCCGCGATAACGGAAGGCTCAATGTCTTTGCCCGCAACGATAACTTTGCCGACGATTTCGGGGTCTTTAATGCCGAGCAAATATTTCGCAATGCGTTTGCCAACGTCGCGCATATCGACTGCACGTCCGCGGAAGTATTCATCTTCCATAGCCTCGAAAATCTGCGCTTGAGATTCATAAGCGTCGATAACAGCTTTGGGAGCCGAGCCGCTTACGTCGATTTGTTCGTCAATCGCGCCACTCATAGCGGGATCTTCAACCATCATGCGATGCGCGTCGAGAATACCGGCTTGTTCCTTGAGACCTTTAGCAAGAAAATCGTCGATACTCTTTTTGAGATTTTCAGCGACCGCGACGAGAGCGTCAGCAGCTTTTTTCTTTTCGACGGCGGGTTTACCGGGCGCATATTTCGCAATGTAACCGTCAAGATTTTGTCCTGCGAGCAGAATGTTGCCTACCGCTATGCCCGCTATTACGCCTTTGCCTTTAATTTTCTCTGCCATTTTTTTCCCTCCAACGAGTTACACAAAAGGGGAGGCGGCTATAGTGACTAGAAACTGGGAACTAGGAACTAATTACTACACTAGTTCCTAATAACTAGTTCCTAACCACTAATCCTTCCTCCCCTTAATCAGCAACGGGATGCGCGAATTAATCTTCGCCGAATTTTGCGTCAACGAGATCTTTAAGAGCTTTAACAGCCTCTGCTTCGTCCGGACCGTCAGCAACGATAGTAATCTCGGTGCCTTTGACCAAGCCCATGCTCATGATCATGAGAATGCTTTTTGCGTCGACAGTCTTGCCCTTAGCTTTGAGCTGAACTTTCGATTTGAACGAGGACGCTTTTTGCACGAACACCGACGCGGGACGCGCATGAATACCAGTTTTGTTTTCAATAGTGGTGGTTGCTTCTGTCATTAGTGACCCTCTCCTATCTTTGTGTGAAATATTACTAACGGCTGGTGCCTCGCGGCAACCTTTTAAAATGTGCTATTCGCCGCCACCCTTTATCTTCCTGCCTGTCGATAAAAAAATTTTCAAAAAATTTTCCGCGTGATTAGGTTAAAAATTGCTAAAAAAATTTTTAAAAGGGTTGCGACAAAACCTAAATTTTATGTTATAATTCTTTAAGCTTAATTAGGAAGGAGAGTGGAAATCTTAAAATGAAATTAACCTCAATACTCCTCCAGTGGAACCCTCTGAAGTATTTGGGGATTATGGCAGGATGTCTGGTCGCCGCCAGCTCAATTAATCTCTTCGTAGTGCCGAGCAGTCTTCTAACGGGCGGCGTCACGGGCATTGCGATTATTTTTTACTTTTTGGCGGGCTTGCCAATCGGAATTCAAACGCTAGTCTACAACGTGCCGCTCCTTATCGCGTCGTATAAACTTCTTGGCAAAAAATATACTCTCGACGTGGTTATCGGAACTGTAATGTTCTCGTTCGCGCTGGACGTTACAAAATTTATGAACGGCGTGTTGCCCGTTGAAGATATGATGCTTGCGTCGATTTACGGCGGCATTTTCAACGGCATAGGCTACGGGATTGTTTTCCGAATGAACGGCTCGACAGGCGGCTTTGACATCTTGGGCGCGATTTTTAAAAAATATTATTCAATGGACATCGGCTCGGTTATTTTCGGCTTTAACTGTTTGATAGTCGTTGTGGCGGGTGCGCTCTTCAGTGTCAATTCCGCAATGTTCACGCTGATTTGTATGTATGTCACTTCGCAAATGACAAACAAAATTATTGACGGGTTCAATCAGCGCAAGGCGATTTTGATTATTTCAAACTACGCGAAAGACATTGCCGACGGAATTATTGCCGATATTGGACGCGGCGTAACTTTTATTAATGGTGAGGGAGCTTATACGGGCGACCCGAAAAAAATTATTATGGTTGTCGTGAGCATGACGCAAATAGCCAAGATAAAAATTATTGCGAACACAGTCGACAAAAATGCCTTTATGCTGATATTATCTGCAAGTGAAGTTATGGGGCGTGGTTTTACTAGAACTGCGCGGCAAAATGTTCGATACCGTTCCGACCAAAAGATAAATCCTGAAGTTGAACAAAGGATTCAAGACGCTCTTGCTAAAAGGGGCGATGACTAGCTAGGTGCTAGGGACTAGGAACTAGGAACTGGTAGGGATTAGGGAACTAGTTCCTAACTCCTAACTCCTAATTCCTAATTCCTAATTGAAAATAAATCGTTGGCGCGGAAACTCAAGCGCGTCGGCGAAGAAATAAAATCTCTGAGTAAAGGGGGCGATTATCAAAGCTCGCTTACATAACTCCGAAAATAATAATGAGGACGACCGCCTCACAAGAAAATTAACCTTCGGTCGAGAGAGGAAAAAAATTTCTATGGAAATCACGTATTTACTGAACAGCGGCTTTTTGGTTAAAGATGAAAGAACTTTGTTGGTCTTTGACGACTACGAAGACCCGGCAGGTATCGTCGACGCCGCATACGATAAGGGGGATTTTGACAATCTTTACATTTTCGTCACTCATGCGCACTTCGACCACTTCGGCACGCACATTCGCGCTTACGCCGAGAAAACTTCGCGCTACATTTTCGGCAGTGACATTAAACACACAAAGCGCGTCAAAATTTTTCCGACGAAAAAAATCACGTACATGAAACGCTACACACAATGGGAAGACGACGCGATAAAGATTTGGAGCTACGATTCAACGGATGTAGGCGTGTCGTTCCTCGTTGAATTGCCGTCGGGCAAAAAAGTTTATCACGCGGGCGACTTTAACTGGTGGCATTGGGAAGAAGATACTCCCGAAAACGTTGAGTTGGCGGAGAAAATTTTCAAGCGTCAACTGAAACGTATGCACGGCATGGAAACGGACATTGCCTTATTCCCCATTGACGGGCGACTCGGCAACGCACAGGAAAAAGGCGCGATTGACTTCGTGGCAAAGACCAAAGTAAAAGGGTTCGTGGCAATGCACCGCGTCGAATATCCGATTTGGATACCTTCGCAGAGATTTTTAACGGTGTCGAAGAATTTGCCGACGTGGGCACCGATGACGCCGGGCGAACGTCGCATATTTGACGGCGAAAATTTTTCGGAGGCTTAATTAATGGCAGAAAAGAAAACCATGCTGACTCAAGACGGCTATGATAAGCTCGTCGAAAAGTTGGACTACATGAAAAGTGTTCGGCGAATTGAAATATCGGAGCGGCTCAAGGCGGCAATAGCTCTGGGCGACCTCAGCGAGAATTCCGAATACGACGACGCCAAGAACGAACAAGGGCGTTTGGAAAGCGAAATCAGCGAGCTTGAGGCAAAACTCCGCAACAGTGAGATAATTCAATCGACGACGAACACGGGCAAGGTTACTATCGGCAGTACGGTAAAGATTCGCGATATTGAGCTTGACGAAGTGCAAACTTACATGATAGTCGGCTCGACGGAGGCAGACCCCGATAACAATAAAATTTCGGACGAATCGCCATTGGGAGCGGCAATAATGGATAAGACGGCTGGAACGGTTGTTCAAGTCCATGCTCCGGCGGGCGTGCTTGAGTTTGAGCTTTTGGAAGTTAAATAAGTGGTCAGGGGTTAGGATTCAGGGGTTAGGGGCAAGTTTTTTCTGACCCCTGATCACTTTTCCCTGACCACTTATCACTTTGCACTGGAGGTTTATCGCATGAATGTATTGCTGATAGGCGGCGGCGGTCGCGAACACGCCTTAGCTTGGAAAATCGCGCAGAGTCCGTTACTTGGAAAATTTTTCGCGATACCGGGCAGTCCGGGCATAAAAGATTTTGCCGAATGCGTCGAAGATATTTCGATTAATGACAATGCCGCGCTCGTGACGTTTGCTAAGGAAAGGGCGATTGATTTAGTCGTTGTCGGTCCGGAGGCTCCGTTGGTTAATGGTTTGGCGGACGCGCTCAATACGGCGGGGATTAAATCATTTGCTCCGACTAAGGACGCCGCGCAGATTGAAGGCTCGAAAATTTTTGCGAAACGTCTCATGAAGAAATACGGCATACCGACGGCGGACTTTGAAGTTTTCGATAACGTTGACGCCGCGAAGGATTATATTCGCAAAAAAAATGCGCCGATAGTCATTAAGGCTGACGGCTTAGCGGCAGGCAAGGGCGTTATCGTTGCGCAGACTTTGGACGAGGCTTTAAACGCAGTCGACGAGATGAAAAATTTCGGCGCGGCGGGCAGTAAAATTGTCGTGGAAGAATTTATGGCTGGCGAAGAGGCTTCAGTACTTGCTTTGACTGACGGCGAAACGATTATTCCGTTGATAGCGGCTCAAGACCACAAGCGCGTTAATGACGGAGACGAAGGCTTAAATACGGGCGGTATGGGAGCCTATGCACCTGCGCCGATTGTCGACGATAAGATTGCCGCGCAGGTTGAAGAAAAAATTCTTAAACCGACGATTGCCGCGCTCAAAGCCGAAGGGATTATTTATCGCGGCTGTCTGTATGCGGGCTTGATGATTAAAGACGGCGCGGCTAAAGTTGTCGAGTTTAATTGTCGATTCGGCGACCCTGAAACGCAAGTTGTATTGCCGCTTATGGAAAGTGATTTGCTTGAGCTTATGAACGCCTGCGCGGACGGCACGTTGTCTGGTAAGAAAATTTCTTGGAGCAAAGATTCTGCGGTTTGCGTGATTATGGCGAGCGGCGGCTATCCGAAGACTTACAAAAAAAATTTGCCGATTGACGGCGTGACGAAGGCTAAGGCATTGGGCGCGATGATTTTCCATGCGGGCACCAAAATAATTAGGAATGAGGAATGTGCAATTAGTAATGAAGACGAAAATAATTCCTCGTTATACATTTCTAATTGCTCATTGGTCACGAGTGGCGGCAGAGTTTTAGGCGTCACGATGACGGCTCCGACTTTGCGCGAGGCTGTCGACAAAGTTTATAAATGCGTTGAGGTTATTCACTTCGACGACGCGCATTATCGTAAAGATATTGCCGCGAGAGCTTTAAGATAATTTAGTAGTGCAAAAAAATTCCCCTTCCGATTTTGGAGGGGGCTTTTTTTAATGCGTAATGACCTAGTCCCTAGTTTCTAGTTTCTAGTTCCTAATTGCATTTCCTTGGCTTGTTCGCGTAAACGATTAATTCTTTCTTCAGTGTCGGGGTGCGTCGAAAACAGATTCTTCAAAGTCTTTTTGGAGTTTTCAAGCGGATTAATTATAAACATATGAGCCGTTGCCGTCCCAGCTTGCGGCATAGGCGCGGTATTTTTTGCGTAGTATTCGATTTTCTCCAATGCGTCTGCAAGATAAATCGGATTGCCGCAAATTTCACCGCCCGTTTTATCGGCGTCGTATTCACGCGAACGAGATACCGCAAGTTGAATCAGCGTGGCGGCTATCGGAGCAATAATTATCGCCGCAAGCGTCCCGATAATCCCGCCGTTTTCGTCTTCCGAACGAGTGCCGAAAATCGCGCCCCATTGAATAATATCTGCGGCAAGAGAAATTACGCCCGCCATAGCCGCCGCGATTGTCCCGATTAAAATATCACGGTGCTTGACGTGCGCTAATTCGTGACCGAGTACTCCCGAAATTTCGTTGTAGTCGAGAGCCTTCATAATGCCCGTAGTGACTGCAACTGCCGCATGGTCGGGATTTCTACCCGTCGCAAAGGCGTTCGGAACTGCGGTATCAATAATGTAGACGCGGGGCATAGGCAAGTCTGCATTCTTCGCAAGCCTAGAAATAATTCCGTAAAGCTGTGGCGCGTCAGCCTCCGAAACTTCGCGGGCATTGTACATCTTAAGGACAATCGAATCGCTGAACCAGTAACTGAAAAAATTCATGCCAAGCGCGATTACCAACATAATCATTGCGAACGATGAACCGCCAATCACGCCGCCGATTGCAACCATTAAGCCCGTCATTAACGCCATTAAAATTGCTGTCTTAAAAATATTCATAATGATTCCTCCTTCCATGCAGATTATATTCGACGCTCAAATTTTTTTCAAATCCCTTTTGTATAATGGCATAAAATCTTTAAGGAGTAATTAAAAATATGGAAAAAATCTTCTCCGTGCCCGACGGCAAAATTCGTGACTATGTTGACGGCAAATTTCGCAACGACACTGCTGAAGAATATGTTCGTCAAACTATCGAGCGGCGGCTCGTCGAGGAACACAGATACCTGCCGAATCAAATAGCTATTGAATTCACTTTGCAAAACGGCTCCAAGCGTCCCCGCGCAGATATTGTTGTCTTTGAAAAAAATTCCGAGCATGTTCAATCGGCTGTTAAAATTATCGTCGAGTGCAAGCAGTCTAAGATAAAACCCTCCGCCACCAAAGACGGTATCGAACAACTCAAATCTTATATGAGCCTCTGCGTTAATTGCGATTGGGGCATGTGGACTAACAGCATACAACGCTTTGTTTTTCATAAGGTAGAGGATAAGGCGAGCGGCGAACGGATTTTTGAAGAATATAACGATATACCCTCCGCCGAAGGCAATATCACCGAAATCGACAGACCGACCCGAAATAATTTGAAAAATGCCGTCGATGATAATCTGCTGTTCGTATTCAGAACTTGCCACGATTATATTTACGCTAACGATGGACTTCATAAGGATAAGGCTTTCTTCGAGTTCCTTAAAATTATCGAAAGCGGCGTAAGACCCCTAACTTTAGTTTTTAGGATTTAGGGGTCAGGAACCAGTTCCTAAAAACTCGCTCCTAGTTCCTTTAACAATAAAAGAGGTTAGCCTTCCTCTCTAAAAAAATAGTGTAAAACGAATCAACGGTTGAAACGTGGAGGCATTAAACTCACAAATACTACGAAAGGACGGTACAAATAAGTAAAAGTAAGCTGAAGCCGAAAGGTGACAGTGTAGTGGTTGTTTGGCACAGCCTGTGAGAATAAGGGCGCACGCTAGCGAATAAGGACTAGCCTCTACAGAGTTCAAACTTCTCATGAATCCCCTGCCTTTAGGC
>JAFYNH010000065.1 GCA_017549815.1 Selenomonadaceae bacterium
ACTTGGAGGCGGAGAAAAATTTCTTCGTCAAATACTTCAACGCCAAATCCGGTTCCAAGTACAGCAATTTCCGCAATGACTTCAGCAATTACTTTTTGAAATTTGACGACGGATCCCGTTTGGAAATCATGACGCGCTCCAGCTCGGTTGACGCCAATAAGGTTCGCTATCGCACGGGCTATCACCACATTGCTATCAGCGTTGGCGACCGCAAGGACGTTGATGATATGATGAAAAAGTTCGACGCGGATGGCGTTATCGTAGTCAGCGGAGCACGAACGACTGGTGACGGCTATTATGCGGCTGTCGTCGTCGACCCGGAAGGCAACGAAATTGAAATTATCGCGGAGAATCCTGATATTCGCGACTAAAAATTTTTTAAGAATTTCACGGCGAAGGAGGAAGTCTAAGTGCTTCTGAAGGCAGATAAAAATAAAACTCGCCAAAAGAGACATCTGCGCGTTCGCAATCGCGTTGCGGGCACGGCAGAACGTCCGCGCTTAAATGTATTTCGCAGTCTCAAGCACATTTATGCGCAAGTTATCGATGACGAAAAAGGCATGACCCTTGCGGCGGCAAGTTCGCTTGATAAAGATTTTAATGGAGCGGGTGGCAATATTGCGGCGGCTAAGGCAGTCGGCGCGGCTATCGCTAAAAAGGCTCTCGAAAAAGGTATCAGCGAAGTCGTTTTCGATAGAGGCGGATATATTTATCACGGTAGAGTAGCGGCATTGGCTCAGGCGGCTCGCGAAGGCGGCTTGAAATTCTAAACGAAGGAGGTCGAACTAATGCCCCGTAATGAAACTGAAACTCCCGAATTCGAGGAGAAGGTTGTTTTTATAAATCGTGTTGCTAAGGTCGTCAAAGGCGGTCGCCGCTTTTCATTCAGCGCGTTGGTCGTCGTCGGCAACAAGAACGGCAAAGTTGGCGTCGGACTCGGCAAAGCCGCTGAAGTTCCTGAGGCTATTCGCAAAGGCGTTGACGATGCAAAGAAAAATTTGATTGAAGTTGCGCTTAAAGATCGTTCGATACCTCATGGCGTAGTTGGCGTATTTGGCGCAGGCAGAGTTATGTTGCGTCCGGCGTCAAAAGGTACTGGCGTTATTGCTGGTGGGCCTGCGCGTGCGGTATTGGAACTCGCGGGCGTTCATGACATCTTGACGAAATCGCTCGGCTCGTCGAATCCCAATAACATGGTTCGTGCGACGCTTGAGGGTTTGAAAATGTTAAAGCGTGCGGAAGTTGTCGCCGAATTGCGCGGCAAAACTGTTGCGGAGCTTTTTAACTAAGGAGGGCTGAAAGATGGCTTTGAAAATAACATTGGTCAGAAGTCTTATCGGTCGTCCCGACACGCAACGTAAAACTGTCCGTTCGCTCGGACTGCGTAAGTTGAATTCCTTTTCGATATTGCCTGATGATCCGACGATTCGCGGACAAATTCACAAGGTTGAACATCTCGTGAAAGTCGAAGAAGTCGCTGACGAAGGCAAGGTTGTACTCGAAAAATAATCGAAAGGGGGTTTTCAAATGAAATTGAATGAACTCAAACCTGCAGACGGTGCCCGCAAAGATAAAGTTCGCGTCGGTCGCGGTACTGGTTCGGGTTGCGGAAAAACAGCCGGTCGCGGTCATAAGGGTCAGAAAGCTCGTAGTGGCGGCGGCGTTCGTGTGGGATTTGAAGGCGGTCAAATGCCGATTTATCGTCGTCTTCCCAAACGCGGCTTTAAAAATATTTGGCGCAAG
>JAFYNH010000066.1 GCA_017549815.1 Selenomonadaceae bacterium
ATAAAAAATTTAATTACTTTGTCAAGCATATACTTCACCTCCCATAAAGTTTACGCAAGCCTAGCATATCATTCTGAAAACTTAATGATTAACGTCAAGCAGGAAGAATTTCTTAACTTTATTTAATAAATATGAGGTTGGGAAGTTTTTCGTTTGACTGTGAAAAATTTTTCTGATAGAATCGTTTCGAGGTGATTGAAATGGCAGAAATGATGAATTTTGCGATTGACATTAAAGATGTACAGACATTTGAAGAAAAAACGGGCTTGAAATTTGTTGACGGCATGAAATTGTTAATGGATAATCTCAAATATGGCGGTGAATTGGGACTTGACCCATTTTGGAGCGAAGAGAATCAAAATTTACTTTCAAAATCGATTCGGGAACTGGAAGAAGGCAAAGGCATAATGTTTACGGCGGAAGAATGGGAGAAATTCGTCAATGAACAAGAAATTTAGCGAGCGCGGCTTTGCAGACTGCTGGAAATATCTCAATGCGGAACACATTACGGCGACAAGTAAAAAAAAAAGCCCTTCGGCAGATGTCGGAGGGTTTTCGTTTGACGGAGAAAAATTTTTCTGCTAAAGTATGTAACGGAATCGGATTTGGAACGTATAATGCATAGAAAACAATTTGGAGGTTGGTAATATGGCTAAGGAAGACAAATTCGCGGACGAAATCATGAGCGATGACGAACTCGATAACGTTGCGG
This sequence comes from Selenomonadaceae bacterium, assembly GCA_017549815.1. Taxonomy (GTDB): domain Bacteria; phylum Bacillota; class Negativicutes; order Selenomonadales; family Selenomonadaceae; genus Quinella. The sequence goes on from JAFYNH010000066.1 coordinate 713, forward strand.
GCGGAACAAGGCGTGAACTTCAATACGACGCAGCAGAGTTGCAGAAACGCGGACTTTTGCCTAATGGATGTTATATCGGTCAAGCTATTGATGTTCTTCACAAAATGGGTTACACCGGTTACCAAGCCAATTTTAGAGAAAACGTTTACACTGACAAAAGCGGCAACGTAATTTCCCGCGAACAATTCTGGAAGAATTTCGACGCAGAAAACGGAACCCAAATCGTTAAACCATCCATTAAATCGTGGTTCGAAAAGACGCAGTAGAACAAACGCAGTAGAACAAACAAATAGAAAAGCCCTTCGGCGGTTGTCGGAGGGCTTTTTCGTTTCACTTTGGTTATTTAGTATCAAGCGGGGAAGAATTTTTTATCTTTGTCTAACAAATTGGCGACGCGCTCAATGATTTTCTCGGCGAGAGCGGCTTTGCTCATCTTGTCGAAGGTTTCAACGTCGCCTTCGCGCCAAATAATCGTCGCAATGTTTGTCGAGACGCCAAAGCCCGCGCCTTCCGCCGTCACGTCGTTTGCAACAATGAAGTCAAGATTTTTTTCGACGAGTTTTTTATTGGCGTATTCCAAAATGTTTTGAGTTTCAACCGCAAAGCCGACGAGGACTTGATTTTTCTTCAAAGTGCCGAGTTCGCGGAGAATATCTGGGTTTTTTACGAGTTCGAGCGTTAAAGTTTCGGAGGATTTTTTAATTTTCTGCGCGGCGGGAGTTTTAACGCGGTAATCGGCGACTGCGGCGGACATTATCACTGCGTCGGCGGTTTCAAACTCTTTTAGAACTTCATTGCGCATTTCGATAGCGGATTCGACTTTTACAAAGTGCTTTAAACCGTTGGGAGGCTCAATTTCGGCTTTACCGGAGATTAAAATTACTTCCGCGCCGTTTTTTACTGCAGATTTGGCAATTTCGTATCCCATACGCCCGCTTGAACGATTTCCGATATATCGAACGGGATCTATCGCCTCGACAGTGCCGCCGGCGGTTACGAGGATTTTTTTACCGCTTAAAACTTTTGGAGCAAGTATTTTTTCGATTTCCGCGCAGATTTCTTGAGGTTCGGGCAAGCGACCTTTGCCGACGGTTCCGCAAGCTAAATTTCCCGATGCTGGCTCCAAAATTTGCACTCCGCGAGCTTTTAAAATGTTTAAATTCGCTTGAGTGGCAGGATTATTGAACATTTTGGTATTCATAGACGGCGCGAGGAGAATTTTTTTATCGAAAGCCAAAATAGTCGTGGTTAGTAAGTCGTCGGCGATACCGTGCGCCATTTTAGCCAAAAAATTCGCGGTAGCGGGCGCGATTAAGATTAAATCGGCGAAATCGGCTAAAGAAATATGCGCAACATTAAAATTTGCCGCATCAGCGAACAAATCGACTGACACGGCATTATTTGTAATTTCTTGAAAGGTTTTCGGCGTTACGAACTCGGTAGCGTGCTTAGTCATGATAACTTTTACATTTGCGCCCGATTTTTTAAGGCGGCTAGCGACTTCGACGACTTTATAAGCCGCAATTCCGCCCGTCACGCCGATTAAAATATTTTTATCAAGCATTTTTTCTCCTTTAGCTTTTAGCTTAGAGCTTTGAGCTTTCAGACAGCTATCCTTAAAGCTAAAATCTAATCCTTTATCGTGTAAGTGATTTTTCCCTCGTTAATTTCTTCCATTGCGTTGGTAACGTATTTATTAGCGCGATTTTCCACTCTACACGGTGCGCCGCTCAAAAGTTCCCGCGCTCTTTTACTTGCAAGGACGACAAGCGCGTAGCGGCTATGAGTTTGTTTCAACATAGAATCCGTTGACGGATTGACCATGCTAAGCACATCTTCTTTAAGTTTCATTTAAAATCCCTTCTCAAATTCAAATTTATCTGCGTTCCTAGCGACTTTTAAGCGTTCCGCCGTCAAAATCGCTTTAATCTGCGCGGCGGCATTGTCAATCGTGTCATTAACGACGACATAATCATATTCAAGCCCAATTTTTATCTCCGAGACTGCGTTTTTCAATCTGCGCGATAAAGATTCGGGCGTTTCGGTGCCGCGTCCTTCGATTCGATTTTTAAGTTCTTCAAGCGACGGCGGCAACAGGAAAATATAAACTCCGTCTGGACATTTTTTCTTAACGTTAAGTGCGCCTTGAACGTCTATTTCTAAAATTATGTCCTCGCCGCGATTAAGTCGCTCTTCGATTTTATTTAACGGCGTCCCATAAAAGTTTCCGTAGACTTCGGCGTATTCAAGGAATTTCCCTTCTGAAATCCAGCTTTTGAACTCGTCAACGCTCAAAAAGTAATATTCTCTGCCGTCGACTTCACCGGGGCGCGGTGTCCTAGTCGTAGCAGAGATAGAATAGGCGACTTCGGGCAAGTCAGCCAGTAATTTTTTGCAAATCGTGCCCTTACCTGTGCCGCTTGCCCCCGAAATCACTATCAATAAGCCCTTGCTCATTAAAATTCACCGACAAAAACTTTTTCAGCCGCGCCCGTCATGAAAATATGATTATTCGTGCGCCACTCAATCTGAAGTTCGCCGCCGTCAAGAATAACCGTCGATTTTTTACCCGCTTTGCCGTTCAAATTCGCCGCAACCGCCGTAGCACAGGCTCCAGTGCCGCAAGCCATTGTTATTCCGCTACCGCGTTCCCAAACTCTCATGCGCAACTTATTTTCGCCGACAACCTGAACAAATTCCGTATTCGTCCTGCGCGGGAAAAATTCATGCGTCTCGAATTTGTGCCCGATATGCTCCAAATCGACTTTATCAATATCGTCAACGAAAATCACGCAATGCGGGTTGCCCATAGATACGCAAGTCATCTTGTAGGTCACGCCGTCAACTTTAATCGGCTCGCCGACCAATTTTTGAGAACCAAAACCCGCGACGGGAATTAAATCGGCACTGAAAATCGGCTCGCCCATGTCGACGGTAACCAAGCCATATTTCATGCTGACGGTAAGGACGCCCGCGCCCGTTTCAACCGTTAAATCGTCGTCGGAGAAAAATTTATCGCCGCTCAAAAGATAACGCGCAAAACAACGAATTCCGTTGCCGCACATTTCCGGCTCCGTGCCGTCCGCATTGAAAATTCTCATGCGAGTCGCCGCTTTGGTCGAGCTTTGCACGTAAATAATTCCGTCCGCGCCGATTCCAAAATGCCTGTCGCACAACTGACGAATTTTTTCGGGACTTTCAATCTCGTTGCCTGCGCGGTCGATAATTATAAAATCGTTGCCGCAACCTTGCCATTTCTCAAATTTCTGCAAAATAATCAGCCTCCTTTGATTCGCGCAGTATACTACTTTTTTACTAAATCTGCAACAAAAAATGACGCCGCCACTTTTAAGACGACGCCAAAAAAATTCTGCTATCTATTATGCCTTTTTAAATGCGCTCTTAGGTTGTTTGCAGCGCGGACAGAATTCGGGCGGTTCGTCGCCAAAATGTTCGTAGCCGCAAACACTGCAAACCCATTTAGTGCCGCTGACTTTTTGCGGAGTTTCCTCCTCGACAACGGAAAGTTCTTCAGCGTCGGGGAGTTCCATAATTTTTTGCCCGTCAAGATTTTCAAGCGCAAGCGGCGTGTGCGTCGAAAGATAAACCGTCTTATTCTCCTTGATGAAGGCGCGAACTTTGCTCAACGTGTCGCGAGCGGCGGACAAATCCTCGAAGGCAACCGACAATTTATTTTCAATCAACGCCTCGTCGGTGTAGGTAACGTCGCCATGAATCATGTAGAAAATATCGCCCGCCTCGACGATAACGATACTGTTGCCCTTCGTGTGACCGGGCGCGAAGATATAATAAACTCCGTCGGCGATTTTTTGACAGGCGGGGAAATTTTTATAGGCTCCGTCGGTAAAGTCGACGCGAACAACATTATCGCCCGTCAATTTCATATCGTCCGCCTCAATGCGCGAAATATAAATTTTGGCGTTCGGGAAATGGCGGAGTTCGCCCGTATGGTCGGGGTGTTTATGCGTGATAAGAATTTTGGAAACCTGCGCGGGCTCGTAACCAGCAACTTTCAGCGCGTCAATGTAATTGTTAATCTTGTCGCCAAAAGTTATCACTGAGTCTTTGGTAACGGGGAATTCTTCCTCTGCCGGAAAGCCCGTATCGACCAAAATAATTTCTTTGCCCGTGTCAATAACAAAATTTTGCAAGCTCGAACGAAGTTTTTCTTCCTTAATCGAACCCGCAGGCAAGCCGCCGCCGCAAGCGAACGACTTCATCATAAAGCCGCCGTCAAAAAGTTTAACCGCTGAGATTTTCATTTTTTTTACGCCTCCTTTATGTGTTGAGTATATTACTTTTCGCAAGTCTTTGCAACCACATTAGTCTTTGCTATAATATAAAAAAATTTTTGGGGGCAAATTTATTGGAAGGTATCATAACTAAAATCGAATCGGGCAGTCTCGCGGAGGAATTGGAGCTTGAAATCGGCGATAAAATTCTAAAAATCAACGGAAAAGCTCCGCAGGACATCATTGAACTAAGTTTTTTAATGGCGGACGAGGAAATTGAGCTGTTAATCGAACATACGGACGGCGAGCGCGAGATTATTGAATTTGAAAAGGATATTGATGAAGAATTTGGCGCGGAATTTGAATCGGCGGTATTTGACGGCGTTCGGCGTTGCAAAAATCATTGCGTATTCTGCTTTGTCGATATGATAGCTCCGAACATGCGCAAAACTTTAAATATCAAGGACGATGATTATCGCTTATCATTTTTATTCGGGAATTTCATAACGCTGACGAATTTAACGGCAAAGGACTTTAAGCGCATAAAAAAATATCATTTATCTCCGCTGTTTATCTCAATTCACGCTATGAATCCTGACTTGCGAGCAAAAATATTGAGAACGCCGCTTGGAAAGAATATAAAAACGCAACTTGACGAGCTGGACAAGGCGGGAATCGAATATCACACTCAAGTTGTACTTTGCAAGGATTTAAATGGCGGCGCGGAATTGGACTTCACAATCTCGGAAATATTAAAGCGTCCGAACGCATTGAGCTTGGCGATTGTGCCCGTCGGAATAACAAAATATCGGCGCGACAAGTTCCCGATAACGCAATTCGATAAAGAATCAGCGGCAAAAGTTATTGAGCAAGTCGAAAAGTGGCAGGAAAAAGCTCGCGCAGATTTAGGACGGACTTTTGTATATTTGGGCGATGAATTTTATTTGCTAGCCGAAAAAAATTTGCCGCCCGCCGAGTTTTATGACGATTTTCCGCAAATAGAAAACGGAATCGGCATGACGCGCAATTTTATTGAGGAACTAGGAACTAGGGACTTGGGACTTGGGATTAGAGATAAAAATTTAAAAATCGACGTGGTAAGCGGGACATCTTTCGCAAAAGTATTAAAAAAACTCGTCAACGCGCCGAACGTTAGAATTTTGCCCGTAGAAAATAAATTTTTCGGCTCAAAGGTAAATGTATCGGGCTTGTTGACGGGCGGTGATATAATCGCGGCATTAAAAGAAGTCGGCGAACGTGATTTAATTTTAATCCCAGCAACGGCTTTAAAGTCGGGCGAAGAAATCTTTTTGGACGACGTAAGCTTGGCAGAAATGCGGAAAATGTTCGCGCCCGCGCAGATTTTACCAATAAGAAATGGCTTTGAATTCAGAAAAGCTCTGGAGGAGAAATAAATGAGTAAACCAATAGTGGCAGTAGTCGGACGCCCGAATGTAGGTAAATCGACGCTTTTCAATCAGATTGGCAAGAAAAAATTATCAATCGTGGACGATATGGCGGGCGTGACGCGAGACCGAATTTATATGGACGCAACGTGGCTTGATAAAGAATTCACGCTTATTGACACGGGCGGAATCGAAATTAAATCTTCCGATAAAATGCTGACGGAGATTAAAGCGCAAGCTAAAATCGCAATGGAGGAAGCCGACACGATTATTTTTGTCGTTGACGGTCGCGCAGGTTTGACTTCCGCCGATGAAGATATTGCGAAAATGTTGCGCGGCACCGATAAGCCTGTAATCGTCGCTGTGAATAAAATCGATAGCCTTCAACTCGAAAATGAAACTTACGAATTTTATAAATTGGGCTTGGGCGAGCCGATAGGAATTTCGGCAAGTAACGCGCTTAATCTGGGCGATTTACTCGACGCCGTGATAAAAACTTTCCCCGACGCTAAAGAAGAAATTCGCGACGAAGACGAAATAAGAATTGCGGTTATCGGTCGCCCGAACGTCGGCAAATCTTCATTGGTAAATGCTTTGCTCGGCGAGGAGCGCGTTATCGTCAGCGACATACCCGGTACCACTCGTGACGCAATCGACACGCATTTTTTCTTGGACGGTACAAAATTTACGCTGATTGATACGGCGGGCATGAGGAAAAAATCCAAAATCGAAGAGCCTGTTGAAAGATACAGCGTGATTCGTTCGCTAAGGGCGATTGACCGCGCAGATGTTGTTCTTATGCTGATTGAGGCTCCCGTCGGCGTCACCGAACAGGATAAAAAAATTGCGGGCTATGCTCACGATTCGGGCAAAGGTTGCGTTATCGTCGTCAACAAGTGGGATATTTTCCCGAATAAACACGACCGCTCAACTAATCGATTCACCGACAATTTAAGGGAGCGGCTCGGCTTTCTGCAATATGCGCCTGTCGTTTATGCCAGTGCTTTAACAGGACAGCGCGTCGAGCGTGTGACGGAGCTTGTTAAATTCGTCGCCGAACAACAGTCTATGCGAATTCAAACCAGCGTCCTTAACGAATTAATTCGCGACGCCGTTGCCGTTAATCCTCCGCCGAGTAAAAAGGGCAAGTCGGCTAAAATTTTCTTCGTGACGCAAGCCGACATTTGCCCGCCAAAATTTATAATCTTTGTCAACGAGCCAGAACTTTTGCATTTCTCCTACCTGCGCTTTATAGAAAACCGACTGCGCGAGAGTTTCGGCTTTGAAGGTACGCCGCTGAAGTTTTTCGTCCGTAAACACAACCAAAAAGACGACGAACAATAACAAACACGAATTGAATCAATACCGATTGCGCATTGCCAAAAGTCGTAAGTGTGATATACTTCGCAACGTTTCAAGGGATTGAAGAACGAACACGACAGGAGGTAATGATGATGAAAAAACTTTTATCAGTGAAAAAATTATTCACAGAGAATATAGAAATTCTAATCCTTAGTATAGGAGTTTTAAGCATATTGATGATTGGGTTGATTATCTTCAATAGCTTTGAAGAAATCTTTTAAGTGATTTAAGCGGTCGAATTTTTCAAGGCTTAGGTGTCTTGGTGACGGCTCATTACGAGCGTTGACCGCAGAAGATTTCCAACGAGCCATAACATAGAGCTTTAACAAAATCCCTCCCCTGAAAAAATTCCCTGTTCATGACGAGCGGGGGATTTTTTCATTCTTTGAACCCTACAAATGCAATTCCAGTGCCAGTGCTGCCCGCCGAGTTGACGAGTTTCGATTGACCGTAAACATAGCCGCGCACGCTAACAACAGAATTTTCCGCAACTGATTCAGAATTGCAGACGATATAAGCCGAAATCGCTACGGGCGTTCGGTTATCGTTTGCAACTATCATTGCATGATAACAGCTCCCGTCAAAAAATTGCGCAACAGAATTTTCAGCTGGCAGTTGCTGTATTCCGTAAATTTGCCCTTTGAAACGCAAAACTTTTCCGTAATACTTCCAAGGCTCTTCGAGTGCCTTTGACGCCTTAACATTAAGTTCGTGACCGCCCAATATGTAATTCGGATATTTCTTCACGAGGTCGGTAGCTTTTTCCCAATTCGTGTTATCGTTTTCGGTGTCGGCGGTGTCCTTATTCCAACCCGTAGTAATTTCCTTGAGCATTTCTTTTGAGTCAACCTTTTTGCTTTTCCGTTCAAGTTCCTGCATAGAAATTTCGTCAACGCGCTTTTCCTTTTTACCAACGTCGTATTTTTCATAGTCTTTATTTGAATCTTTCGCGGGAGTATCGGGCATTTCTTCATAAAACATTTCTTCAATCTTCGCTTCAAACATGGCTTTATAGGCTTCAATTTGTCCCGGTATTTTCGTTCGATAAAAGCCGTAGAAAGAAAGTCCCGTGATTATTATACATATTAGTAATTTTCTTCTATAGTACATTATTGGGTGCGTGAGCAACTTTGAGGATTTGAGTCCTACTAAAACCGAACCGATTAGCCACAACGAATGATAAGCACTTATCGTAGCCGAAACGAAAAATAATGCGATGAACGCTCGGTTTGGCGTCAGTCCCCAACGATATTCGACATAAAACAACGAGCCCCAAATCAGTACGACAAAATATCTTTCCATTGCCGACCCTCCTTAACAAAAATTCCTTGTTTGCGGAAATTTTATCATAGAAAAATTTCAACGGCAAATTTTATTTTGTCGCCCGCGCAGATAAAAAAAAATGCCGCCCGTAAGCGACAAATTTTTTTAACGTTGCTCCTGATTGTATTGCGGCGATTGATTGTATTGTTGTGGCTGATTATATTGCTGGGGTTGGTTGTACTGTTGCGGCTGATTGTACTGTTGAGCCTGATCGTATGGTTGCTGATTATAGCCCTGCTGATTTTGTTCGTATTGTTGCTGATTGTAGTTTGGCTGTTGGACGCCGTAGGATTGCGCATAACTTTGTTGAGCCGCCTGTTGATTCATGCTGATTTTGGCTTGTTGAAGGATTTGGCGAGCGTTTTCAAGTCCGGCTTGCGCCTGTTGTACGCCTTGAAAAGTACTTGTCACGTGGGCGATAAGTTGGTCGAAAACTTGATTAGCGTAACGGTCGGCGTCGTCTTGGAGTTGCTTAGCATTTTGTCTAGTGCGCTCCATGATTTCAGCCTCTTGTTGTTGAGCCTGACTCAAAACCATTCGCGATTTTTCCCGCGCCTTGATAACAATGTCGTTTTCGTCCATGAGTTGTTCAGCTTGCAGTTGTGCTTGTTTGATGATGTTGCCTGCCTCTGCCTGTGCGTTTTGAATTATGTTATCGCGTTCCTTCATGACTTCTTCGGCGTGTTCGAGTTCGGACGGCAATTCTTTACGCAATTCGTCTACTAACTGCAGGAATTCATCTTCCGATATTAGCATTTTGTTTGTTAGCGGCAAATGCGGTGCGCCCGCCGCCAAACTTTCTATTTTACTTAACGTGTCGCGAACTGACATAATCATCCCCTCTTGCATTAGTTGTTATGGGAAGTTAAATTTTTATTTTGGACTGGAGAGCGAACTCGACGCATTCGGGAACTAAGCCGTGAACGTCGCCGCCGAAATGTGCGAGTTCTCTGACGCCCGAAGAACTTATAAACAAAAATTCGGGAGCTGTCAACAAAAAAATCGTGTCGACGGTCGGGAGAAGGTGACGCATCATTTGCGCCTTGTTTACTTCGTATTCAAAATCGGTCGCCGAACGCAAGCCGCGAATAATTACGTTAATATCATGTTGCTTGATATAGTCGGCGGCAAGTCCTTCAAAGGTGTCGACAGTTAAGTTATCAATGTGGACGGTTGCCTCGCGCAGGAGTTCGGCGCGTTCCTCCATGTTGAAGAGATATTTTTTGTTCGGATTGAGGAAGACGCAAATAATCAGTTCGTCGACGAGTTTCGCCGCTCGCTCGAAAATATTTATATGTCCGTTAGTTACGGGGTCGAAACTGCCCGTGCAGATTGCCTTTTTCATGCCGATAATTTCCTTTCCAAAATTGTTATCGCCGTTGTATGCCCGTAAGTTATTTTTCTGAAGAGATTAAAATTTATTGGAACGTCCAAAATTTCTTCCGCGCCGTGTTCGATAATCATCAAGCCGCCGTCGCTCAGCAAGTTCAATTCGGCAACAAGTTTCAATGATTTTTGCGAAAGTCCTTTTGCATAGGGCGGATCGCTGAAAATTAAATCGAACGTCGCATTTTCTTTGGCGAGCTTGGATAAAATTTTTTCAAAGTCGCCGCGCAGAACTTTGCAGTTTTCAAACTTTGACCGATTGATATTTTCGCGAATGATTTCTGCCGTTGCCGCGTCGATAAATGTTGCCGAACTTGCGCCCCGTGAAATACTTTCCAAGCCGAGTGCTCCCGTTCCCGCGAATATATCCAGCACCGATTTTATCTCCGAAAAATTTATTAGCCCGTTCAAAACGCTGAATAAGGATTCTTTAACTCGGTCGCTTGTCGGTCTTGTCGATAAGCCTGCGGGCGTCTTCAACTTTAAGCCTTTAGCTCGTCCCGTGATTATTCTCATCTTAGCAGGTCGATTTTTTCAATTTCATAGCCGTGCTTGCTTAGGGCGTGGACGATTCTATCAATATGCGCTTGATTGTGCGTCTCAACCGTGACTTCCAACACGACCTTTTTAAAGCTATCTGTGACGCGGGCTTGATCGTGTTCAAGCTTAATGACATTGGCATTTTCTTCAGTGAGGATTCGCGAAACGTTAAGCAATTCGCCGGGCTTATCGGCAAGCAATACGCCGAAACAAAAAATTCTGCCGCGAACAATCAACGCCTTATCAATCAGCGCGGACAGAGTAGAAATATCAATATTGCCGCCGCTGACAATGGCGACGACTTTTTTATTTTTGAAATCCAATTTATTGAGAGCCGCCAACGACAAAACGCCCGCGCCTTCGGCAATGAGTTTATGCTTTTCAATCAGGAACAACAACGCGGACATAATTTCCATTTCATTGACGGTAATAATTTCGTCGAGATATTTTTGGCAAAAGGCAAAAGTCAAATCGCCCGCCGTCTTGACTGCGCAACCGTCGGCAACCGTGTCCGAACTTTTGAGCGAAACAATTTTTCCTGCGTCAAGTGCCGCCTTCATACAAGCCGCGTTTTCGGGTTCGACGCCGATAACTTTAACGGTCGGACTGACAACTTTGGTAGCGAGTGCAACGCCCGAAGCAAAGCCGCCGCCGCCTATGGGAACTAAAATTGCGTCAACGTCTTTCAGCTCGTTTATAATTTCAAGTGCGGTCGTTCCTTGCCCCAACAAAACTTCCAAATCGTTAAACGGGTGGACATAAACATAGCCGTGCTTTTTCTGAAGTTCAAGGCTGTGTTTATAAGCGTCGTCGAATCCGTCGCCGTGCAGGACAACTTCCGCGCCGTAAGCCTTAGTTGCCTCGACTTTCAAAATCGGCGTGGTTGCGGGCATACAAATAACGGCTTTAACTCCGAGTTTCTGCGCGGCAAAAGCAACGCCTTGCGCATGATTGCCCGCCGATGCCGTGATAACTCCGCGTTTTTTCTCGTCGTCGGTTAAGTGGCTGATTTTGTTATAGGCTCCGCGCAGTTTGAATGCGCCTGTATGTTGCATATTCTCTGGCTTGAGAAAAACTTGGTTGCCGCTCAGTTCCGAAAAAAAATCGCTCTGTATAAGCCGCGTCTTCTTAACGATTCCAGCAAGCTGTTTATCTGCGCGGTAAACATCGGCTATAGTCGTGCGCTCGACAATTTCGGCGGGCGATAATTTTTTCTCCGCGTTTTTCGTATCACTCAAAACTTAAAACCTCCTGTTGCTTAGTGCGGTTAATTTATCATTGTAAAGGCTAATCGTCAACAAAAAAAAGGCAACGCCTTTTCAACGTCGCCCGTAAAAATTTTAGTCACTGATTACATGTCGTCGTAATTTACAAATTTGTACCCTCTATTGGTCATGTTATTTACAACCATTTGGGCATCTTTATCGCGGACGAAGAATTTGCCGTCGATGCCGTCGCGCAGGTCATGAATATCCATAGGCACGCTTCTGTTGTAGGCGTCAATGACTTCATTTTTTTTCAATCTGCCCGAAACCTTAACTGCACTATAGCCTTTTTTGCCGTCTACTGTGTTGCGTCTGAAGTAGATGTAGCCCGTCGCGCCGCCCGTCACGTTGTCGAGTTCTTCGTCGCTCATGATTTCGTCTTTCAAAATTTCGTTTGCCATAATTTTTTCCTCCATTTTCATTTCAGAATCATTGTACTATACTTTGTCAAGCTTTGTCAAACTTTCTTTCTGAAACTTATACGTTGCTCATCGAATTTTGTTACACGTTGCGAAAAAATTTTTTGGCTGATAGAATGGGGAAAAATTTTGGGAGGAGATTCAATGAAGAGAGTATACAATTTCAATCCCGGTCCTGCGACTTTGCCGCTTGAAGTTTTGCAAGAGGCTCAAGCCGAATTCTTAAACTTCAGCGATTCGGGCATGTCGATTATCGAAATCAGTCATCGTTCAAAGCCCTACGAGAAAGTTCACAATCAAGCTAAAGCCGATATTTTGGAGCTTATGGGCTTGGGCGACGACTACGACGTTTTATTTATTCAAGGCGGCGCGTCGTTGCAATTCGCCATGATTCCTTTGAACTTCGCCACTAAGGAAAAGCCCGGCTCCTACGTTTTGAGCGGAACTTTTTCAAGCAACGCTTATAAAGAGGCAAATATTTTGGGCGTCGGTGAAGTTGCCGCGTCGACTAAGGAAGAAAATTTCCGCCGCGTCCCTCGCCAAGACGAATTGAAAATTAATCCGAACGCCGCTTATCTGCACGTCTGCTATAACAATACGATTTACGGCACGGAATTTCATTACGTCCCCGAAACGGGCAATGTTCCGCTGTTCGCCGATATGTCAAGCGATATGTTGAGCCGCCTCGTTGATTTCAAAAAGTTTTCGCTGATTTATGCGGGCGTTCAAAAGAATTTGGGACCTGCCGGCGTCGTTATCGTCGTTGCGCGTAAAAGTTTAATCGAAAAAAGTTTAGAGACGCTCCCGACAATGCTCCGTTACGACACTTTTTATAAAAAGAATTCGCTGTACAATACGCCGCCCGCGTTCAGTATTTACATGGTCGGCAAAGTCGCGGCTTGGATTAAAAGTTGCGGCGGCTTAACGGAAATGGCTCGTCGCAATTCGATTAAGGCGAAAATTCTTTATGACGCGATTGACAATTCCGACGGCTTTTATCGCGGTCATGCCGAAAAAGATTCGCGCTCGTTTATGAACGTGACTTTCCGCTTGCCGAGTGAAGACTTGGAGAAAAAATTTGTCGCGGAGGCTCTTGAAAAAAATTTGAGCGGCGTGAAAGGTCACCGCTCGGTTGGTGGTATGCGTGCCTCGATTTATAACGCAATGCCGATTGAGGGCGCGGAGGCTCTCGCAGATTTCATGAATCAATTCCGTAAATCAAACGTCTAATAAATTTTTGCCCTTACAAAGCAAAGCTGTCCGATTTATCTTTGCTAAAGAAATATCTGCGGGGAAGTCGAATTGTTCGCGCAGGACTTTTAAAACTTCGCTCGGCTTGAGACTTCCTTCCGCCGTTATTTCGACTGCAAATTTTAAAATTATCTCGTCACAATTCCTCATTCCTAATTCCTCATTCCTAATTGTCACGGGTTCGACGAGATATTTTTTTAATTCAAGCTCGCGGGTTTTCTTAGGCGTGATTCGCATAAATTTTATTTCGGGCGTCTCATTGAAATTTTTAACGGAAATCTGCGCGGCATCCAAAAATTTTTTATCAAAGGGCAATCGAATTTCATAGCGCGACAAGTCGACCAATGACATTACGGGTTTTGACTTGGCGCGTAATTTTTTTAACCGCAAAATCTCCGAGCCTTTGGGCAGTTGCGCATTTAATCTTTTGGCAACTTCAAATTCCTTGACGGGTGCAATCAATTCAAAGTCCACATATTCGCAATCGCTGGTTACTCCGACGGCAAGCGCGGTTGCAAATGAAACTTTCAAATGCGGATTAAATCCTTTGCTCCATGCGGCGGGCAATTTCGACCTGAGCAACGCCCGCATAAAGACATTCATATAATCCAAGTGAGACAATACGGCAATTTCTTCGCCCTTGCGAATTTGCGCCCGATACTTCGTTAATGCGTAATTAGGAATTCGCAATGCGTAATTAGTTTCTTCGGACGGAGAATTTTTTTCTTTATCAAAATCGATGATGCGAACGCCCAAATTCATACAGACGCCGCAACCCGTGCAACTCGTCCGCCGACAATCGCGAGTCGTCTCTCCGATTTGAGATTTCTCCCACTCGGCAATCAAGAAATTTTTATCGACGCCCGGCGAAGTATGTTCCCATGCCAACGGCTCATAAAATTCACGCTCGCGCCCGCTGTAATATTCGGGATTTATTCCGCAAGCCTCAAATGCCGCCATCCAAACTTCAGGCTTAAATAAATCTGACCAGCCGTCAAATTTCGCGCCGTTTTTCCAAGCAGTCTCTATAACTTTTGCAAGTCGCCTGTCGCCGCGAGCCAATACGCCTTCCAATACGGAAAGTTTCGCGTTGTGATAATTATAGGTTATCGCCTTGTCTCGAATCAGACTTTTTAAAAGTTGTTGCCGCCTCTCAAATTCAGCTTCCGAAATCTGCGCGAACCATTGAAACGGCGTAAACGGCTTGGGAACAAAACATGCCACGCTGATTGTAACTTTAACATCGCGCCGATTTTTTATCGACCTGTACAAGTCGACTACCTTTTGAGCAAGCTCCGCAATGCCCGCAATATCTTCGTCAGTCTCGGTCGGCAAGCCCATCATGAAATAAAGTTTTACCGACTTCCAACCTTTCTTAAAAGCCGCCGCGCAGGCGTCCAACAAATTTTCTTCCGTGACATTTTTATTAATCACGTCGCGCAGTCGTTGAGTTCCGGCTTCGGGCGCGAAAGTTAATCCGCTCTTTCGGACGGCTTGAACTTTTTCTGCCAAATCGATTGAAAAGCTGTCAATCCGCAAGCTCGGCAGACTGAAACTGACTTTTTCATTGCGGAAATCGCTTTGCAAATCGTCAATCAATCGATTCAAACAGGAATAATCGGCGGAGCTTAAAGACGTTAAAGAAATTTCGTCCCAGCCGCTCGAATCAATCAATCGTCGCGCCATTGCCCGCAAAGTCTCTTCCTTGCGCTCGCGAACGGGGCGGTAAGTCATGCCCGCTTGACAAAATCGGCAACCGCGACTGCAACCCCTGAACAATTCAAGCATCGCTCTATCGTGTACAATTTCCATAAACGGCACGACAGGTTTATCAACCGAAGGCGTTTCGTCAAAATTTTTCGCAACACGCTTTAAAATTTTTCTCGGAGCATTCTCAAGAATTTTCATGCCCAGAAAATCTTCGCCCGAATAAATCGGCTCGTAAAAACTCGGTACATAAATTCCCTTGATGTTCAAAAGTCTCTTTAAAAAGCCGCGTCGCCCGCCGATTTTGCCCGCATTTTTCCAAGCAATAAATTCGTCAACAACTTCGCCGAAAACTTCTTCCGCCTCTCCGATTATAAAAAAGTCAAAGAACTCCGCGACAGGCTCAACATTATAAACGCAAGGTCCGCCGCCGATAACAAACGGTTCATCATCTGCGCGGTCGACTGCATGTAAATTTATCTTTGCCAAGTCAAGCATATTGAGGACGTTTGTATAAATCATCTCGTATTGCAAAGAGAATCCAAGAAAATCGAAGTCGCGAATATTTTTCTTAGACTCAAGCGCGAACAGCGGAATATTTTCATCGCGCAAAATTTTTTCGGCGTCTGTCCATACCGCATAAACCCGTTCGCAAAGTGTATCTGCGCGGCGATTGAGTATCGAATATAAAATCGCCAAGCCTAAATTCGACATGCCGACTTCGTAAACGTCAGGCAATGCCAAGACTATTCGGCAAGCCGTCTCGTCAAAATTTTTAACCACGCTGTTAAATTCGCCGCCCGTATACCGCGCAGGCTTGGAAAGTAATGCGTAATTAGAAATGCGTAATGCGTAATTATTTTCCATAATCGTCACCATAAAAATTTACATAAGTAAGAACTCGTCAAAGGCAGTCGCAACCCGGCGCACATGGACGTGCGCCGCCGGCAATAGAAACATGGATGTTTCTTTGCCGGTCTATCGCCCTTTCTTTGCATACTTTCTTTGGGCGTTGCAAAGAAAGTATGAGAAAAATTCACCATAAAAATTTCTGTTTGTGCATATTGATATTCAGCAAAATCGCTATCGCTAAAATGTTCGTCGTCAACGAGCTGATTCCATAACTCATCAGCGGCAACGGAATTCCAGTAACGGGCATTATCCCCGTCGTCATGCCGACATTAACCAGTACATGGAACGCTAACATTGACGTTATCCCGACCGCAAGTAATCGCCCAAAAACATCAGCGGCATCTCGCGCTATCATTATCCCGCGCCAAAATACAATCAAATATAAGAGTAATAACACAACCGCTCCAACAAATCCCAGCTCCTCGCCGACGACCGCAAAGATAAAATCTGTATGATTCTCTGGCAAAAAGTTCAGTTGGCTCTGCGTCCCTTCAAATAAGCCCTTGCCAAATAACATGCCCGAACCGATTGCGATTTTGGATTGGATTATGTGATAGCCCGAACCCAGCGGATCGACATTCGGGTCGAGGAAAACCATGATTCGCATTTTCTGATAATCCTTCATGAATTGCCACAACACGGGCATTGCCGCCATACCCAAGAAAATTATAAATGTAAAAATTCTCCAAGGCATTCCGCACGCTATCACCATGCCGAAAAAAATCGCCATAAATACTAACGACGTGCCCAAGTCGGGTTGCTTTAAGACTAACAGAAACGGAACGCCCACATAAACCGCGATTGGTATCAAGTTTTGAATAGAATTTAATCTGCCCATACGCTCTTCCAAAACCGCCGCCATGCAAATTATCATGATGAGCTTTGAAAACTCCGACGGCTGAAGGCTTATCGGTCCGATTTGAATCCAACGTTGCGCTCCTAATGCCGCGTGTCCAAACAGCATTACCGCCACGAGCATTATTAAATTGAAAATGTAAAGTCCGCGCCCGTATTGCTGAAGTCCGCGATAATCGAAGTTCATAAATAAAATTGCGAGTACTGTGTTGACGACTGCAAAAATGGCTTGACGTTGCACAAACCAAAATCGTTCTTCGTGTGGCGTGTTAATGTGCGTCGCGCTGGAAATTATTACAAGTCCGTATATTACTATCGCCGCCGCCGCCAGTAAAAGTGGAAAATCGATTCGGCGGAGCAAGCGTTTACTTTCTGTAGAAAAAATTGCCAAGCGTTTCACCTCCGAAAAAATTTTTTAAAGGTATGGTGTGCTTTTCTGTTATCGCGAAAATTTTCCTGCCGACGATTATTTTTTTGCAACGCGAAATAATAACTGATATAATTTCGTTGTCAATGATAAAGAAATTTTTATGGAGGCGAGATTGTTGACTGGAAATGTATTCGACACCTTGACGGAGCGCGGCTTTATAGCACAGTGCACCGACGAGGCGGAAGTTAAAAAATTACTCGGCGAAAAGAAAGTTACGTTTTATATCGGCTTCGACCCGACGGCTGATAGCTTGCACGCGGGACATTTTATCGCGCTTATGGCAATGGCGCACATGCAACGCGCAGGACACCGCCCGATTTGTTTAGTCGGCGGCGGCACGGGCACAATCGGCGACCCGTCGGGACGTTCGGACTTGCGCAAGGTTTTGACTGATGAGGCTATCGAGCACAACTGCGAATGTTTTAAAAAGCAAATGGCGCGGTTTATCGATTTCAGCGACGGCAAGGCTTTAATGGTTAATAACGGCGATTGGCTCCGCAAGCTCGGTTATATCGATTTGCTTAGGGAAGTCGGGGCGCATTTCACGGTTAATCGAATGCTTACCGCCGAATGTTACAAGCAACGCTGGGAAAAGGGCTTAACGTTTTTGGAATTCAATTATATGGTTATGCAGGCGTATGATTTTTACAAGCTCAATGGCGATTATGATTGCGTGTTGCAAATGGGCGGCGACGATCAATGGTCGAATATAATAGCGGGTGTTGAGTTGACGCGGCGCAAGACGGGCAGAGCGGCTTACGGCTTGACGAACAAACTTTTGCTTAAGAGTGACGGCTCGAAAATGGGCAAGACGGCAGGCGGCGCACTTTGGCTTGACGAGAATAAAGTTTCGCCTTACGATTTCTATCAATATTGGCGCAACGTCGATGATGCGGACGTTAAAACTTGCTTGAGTCTTTTAACTTTTGTTCCTATGGACGAGGTTAATCGCTTGAGCAATTTGAAGGACGCGGCGATTAATGAGGCTAAACGAGTTTTGGCTTATGAAGTCACCAAGCTTGTACACGGCGAAGAGGCGGCTAAATCTGCAGAGAAATCGGCGGCAGAAATTTTTACAGGACAATCTTCAGAGAATATGCCGAGAGTAGAAGTTAAAGACGCGGTCGGAAAAAAATTATTGGACGTACTCGCGGCGGCAAAGATTATCGAATCAAAGGCTGAAGGGCGTCGGCTTATCGCGCAGAACGGTTTGACGCTTAACGACGAAAAAGTTTCCGATGTCGATTACATTTTAACGGAGAAAGATTTTCCGGCGGTAATTCGCAAGGGAAAGAAGAAATTTTTTAGGATTTTGTTATGACTGAACTTGAATTTGCAGAAAAAATTAGTGAGGCGGGCGGCAAGGCTTATTTAGTCGGTGGCGCAGTTCGTGATAAATTTCGGAGCGTAGCGGCTCATGACAGGGATTATTGCGTCACGGGGCTTGAAGAAAAAACTTTCAACAAAATCTTTGACGATGCGCCGAAGTTCGGGAAATCTTTTCCTGTTTACTCGATAGATATTGACGGAGTTAATTGTGAAGTCGCCTTTGCCCGCACGGAGCGGAAAGTCGGTATAGGCTATCACGGCTTTGAAGTTTTATTTTCGCCCGACGTGACGATTGAGCAAGATTTATATCGACGCGACACGACGATTAACGCAATGGCGATTGAACTTTTAAGCGGCGAGCTTGTCGACCCGTTCGGCGGGCGCGAGGACGTTCTTAATAAAAAAATCCGAGCCGTCTCCGAACATTTTACTGACGACCCTGTTCGAGCGTTACGGGCGGCGCGGCAGGCGGCTCAATTCCATTTTGAAATCTGCGCGGAAACCGTTGAGGCAATGAAACTTTGCGGCGAGGAACTTTCTCACGAGCCGACGGAAAGAATTTTTGCCGAGCTGGAAACCGCACTAAAAACGGATAAGCCGTCGATTTTCTTCAGGAGTTTGGAGCGGGCAGATTTATTGGCGATAATTTTTCCCGAATTTTTTAACCTGCGCGGGAAAATTCAGCCGACCGAATTTCACCCCGAAGGCGACGCCTATGAACACACGCTGAACATTTTGGACGAAGTGGCTAAAATAAATTCGAAGCCGATAATCAGATTTGCGGCGTTAGTTCACGACATCGGCAAGGGCACGACGCCGCCCGAAATGTTGCCTCATCATTATCATCACGAAAAGCGCGGGCTTGAAGTTTTAAAGGAAATGAATTGCCGAATGACTTTGCCAAACGATTGGAAAAAAGTTGCGTCGTTCGTCATTAAAGAACATATGAGAGCACCACGCCTTGAAAAGCCCGGTAAAATCGTCGACCTGCTGTTGAGCCTCAACGCCTTAAAAATCAACCCTAAAGATTTTGCCGACATAATAAACCTTGACAATCACGGCTTGCCGCCTTACCTCGAACACGCACAGGAAATTATCGACGAACTGTTGAAAATCGGCGGGAAGGACGCTCCGCCCGAACTTAAAGGAAAAGAAATCGGCAACTGGATTAACGACGAGCGAATCAAACAGTTTATGCAAATTTATAAGGAGCTTAATTAAATCATGGGAAATAATTTGTCGGTCTCGGTTGTCGTTCCGCTTTATAACGCCGAGAAATATATCGCCGACTGTCTCGAAAGTATCCTTGCGCAGACGTTTAAAGATTTTGAAGTTATCGTTGTTGACGACTGCTCAACCGATAATTCCTGCGCGATTGTCGAGAGTTACATTCCGAAATTCGACGGACAATTGGCTCTTTATCATATGGAAAAGAATTCGGGTAGCGGAGCCTTGCCGAGAAATAAGGGCATAATTCTTTCGCAGGGTGAATATATTGTTTTCGCGGATGCCGACGATATGATTACGCCGACTGCACTTGAGGAGCTTTATACGCTTGCCAAAAATTACGAGGCTGAAGTTGTTTACTGCGAAAAACATTACAAGATTAATGATGACGGCTCCGGAATTCATATTGGGACGGGAGCGGATCAGAATGTTAAACTCGTTGATAAACCGACCTTTGAAACGGAAAATTTGACTGAGCGGGTTCAGAAAATATTGCAAGGTAAATATCGAATTCCGCAATGGAGAAAATTTGTCAGACGCGACTTTATTTTTAAATACGAAATATTTTTTCCGCACTGTAAAATTTCTGAGGACGATATATGGACTTATGCTTTGGTTTTTTATGCGAAAAAATTCTTGCGTGTGCCCAATGTGACATACATTTACAGATTGTCTGAAACTTCAATAAAACTTACACCGAAAACTCCGCAACAGGTAATAAGTTTTTGGCTCAATCCGATTTTTTTCGGACTTAAAACTCTTGATAATTTCATGAGCAAACTTGAATTTTTTCAAGCAAATCTTCAATGGCGTTATGCTGTTTTGGAGAATTTTGTTTGTAGCAGATTCTCATGTGCTTTACAATCAAGTTTTCAACTTTCGTCGTCCGAAATCTATGAGACGCTACAGCAAACATTCGGTGAAAATTTTGGCGAACACGACGTTTTAATTTCCGCGCTCTGCACTATTTTAATTGCTCAGCAAAAAATTTCGGTAATCAATCAAGAAAAATTAAACCAAATTGTCGCGCAGAATCAAGCCCGTATTGCCGAATTGGAAAAGATTAATCGCGAAAATGTAGCGTACATTTCGGAGCTTGAAAAATTTATTGCCGAATCTCAACGTAATTAGAAAGGATGGATTAAATGGAACCAATAATTCTGCCGTACAAGGGCAAGGAGCCGAAAATTGCTAAAGACGTTTTTGTTGCGCCCGGTTCATCGATTGTCGGCGAAGTTGAAATCGGCGCGGGGTCGAGTATATGGTTTGGCGCGACGGTTCGCGGTGATTTTCAGCCCGTCAAAATCGGTTGCTACACCAACATTCAGGATAATTGCACGGTACACGTTATGGGCGACTCGCCAACCGAAATCGGAAATTATGTGACGGTCGGGCACAATGCGATTATTCATTGCCGCAGAATCGGCGACGACTGCTTAATCGGCATGGGCTCAATTATTCTGGGCTATTCCGAAATCGGCAACAACTGCATTATCGGCGCGGGCACGGTTATCACGCAGTATAAAAAAATTCCGAATAACTCACTGGTCTTCGGCAATCCTGCAAAAATTATGCGTGCCCTTCGCGAAGATGAAATTGTCGCCTTGAGGACTTCGGCAATGCACTACTACGAATGCGCCAAAGAATACGTCGTTCATCTCGGAATGACGGCATGGCGCGAAGGGTGAAACTTTTGTGATAAAAATAAAATCGGTGAGCTTTATCGCTTGTCGATTTTTTTTTGCGTATGATATAATGCTGAAAAAAATTTCGGGCGGTGAACTTTATTTGAAGAAAAAATTTTTAGCAGGAATCATCGCCGCGAGCTTTATATTAGCGGGTTGCAATGAAGAAATCGTTCCTCAAAAGCCGC
This sequence comes from Selenomonadaceae bacterium, assembly GCA_017549815.1. Taxonomy (GTDB): domain Bacteria; phylum Bacillota; class Negativicutes; order Selenomonadales; family Selenomonadaceae; genus Quinella. The sequence goes on from JAFYNH010000066.1 coordinate 22,251, forward strand.
CGCTAGTCAAAGTTCAGCAAGTTAAACTTTCCAACGCCGCGCAGATTGAAAATTATTCGGGCGTCGTCAAAGGTCGTTACGAAACAAATTTATCTTTCCAAATTGGCGGCAAAATAATTTCTCGCGACGTTCAAGCGGGTTCGTTCGTTCATGCAGGCGAAGTTTTGATGACGATTGACCCGAAAGATATTGTCGAACAATCGCACAGTGCCGACGCGCAAGTTGCCGCAGCTCGCGCCCAACTCGAACTTGCCAAATCAAATCTCGACCGCTACAGCGAACTTTTTAAATCGGAAGCGATAGCCGCCGTTGTTCTCGACCAATACAAAACTCAATACGACGCCGCCAAAGCCGCCCATGACGCCGCTGTTGCACAAGCCCGGCAAAGTCAAAACGCCCTCGAATACGCAACTTTAACTGCCAATGTCGACGGAGTTATCTCTGAAATTCTGGCTGAAGTCGGGCAAGTCGTCGCGGCAGGGCAAAGCGTTTTAAAACTCGTCCAGACTAATGAATTTGAAGTAGTCGTAAACATTCCCGAAAATAAAATTTCCAATATGCAAATCGGTCAGCGCGTTACGATAAATTTTTGGGCGACCAAAGACGTTGTGAGTGGCACCGTTCGCGAAATTTCTCCTATGGCTGATTTGGCGTCGCGAACTTTTACCGTTAAAATTTCTCTGCCCGACGTTAAAAATATTCAGCTCGGCATGACTGCCAACGTCTCAATGCAAGACGAAATTTCTATCAACGCGATTATCTTGCCGCTCAGCGCGATTTATCAGACGGACGACGCCGCGCAGGTTTGGATTGTCGACGACGGAAAAGTTTCACTCAAAAAAATCGAAGTCGTTGCCTTTGACGATAACAACGTTCAAGTTCGCGGACTAAGCGCGGGAGATATTGTCGTCGTGGCGGGCGTTCATAAACTGCGCGAAGGACAAGCAGTAAGGACGGGTGATTGACTTGCGAAATTTAACGGAGCTATCACTTAAAAATAGAAGTCTCGTCTGGTACTTTATTGTTGTGGCAGTTATCGGCGGAATCTTTTCTTACTTCAGTTTGGGAAGAATGGAAGATCCGAAATTTGTTGTCCGTCAAATGATTGTCGCGGCGTATTGGCCGGGCGCAACCGCTTACGAAATGCAGGAACAAGTTACCGATAAGCTGGAAAAAAAATTGCAAGATATACCGGGACTTGACAATTTAACGAGCGAAACTCGACCCGGTGCGACGACAATTTATGTTGAACTCAATGAAGAATTGCCAATCGAACAAATTCGCCCGACTTGGCGCGACGTCAGGAATTATTGCGTCGATATTAAAAACGAGTTGCCCGAAGGCGTCGCAGGAATTTTTTTTAATGACACTTTCGACGAGGTTTTTGGTTCGATTTACGCATTGACGGGCGACGGTTTTAATTATGAAGAGCTGCGCCGCTACGCTGAAGAAATTCGCCGTTTACTGTTAGGCGTCCATGACGTTAAAAAGATTAAACTGATTGGCGAACAAAAGGAAATTGTTTACGTCGAAATTGAACAGGCAAAACTTTCCGAACTCGACATAAGCCCGCAAGTAATTTCAAACACGCTTGCCGCGCAGAATGCAATGACGCCCGCCGGTATGGTTGAAACTTCTTCGGATAATGTTTATTTGCGCGTGACGGGGATTTTTGACGACGTTGACGAAATAAAGAATTTGCCGATAAACGCGGGCGGGAAAATTTTCAGACTCGCGGACATTGCCAAAGTCGAAAGACGTTACGTTGAGCCGCCCAAACCCAAAATGTTTTTTAACGGCGAACCGGCAATCGGAATAGCGGTTGCGATGGAAGACGGCGGAAATATTTTAAAGCTCGGCGAAAACCTGCGCGGAATCACGGAGCAAATTCAACAAGAATTGCCGTTAGGCTTGGAACTTCATCAAGTATCGAATCAGCCGCAAGTCGTTGAAGAATCAATCGGCGAATTCGTCGAGACGCTGATATTGGCAATCGTAATCGTCTTGGGCGTTAGCTTTATGAGTTTGGGCGTAAGGACGGGGCTTGTCGTGGCGGGTTGCATACCGTTGGTATTGGCGGGGACGTTTTGTTTCATGTACGTTTTGGGAATCGATCTGCATAAAGTTTCGCTCGGCTCGCTGATAATCGCGCTGGGGCTTTTGGTTGATGACGCAATAATCGCAGTCGAAATGATGAGTGTACAACTTGAACGCGGGCTTAGTCGATTTGATGCGGCGTGTCATGCGTTCAACGTCACGGCAAAACCAATGTTGACGGGCACATTGATAACCTGTGCGGGATTCATACCTGTTGCGTTCGCAAAGGGCATAGCAAGCGAATTCTGCCGCGATATGTTTTGGGTCGTGTCAATCGCGCTGTTGCTGTCGTGGATAGTCTCGGTAATGGTCGCGCCGCTGTTCGGGACGTATATAATCAAGGTCGAGAAAAAATCGGAGGATGAACTTTATGACAGCCGCTTTTATAAAATATTCCGTCGAGTATTAGAGATTTTCTTAAGGAATAAAATTTTAGTGTTAAGTGGGACAATCTGCGCGTTCGCATTGATGATTTTCGCGGCGGAATTTGTTCAAATGGAATTCTTTCCGCCATCGATTCGCCCCGAAATTTTAATCGAATTCAAATTGCCCGAAGGTTCATCTATGGCGGCGACTCAAGCAGAGGCTGACCGTTTTGCAAAATTTTTAAGCACCGAGCGCGACAACATTAAAAATTTCGCTTATTACGTAGGGAAGGACACGCCGCGATTTGTCTTGACGGTTGCGCCCAAAACCGACGCCGATAATTGCGCGAAATTTGTCGTGATTGCCAATGAAGATACTCGCGACGAACTGATTAAAAAAATTCGCAATGAACTCGCCGAAAATTTCCCGCTCGTCCGCCCGAATATCCAACTTATTCAAACCGGACCTCCGTCCGATTATCCGATTATGCTAAGGGTTTCGGGAACCGATATTAATAAAGTTCACGAGCTTGCCGCGCAGGTTGCCGACCTTATCGCGCAGGATTCAAACGTCACGAACATTAACCTTGACTGGAACGAGAAATCCAAAGTCGTCCGCATTGAGCTTGACCAAGATAAATTGCGTTCGCTAGGTGTTTCTAGTCAGGCGGTTAAGTCGACGTTGTACACAGAGATAACGGGCGCGAAGGCATCTGAATTCTACACGGGCGACAGGACGATTGACATTGACTTAAGACTTGCCGACGCCGACAGGAATAATCTTTCCGCGCTAAAAAATTTGCCGATATATCTTGGCGCGGCAGGCTACGTTCCACTTGAACAGATAGCAAAAATTTCTTACGACGCGGAATATGGCTTGATTAAGCGGCGCGACTTGAAACTGACCGTCACAGTACAGGCGAATATTTTAAGCGGCACTGCTAACGATGCGGCAACCAAAGCTTTCAAGGCAACGAAGAATTTGAGAAAAGATTTACCGCTTGGCTATTCAATCGAAGCGAGCGGCGATTTGGAAGAAAGCGACAATTCAACCGAACAACTTGCCGCAATGTTGCCGCTGGTGGTTTTTGTAATCATGACGTTGTTAATGTTCCAACTCAAGGATTCAAAGGCAATGTTGCTGACGCTTTTAACCGCGCCGCTCGGAATAATCGGCGTAATCTTCGCGCTGATAATTTTATCAAAGCCGTTGGGATTCGTGGCGGAATTGGGAGTTATCGCGCTGTCTGGAATGATAATTCGCAACTCGGTAATTTTAATCGACCAGATTCAGCAACATGAGACGGCGGGCGAAAATCTTCACGACGCGATAATTGATTCGGCGATTTTAAGATTTCGTCCGATAATGTTGACGGCGGCGGCGGCAGTACTCGGCATGTTGCCGTTAATGACAAGCGTTTTCTGGGCACCAATGGCGGTTGCGATAGCGGGCGGGCTGTTAGTTGCGACGGTCTTAACGCTGTTGGTTTTACCCGTCATGTATGCAAGCGTTTACATATAAAAGGAGTTGATTTATTTGAAGAATTTCAGCGTGGCGATAAGTTACAAAGGAAGTTTGGGCTGGGTCGAGTATGACGAGGCGGCTAAAAAAGTTATTGTAACTTTGGGCGACGACGAGGGCAGAACACTTGCCGAAAATTTTTTGACGACGCCGCACGAAATAAAAATTCCGCACGAGACGCTTTTGGACTTTACGGCGGAAAATATTAATCCGAACTTAAGCGCGGAGAATTTGAAAATCGTTTTAACGCGACTCTGGGAGGCTACGGGCGTTCACGTTGATTGGAGTCGTCCCGTTGACTATGTTAAGGCTCATCCGCATTATTAACTAGGAACTAGGAATTAGGAACTGGGGATTAGTAGGAACTAGTTCCTAAAAACTCGCTCCTAACTACTAAGGAGGTTATTATTATGGCGACCTATGACAGTTGCCCGAAATGCGGGCGGACGGATTTTGGCGTTATTTATCACTGTGACCGTTGCGGCATGGAATTTTGCGCCAAATGCGTAGGCAAACGCACTCTGCCCGACGGTACGAAGTATGAATGTTGTCCCCGTTGCGGCGCGGAGCTTGATGAAGACGAAGATACAATTCGCATCGTTGCCAAGCAAAAGCGTTAAGGAGGAATTTTCATGGCGAACAATAAAATTTATGCGTTTCTGGGACCTCACACGTCGGGCAAATCGACAATGGTTTCTCAGCTCGTTTCAATGGGTATCCATTACATTCCGACGATAACGACTCGCGTTTTCGACGACCGCTACGCCTACAAGCGCAAACTTTACAAGACCGTTAAGAGCAAGGACTACGATAACGAAAAATTTATGGTCAACACCTCTTATCAAGCACACTCTTACGGCTTGCGCAAATCGGACGTGCTCGACGCCTATCAGAAACACAAAGTCAGCGTTACAATTTTGCATGACGTGGCGGCGATTAAGCAGATAACGAAGTTCATCAATCAAGATTTAGTTTCGATTTTCCTGATGATTGACGACGAAGTTTTTGTTGATAGAATGCTCCGCGCTGGTTGCTCGAACGACGAGATAAGATATTACGTTGAGACGGCTGACGAGACGGGCGAATTTGATCATTGGCGCGACGTTGATTTTGTTGTCAAAAATACTTCGACGGCGCGAGTAGCCCTTGAACAAATTTTGGCGATAATGGGGCTTGTGACGCTCGTACCGCAATCCGATTTCGATTTCCTTGTTAAATAGCGAGCCGCGTCATCATTAAAAATTTTAGGAAGTCGAATTGGTTTAGGACGGCGGAAATTTTTTCTTCAATGTGTGAATCATTTTCGCGAAAGAAAATTCCAATGACGGTTCCGGAGTGAGCGACATTGACGGCGACGGCTCCCAAAGTTTCTGCAAAGTTCATAAGTTCTTCAAGCCCGCGTTTAGGCAAAATCTTTTGATTAGCTAGCGCGGACTTTTTTATGAGTTCAAAATTGATTCGGTCGTCGAGCGTTGGGAATTCAAAATCACTGCGGCGATTGAATTTGAGCGTATCGACTTCGCCGCCGTAATCGAAGACCGCGATTAGAAATTTCTCTTCGACATGAATTTTTTTGATAAGCTGTCCAGTCAGGGGATTCATAGCAACGACGCCTTTATAAAAAATTCCGTCAGTCGGTTCAATCTCCGCGCAGAGTTTGCCGAGTTCAGATGCTGAAAAACTTTTCCCTAAAGATTTTGCAACGGCTTGAGCGACTGCCGCCAAATCAGCCGAAGACGACGCCATACCTTTTCCGCGAGGCAATTCCGAAGTCAAGCGTAATCCAAACTTAAAATCCGTCGCGCCGAAAATTTTTAAAACTTTTTCGAGCATTGCCAAAGATTTTTTTCCTAGCCCTTCGACGCCCGCGAACTCGTCAGAGATTGTGACGGTCGAAAATTTTTCAATCGGGCAAGTGATAAGAATAGGCTCGCCGTGATAAAAGCCTTGAGCCAATTCGCCGCAAGTCCCGCGCATTTTAACAGTAATTTTCATCGCAGATAATTTCCAATCAACAGAAAAGTTATAAGCGCGAACATTTCGGATAAGGTTGTGACTGCGCCGTAAATATCGCCCGTAACGCCGCCGATTTTTTCAGTCGCGAACGTTGCAAATCTCCACGTCACGATTAACGCAACCGCACTTGCCGACGCCGCGCAGATTAAAAATATCGGGCTGATAAAAGCCAATGGGAGCAAAAATAAAATCGTCTCGCCCGTTGCAAAAATTATTGTCCGTCGAGTCGTGAACTTTGCAAAGGCTTTGCCCATGCCCGATTCTCTAGCGTATGGAAACGCGCCGATTGTTACGACCATCATTAATCGGGCGATTATTGGCGCAGAATAAATCGCCACGCACAGCCACCACGTCGACAATCTTGCAAGCTCCGCCAACGTCGAAATTTCCATTGCCGCAACTAAAATCATACTCACGACGCCGAACGACCCTGCGCGGCTGTCTTTCATTATCTCCAAAATTTTTTCGCGTTCGCGCCCCGAAAATAATCCGTCCGCCGAATCCATAAGCCCGTCGCAATGAATGCCACCCGTTAAAATTATCAGCGACGTAAAGCCGATTGCGCCCGTCAACAGCGGCAAGTTCAAAAAATTTATTGCTCCGACAATCGCCGCGCAGATTATACCTAATACCGCGCCGACTGCTGGAAAATATTTGACGGATTCGCCGAAACTTTGTTCAGTCCAGACGCTTTGTTTAACGACGAAAATTCTTGTCAAGAATTGAAGACCGATTAGAAACGAATTCATAAAGCCCCCTAACAAAAAGTTTAGCTTTAAGCTTAGAGCTTTCAGCTTTCAGTAAAATCCTAAAAGCTAAAAGCTGACAGCTGAAAGCTTTTTTAAACGAGCTACCAGCGTAATTTCCTTTGCCACGCCAACAACTCTTTTCTACCCAGCGGCAAATCAACCGACTGCCCATTGTCATAATAAAATTTAACGCGAACTTCCTTTGCCACAAGTAAATCCTTCAAACTCGACTTCGGAAAATGAAAAAATAATTTATTCTCATTGCGCCAACCTTTTTGCGTCTGCTTAGTAACCGCCTCAATTTCCCAAGGAGCACCGTCCGTGAAAACTATCACCGTATTTAAAAGCCGCGCCTTATCATAACGATAATCCCAAAGACTAAACGTTGCACTTTCCCAATTCCCGTCGCCGTCGCGGGCAACTTGAAATTCAATCGCCGCGTGCTTCTCTAATGTCTCTGCCTCGCGGTGATCGTAATGCCAAGTGTAGCTCGCGCCGAAAATTCCCAAGAGAATCAATAACACGCCGATTCCCATCAAAATTTTTTGCATAGCCGACCTCCGCTTTTACTTTACATTTCGCTTGCGTCTATAGTACAATATCTTCGCAGTATTTTTCAATAATTTTTTCGGAGGGAGATCTGTATGCTCAGACCGCGTTTTGAAGACGAAGACGAAGTATATATTCCTGAACTAGGCGACGAAGAGTCGGATTATAACGCCCATGACCGAATTCCGCACTCGAACGCTGGTATTGCGTTGGGCTGGTCGGCGTTGGAACAGCAAATGTTTGACATGCTCCTTTTAAATCGCTTTGCCGCCGACGATCAAGAATTGCTCGACGAAACAGCGCGTACCATTGCCCGACTTGTTGAAACTTTCGAGGCGCACGAAATAGCCCGAATCATGGCGGTTGCGATGATGTCCTTTCAGCTTGCCGCGTCCGAAGATAAATCTTTTGAAGACGAATACAACAAGTATCGCGATTATATCAAAAAGCATCCCGAAGATTTGGAAGAGATTTAATACAACGGAGAACTTGACAGGAAGTCGCTGGAAAATTTTCGGCGGCTTAATTTTTTTGGGCAACGTGACGTTGCATCCAGATGACGCGCATTGATGTTACGAAAATTTTAAGTTGTCAACCGCGTTTTAGCGTCAAAAATTTTTTGGAGGAAAGGTTATGGGAGTAAAATATATAAGCGGCGGCGAAAGTCACGGCTCGCGATTGATTTGCATATTGGAGGGCTTACCTGCGGGCGTCAAAGTTTCAAGTGAATTTGTTAATGCGGAGCTTAAACGTCGGCAAGGAGGCTACGGGCGCGGCGGTCGTATGAAAATTGAAAGTGATACCGTCGAATTTTTATCTGGGATTCGTTTCGGCGAGACGCTAGGTAGTCCGATAACGTTAAGCGTCGAAAATCGCGATTGGAAAAATTGGCAGGATAAAATGAGCGCGGAAGGCATTCCTTTTGGCGAAAAAGTTACCAATGCGCGTCCCGGTCATGCCGATTTAACGGGCGCGGCAAAATATAATCGCTCGGACGTTCGGGATATTCTGGAAAGGTCGAGTGCTCGCGAAACTGCAATGCGTGTTGCGGCAGGGGCTTTATGCAAAATTTTTCTTGAAAATTGCGGCGTAAAAATTACTGGCGAAGTTTTAAGCGTTGGCGGAGTGACGGGCGAAGTTGAAATTAAAAATCGCATTGACGAGGCGAAAGCTCTGGGCGATACGGTCGGCGGCATTTTCGAGATAAAAGTTTCGGGCGTCCCTGCGGGCTTGGGTAGTCATATTCAATGGGATAAAAAGTTGGACGCGAAATTTGCGGCGGCGTTTATGTCGATTCAAGCGATAAAAGCTGTTGAACTCGGCGACGGATTTTTAAACGCGACTAAGCTTGGCAGTGAAGTTCACGACGAAATTTTTATTGCCGACGGGAAAATTTATCGCGAAACGAACAGGGCGGGCGGCTTTGAAGGCGGCATGACGAACGGCGAAGATTTAATTATTCGTGCCGCAATGAAACCTATTCCGACTTTAATGAAACCTTTGCGAACGGTCGACATTGCGACTAAGAACCCGACGACGGCAAGCAAGGAGCGTTCTGATACCTGCGCGATTTGGGCGGCTGAAGTTGTCGGCGAGGCAATGGCGGCAATCGTTACTGCGGACGCGATTGTTGAGAAATTTGGCGGCGACGCGCTTTGCGATACCCTTGCCAATTTGAAACTTTATCGTGAACGACTTGCGAGGGATTTCGGATTGTCAACTACACTGACTTAAAGAAGTCGGAGCTTGTCCGTACCGTTACCGGTCTTTACCGAGCGCGAGGTTCAAACGCTGACGCTCCCTCATAGGTCAGACATCATCGGGTGGTTGACGACACCCGTTTAACTTCCAACTGCTAATCGGAAGTCGTTATTTTTTCAAAGTGCGGTCGTTCGTCCCCGCTTATCCAAAGTGTGCCGAGCAGTTGTATGTTCATCGCTCCCACTCTGTCATCATTCGAGCGATAACCGCACCGGCAGATATATTCGTGGATATTATGGTGTCGATTAGCCTTATTAATGGAGCCGCATTTCGGACAGCGTTGACTTTCTTTGTCAAATTCCTCAAAGTTCTTGGTAACGGGGATATGCAGATACCATTTGCCTTTGAGTTCCAAAAGTTTTGCGGTACCCAAACTCCAAGAGCCGTCAAGATATTCTTGCCAATGTTTGTCTTCAAAGCAGATTTTTACACGTTTGCCGAGAGTATTTATTGACAACCTCAATCCGTTATCAACAAAACTGTAATCGCGGTCGCGGACTAAATCACATTGTGGATGGCGAAATACAACGGGCTTAATCAGCCACTCAAGCGTTCGAGTGATTTTCTGATATTCGCCGAGTTCATCTTTGTAGCGGTAAGGTTTTTGAGCAAGTTGTTCGCGTGCAGTCTTATAACGGGCAACAGCAGTACGAAAGACGGATTGAGTAAGCTGAGATTTAAGATTGAATTTTAATCTGGTGCAGCGGTAAAGTTCTTTGTTCAATCGATTAGAATTTAAGTCAAAATTATTATCAAAAATGTATTGGGAAACAAAATTACAAGCCAACCTGTATTGCTCGGACATTTGCTTAAACAGAGTAATCTGTTCCGAATTCAAATACAGTTTGAGTTTAATGGTTTTGGTAAGTAACACGGTTGCACCTCCTCACATTTTTAATACGTTTAAGTTTAACAAATTTACGTTGACAGTCAACAAGAAAGGAGAGAAATGCGGCGTACCGCGATTTTGATGAAAAACAACGTGATATTAACGGGCTTTATGGGAACGGGCAAAACAAGCTTGGGAAAACTTTTGGCGACGCGACTCGGCAGACCGTTTATTGACATTGATAAAAAAATTGAGGACGAAAACCGAATGTCGATTCCGAAAATTTTTGAGCAATACGGCGAGGAACATTTTCGCGCCCTTGAAAAAGCGGCAGTCAAAGAACTCAGCGAACGACGCGGGCTTATTATAGCGACGGGCGGCGGCACGATTAAGGACGAAGAAAATCTTAACCTGCTTAAAAATTCGGGCGTGATGATTTGCTTGACGACCGAGCCGGAAGAAATATTTAATCGAACTGCACGGCGCGGCGAACGCCCTGTATTAGACGGCGGCGGTAATGAACGGCTTGAGACGATTAAAAAACTTTTGGCGGAGCGGAAAAAATTTTACGACCGCGCAGATTATCAAGTCGACACGACAAATTGGTCGCCGATTCAAATTATCGATGACATTTGCAGATATTTGAGGCAGTTTAGGTAGTTTAGGTAGTTTAGGTAATAGGGGATAGGATTCAGGGGTTAGGTGATAATATGGAAAAAGTTTTGGTCAATCTCGATAAGAACAGTTACGAAATCTTTATCGGCTCAAAAATTTTGGGCGGCGTCGATAAATTTGTTGAAGGAAAGGCTTTGCTCGTAACTCAGAAAAATATTTTTGATACCTGTGCGGAAAATTTTCCTTATGAAGTCGCCTTCATACCCGACGGCGAAACTTCTAAGAGTCTGCAAGAGGCTGAAAAACTTTATACGCGGGCGATTGAACTTGGGCTTGATAGAAAGTCCGTAATAATCGCATTGGGCGGCGGCGTTGTCGGAGATTTAGCGGGCTTTGTGGCGGCAACTTTCATGCGCGGCATTTCGCTGATTCAAATTCCTACGACGCTTTTGGCGCAAGTTGATTCGAGCGTAGGCGGCAAGACGGCTGTAAATCACAAGCTGGGCAAAAATTTAATCGGCGCATTTCATCAACCCCGCGCAGTTTTTATCGACTTAAATTTTTTGAAGACGTTGCCCGAACGCGAAATTAAATCGGGACTTGGCGAAGTCGTCAAATACGGCGTGATTAGCGACGAAAATTTTTTCACTTACCTTGAAGACAACGCCGAGAAAATTTTTCAACGCGATTTAAAAACTTTGACGCACGTCGTCAAGCGTTCTTGCGAGATTAAGGCGGAAGTCGTCAGCACGGACGAAAAAGAATCGGGCTTGCGTCGGATTTTGAATTTCGGGCACACTGCTGCGCACGCAATCGAAGAGCAAACTCATTACGAAAAATATCGTCACGGCGAGGCGGTTGCTGTTGGCATGATTGCGGCGGCTCGGATAAGTTTGGAGCTTGGCAAAACTTCTGCGGCGAACGTCGAGAGGCTTGAAAATCTCATAAAAAAATTCGGCATGATGACGACCTGTGCGGGTCTCAATGCCGATAAACTTTACGACGTGACTTTTCGCGATAAAAAGGCGGTTAGCGGCAAGGTTAATTGGGTACTAATGAAAAATTTTGGCGAAGTTGAAATTTGCTCTGACGTGCCTGCGCAGATTGTTAAAAAAGTTTTCGGGAGGTTGTGCAATGGAGATTAGAATTGATGACGACTTCGACTTGAAAAAAATCGTCGACAGCGGGCAATGTTTCCGCCCAAAAGAAATTGAGCCGAATCAATTCCGCTTTATTGTCGGGGAAAATATTTTACAAATCGGCAAGCGCGACGAAAATATTTTTGAGGTTGATTGTACAGCGGAAGACTGGGAACGCATTTGGAAAAATTATTTCGACTTGGAAACGAATTACGCGAGCATTCGACGCGATATTGAAGACTTTGCGGCGGGCAAATCTTACGAAAAAATCTTGCTTGACGCCTTAGAATTTGGCAAAGGGATTCGGATTTTGAATCAAGAGCCTTTTGAAATGCTTATCAGTTTTATAATCAGTCAGCGGAAAAATATTCCTGCCATAAGGAGTTCGGTAGAAAGAATTTGCGCGAAGTTCGGGCGGCGCGTCGGCGAAGTTAATCTTTTCCCGCGCCTTGAAGAAATTTCTTCCGCGCAGATTGAAGATTTAAAAGGTCTCGGTTTGGCTTATCGGAAAGATTATATCCGAAATGCTCTGGATAAAATTTTGAGCGGCGAGATAAATTTAGACGCATTGAAAAATTTTTCGGACGGGGAACTTGTCGAGGAGCTTAAGAAAATTAAAGGCGTCGGCGATAAGGTTGCGAATTGCGTTGCGTTGTTTGCTTATCACAGAGTAAATCGCGCTCCCGTCGACGTGTGGATTAAACGGGCGATTGACGAAGATTTTAACGGCGAAAATATCTTTGAAACCTTCGGAACAAACGCGGGCATTCTTCAGCAATATATTTTCTATCATAAGCGGTCGATTTCTCGCGGTTAATTCAGCACTTCAAGATTTTGTTATCGGAGAGCAAAGTTTCAAGCTCGCGGCGGGTGATTAATTTCACGCCGTTTTTTTGTGCAAGTTCAATCGCGCCCGAAGTGAAATTTTTGGCATTGGTGACGACGACGGGTTGAAATTTTATCCCAAAATATTTTTGCTCATAATAGCCGATTGCCGCGCAGATTTCTTGAATTCCGTCATTGCCAATAGATTTTTCGGGATTTTCTCTGTGCTTGCATTGAATCAAAAGCCCCGTATTGTCCATTGTAGATTTAACGACGACATCCGCGCCAAAATCATTTGTGGCAGGAGTTTGCACCGCCGTAAAATTCCTCATGCTGTTATATAAATCCGAAATAATTTGCTCAAAAGTCAGCCCCGTAACCAAATCAACGTCCTTAATCGTCCAATAATCCGTGTCCAAAATTTCTTTGGGCAAATTCATAATCGATATTAAAGTTTCTATATCGCTGTCAGTCTCGGCGGTCGGAAATAAAACTTTCGCGCTTAAATCTCGCTTGTAGCCCAAAAGTATTTCCAAATTCTCGTCAAAAGTTTTGTTGCGCAGATTTTTATTGCAAGCGAGCGGCAGATAAACATTAACAACTTTTTCCTGCCCGATTCGATAAACGCGGTCGGTTGCTTGATTTTCTTTAGCGGGATTCCACGTCCTGCCGAGATGAATAACGTTATTTGCCTCCGTTATCGTAAAGCCGACGCCTGCCGCTTCGGGTGAAAGTATAAGCACATTAAAGCCGTCAAACCTTTTGAAGTCGTCGATTAACCTTTGACGCGCCGAGCCGTTCATTGTTCCGTTTATAGGCGGCAAAATTGTTATTCCAAACTTTTTTCCGAGTAAATGCCTTAATATTTCTTGCATGTTCCGATTCGTGAGGAAGATTAGGACTTTTTCGCCGCGAGTTTTTATTTCGTCGAGGATTTTGAAGGTTTTTATCAGCCGCGCCGAACGATTTATTATTTCGTCCGCGTCGAGTTCAAAAAATTTTTCATGAGCCATAGTTTTTAAGTCGGGATGCAATGAAACTTCGCGCAGTCGTTGAATAAAATTTAAAGGCGTCTGAAATCCTCCGCGTCGATACTTTTCCAGCACCGAGCAATAAATTTTGCTTTGATAAGGCGGCATTTCTTCGCGGCAAAGTTTAATATTTTTCACGGGCAAATTTTCTAAGTAATCTTCCTTCATGCGCCTAATAATCAGCGGCTTTAATTTCTTTTTTATTTCCTCGCCGAGTCGCTTAATATTTTTGTCCGTCAAGCCGTCAATATATTTTGCTTTGAACGTTGTTAAATTTTCCAAATGTGCAGGCTGTACAAAGTCCATTATGCTCCATAAATCCACCCACGAATTTTCAACAGGCGTCCCGCTTAAACAAATTGCGAAGTCGTATTTCATTGCCTTGAGTGCCTTAGTTATCCCTGCTTTGGGATTTTTTATTTTCTGCGCCTCGTCGGCAACAATAATGCTCCAAGAAATTTCGGCGAACGAAAATTGATAATCGCTCAAAGTTTCGTAGGTCGTCAGTGCAAGGGCGTTTGGCGGTAAATTTCTAAGCGATAATTTTCTTTTTTTATTCGGAGTGAGTTCATTCGTAAAAAATTTTTTAAGGGCGTTTCCGTGCAAAGGAATTACTTCGCTGAAAATATTTCCGCGCAGAAATTTTTTGTACTCGATTTGCCAATTCATAAGAAGGGCGGTCGGCGCAACGATTAATATTGGGAAATTTATTTTCTCGTAATCCGCGCAGAATTTTTTTAAGCCACCTATGAAAATCAGCGTCTGCAACGTCTTGCCCAGCCCCATATCGTCCGCATTTAAAATCCCGTGCCAGCGACTGTCCTTCCAAATTTGCGACATATGCCATACGCCTTGAATTTGATGAGGATACAGTTTTACTCTGGGACAAAGCACGTCGGCAAAAAATTTCCCCTTCCGCTCAACCGAATTTTTTTCGTAAATGTTACTCTCCTCATTTTCCTTTATCTTGAGAGCAAAGATTTTTGAACGTGGAGGATTTTCTTCTGTATTTGTTGGTGAAGTTTCGCCTTCGCCCCAATTTATTCCCCAACTTGAATTTTGATAAGCGGGAACTTGCTCAATTTCTTCAATGCCGATAACGCGGTCGGAATAATTGAAATCAAACGCATCGCCAGAAAATAATTCTTTGGGCTGGAGTTTATAGCGGGCGGCTTCGGCTTTACTCAACGTTCCGACAGATTTAATTTGTGCAAGCCCTTCACGTAATGTATTTGAAAAAATGTATTGCGCTCCGTCTTTTCCTTTGTAAACGCTTGAAATTCTGTTGCGCTTACCAAAAACCGTTTGAAAATCCGCGCTGTCCATCGGTTCCAATTCGCCTTTGTCATTTTTACCAAGCAAAATCGGTTGAACTTTGACCGCATCGCCGCTTTCCGTAAATTCAACGTCGAGTTTATCGGGAACAATGATATTTTTATTCTTTTCTGAAATGTAGCCGTCAATTTTAGCCTCAGATTTCGCCGCAATCTGTTGAATTTGCTTGACTGTCAGCAAAGGTTCTTCGCTAGAAATATTTTCATTGCCGATTTTTGCAAGATTAATCAGCGCGAATTGGTCTGCATTGAGTCGGAAAATATTTTCGCCGCCGATTTTGAGTAAGCCGCCGTTAATTTGCGGTTTGGTTATCGCTCGTCCGTCCGAATTCAAAAACTCGACGACGTATTTAAAATTTTTTCCGATATATCCTTCCGTCCGAATCGAAAGTTGATACGGGTTGCAAGGCGGCAATTTTAAAAGTTCGGCGTCCTCTTCCGATAATAAAAACGATTTTTCAAACGGAATTAACGTTCCGCCCGCCGAAATCTGCGCGGAATCTTCGAGAATCAGCGTTTCTAACTTCAATTTAATTGCAGCCGATAAATTTTCTTGCGGGAAAAAATATCCGTCATTTGTCGCTTGCCATGTCGCATTCAACTTTCAAACCTCCTATCATGAATACCACAATTTTTTTCAAGCCACTTACTGACTTTATGTTGCCATGAAATTATTTCGCCTGAATTTTCGTCACGTGAATCTTTATGAACCCATCTTCCTTTGCCATCGTCAGCAACAGGAACTTCCATCATTTTGGTTTTAGAAATATTGTTTCCAATGTAATCTTTCACACGCTGTGCCGGATAAACTCTTAATGCTCCGTTGTGGCTCCATTCAGCAAAAATATAACTTCCAATTTGAAATAAAAAACCGCTTTTATCTTTATCATAGTTACCGAGTAATTTTCCATGAATTCTCATATCTTTCAACTGATAAGCAATTTCTTGCGCGTTGCTTCCGAGAACAACCCATGTATTTCCGATATAGGGAAGATAAAATTTCCAAAAAAATTCTCGCTCATCCCACATTTTAATATTGGCTATAGCTTTATCACGTTCTTCTTGAGTTTTAACCAAAGCTAATGCCTTTCTAAGCACTTCGCGAGTAATTTCAAAGAAAATTCTCAAGTCGTCTTCGGCAATCCAAGCTTTAAAAATTTCTTTGGACTTTTCCGAAACTCTATCCCAACTAAAACGCCTGTCGCCAAAGCGCGGGTCGCCCAATCTCCGATAAAAAACATCTATGCACTTTTTCTTTCCAAAATTTTGATTGACAACTACATTTTGAATCATTGCGTCTGCTAAATCAGGGAAAATATTTTGATAAGTATCAAATTCGGCGTCGAGTTCGTCTAAAATCACAAACTGATCGGTGATAAACTTAGGCATACGAAAAAAATTCCTAAGCGACGCTTGAATAAACTTTGAGGTCTTATAAAAATTTGACAGCCCGATTGTCTCAAGAGAATTCGTAACGCTCAATTTATCCGCGAAAAGCCGCGCCATATTCATAAAACGTTCGTTGGCAAAAAGTTTATCACTCGCCGCAAAAATTTTCCTCAGCGATACGGTATCAACGTTACGAATAGCATTTAATTTTTGTCGAAGTAGTTCGGTTTTTTTAGAGCCGTCATAGTTCAAAAGATAGACGCTCAAAACGCCGCGCAGATGACTTGTCCGCGAAAAGTCCATAAATCGCAAAATTTTTATCGCTTCATTATAAGTTATCGACGAATCGTAAATTATAAACGGCAAATTTCTAATCTCTCGTGAAGAAAAATTATAATCACCGCATAGAAATTTCACCAGCAAAGGTTTTAAAATATCTTCGGGCGGCTCGGCGGGCTTATCGACTGTTATTCCGTCCAAAAACTTTTCCAGCGCGTTCATACTGAAATTAAAATTGGCGGCGTTCAAAGTCTTTGCAACGTTGCGCAAATCTCTAATCGAGCCGCGCAGATTTAAATTTTCTTCATCACTCATCGCGCCAACTCCTCCCTTACAAATCCTACAATGTCTATGTCTTTTTCAGACGGCGGCGTCATTGAAAATCTTATGTCAATTCGTCGATTATCGCGCCGACCTGCCTCCGTTGAATTTTCTGCTATTGGTCGCGTGTCCGAATAGCCGCTTACCGAAAAAATCATTTCGCCCTTGTCATTTAACAGCGTCATTAAGTTTGGATTTGCTCCGCTCATCGTCAGCCATGTATTTATCGCCCGTTTCGTCGACAGTTCCCAATTCGACGGGAAAATTTCTGTAACTATCGGCACGTTGTCTGTATGTCCTTCGATAAAAATTGTTTCGACGCGCCCTTTAAATTTCTCCGAGTTCAGCGCGACTTCTAAGACGTTGCCCAATTTTTTTATGACGACTTGCCCCTGTGGTTTCACGTCTGCAAGTCCCACGTCGAATAATACGCCCTCCGAAATTCTTAATATGCCGTGTTGTTCATCTATAGTAACTGTTATTCCTTCGCGCTTAAGTTCTTCCTGCATAAAACGCAATAATTCCGCACGGGTTACGTCGTTTTGAGTCAGTTGAGCCGTCGCTTGACTGAAATTCAGTATAAAATACGACAGCACCAAGATAAAAATCGCCAATAAACCCGACATTATGAAGTGTTTCTAAAAGTTGTTCGTTCATGATGTTAGCGATTTCGTTGGCAGTGTTCAATTTCTTGTCAATGTCGTTTGAAAATCTGTCAAGGGCGGCTGAAAATCTGTCCATTTGTGAGCCGACACCTTTAGTAAAAATTTCTCCGACCTTATCGACTCCTCCCGCCCCTAATTTTTCAATCGCCGTGCAGATTCTATCGACTTGTGGCAAAATTTTTTCTTCAAGTTTGTCGCAAAGCGTTTCGACGGCGTCATTTATGCGTTCGTCAAGCCCTTCGTAAATAGCTCGTGCCACGTCCTCGCCAATATTTTTCAGAATAACTCTTTGGTCGCCGATGTCTTTAGCGATATTTTTTAATTCCGTCGTTTGACTTTGAGATTCGGAATAACTTTTTTCGAGCCAAGAATTTTCCATTGCCGCTTGCCCGACGATATTTTTTATTTCGTTATTACTTTTAGCAAGCCAATCTTCGACAGAGCGGCGCGGAAATGTTTCGTCCAATTTTCCAACCAACGCATTGATATTTTTTTGAAACTTAACTAAAAGCAAATGATGAATACCGCTGTAAATCAAGGCGGCACCGATTCCGACAAGCGAAGTCACAAACGCCGATTCAACGCCCGATAAAAGTTGCGCAATGCTACTCTTTAAAAATAGAAAAGAATCAAAAGAGGCTCTGTCCCCTGCGCGGGAGCAAAGCCTCTTCTTAAATTTGCGGGAGTCTTACCGATTAATTATTACTCAACAGGCGTTTCTTCGGCGGAATTAACCGCGACTTCGCCTTTGGGCTGATAACGTCTGTAATTGGCGTTGCTACTGTCACGACGCGCACGATTAATCGACAGTGAAATTCTCTTGCGCTTTTGGTCGATACGCAAAACTTTAACCTTAACAATGTCGCCAACCGCTACAGCCTCGTCAGCATTTTCGATACGACGGTCGCTAAGTTCGCCCATCGGGATTAAGCCGTCAAAACCCGGCTCAATTTCCATGAACGCGCCAAACTTCGCGAGCTTGACGATTTTGCCTTCGATAAGTTCGCCTTCCTTAAATTGCTCTGCTTTATCGAGCCAAGGATCGCGCTGAGTCTGTTTAATCGAAAGGGAAATCCTGTGCGCTTCGGGATCGATATTTTTAACGTAAACCTTAACTTCCTGCCCGACTTTAAGAATTTCGGAAGGTTGGGAAATGCGCTCCCAAGAAAGGTCGGAAATGTGCGCAAGCCCGTCGACGCCGCCTATATCAATGAACGCGCCGTAATCGACGAGACGTTTAACAGTACCGTCGAGAATGTCGCCTTCATGTATTGTACTGAAAACTTCTTGCTGTTTAGATTCGCGTTCACGTTCGAGAAGTTGACGACGACTCAAGACAAGGCGACGCTTATGCGATTCAATTTCAATCGGCAATGCTTTGACGGTCTGACCGACATAGGAGCTTAAATCTTTTACAAAATGAAGTTCCATTTGCGACGCGGGAATAAAGCCGCGCAGTCCGTTGACGGTCGCAGTTAAGCCGCCCTTAACGACGTTGGTAATTTTTGCGTCGACGGTCTCAAGGTCTTCCGTTTCGGGATCCTCGTTGTGATTCTTAATCGCACGCAAATCGTCCCAAACGACTTCGGCATCGGCTTTAATTTTGGAAAGAACGCCGCCATTTTCGCCGCCGAGCGATTGAATGTAAACTTTAATTTTGTCGCCGACTTTGACGACTTCCTCCGCCGAATCGGGTTCAGGGATTGCCAATTCTTTTTTCGGAATGGCGATTTCCTGCTTGTAGCCGATGTCGACGTAAGCTTCTTCGCGTTTGACTTGGACGACAGTCCCCTCAACAATTTCATGCTCACGAATGTTTTGAATACTACCCGACTCTTCAAGAAGAGCACCCATGTCTTCCATACTCTTTAAATCTTCTGACACTTTTTATAAACCTCCCCGATAATCCAGTCCGGCGTTGAGGCACCGGCTGTGATACCAACCTTGTTGGATTTTTCTAACCATTCAGGTGAAAGTTCCTGAGCTGTTTCTATGTGATAAGTTCTGCATTTTTTTTCGCAAAGTTGAGCAAGTCGCGTGGTATTTGCGCTGTTGCGTCCGCCGACCACAATCATAACGTCAACTTCGTCTGCAAGCTCTAATGCTGCTTTTTGTCTTTCGTCCGTTGCCGTGCAAATCGTTCGCAGAATTCGCAGGTCTTTTGATTTCCCAAGCAGTTGCGTCACGGTTTTAATAAAAATCTCGTCGCTCACCGTTGTTTGAGAAATTATTCCGAGTTTTTGGCAGGGCGCGAAATTTTTAGCGTCCTCCTCTGTCTCGACGATAGTTGCGCGATTACCCGACCACTCGAAGAGTCCTCTGACTTCGGGATGATTTTTTTCGCCGATTATGACTACGTGGCGTCCGTCCTTCGATAAATCCTGTGCGGAATTTTGCGCCCTTTTCACATGCGGACAAGTCGCGTCGACGACCTTTAATCCCTTTGCCTCTGCCTCTTCGTAAGTTTTTGGTCCTGCGCCGTGTGAGCGAATTATTATTGTGCCCTCCTCCATCGCCGTCAAATCTTCGACTACGCCAATGCCTTTCTGACGCAATCTTTCTACCATTTGCGGATTATGGATTATAGACCCTAAAGTACAAGTTTTTCCATCCGCGTGCTCTTCGGCAATTTTAATCGCCCGCTTGACGCCGTAGCAAAATCCTAAACACTTCGCCAAAATTACTTCCATTTTTCTTACCACCTGTCTGATTGGTTTGACATATAAAAATCCCTCAACTGCCAATAACCGCCGCTTAATATAGCATAATCGTTTTTCGCAGGCAATAACTTTGAGAAAAATTTTTCTTGTTTATTAAATTACTTATAAAAAATTCCCGCCTCGCGACGGGATTAAGAATTTTTTCCGCGCAAATTTTACTTAACAAGCTTACTGCCGCTAATGTGATAAGCCGTGCCGTTTATGTTAAAGTCGGTTGAAGTGCTTACGTTGCTAAGGATAAGTTTGCTGTTTTTATTAATCGTCAGCGTGAGTGTGCCTTTGCTGAACTTCGAGCTACTAAAGGAACCACTTGTTTCACCGTCCGATTTGAGGATTTGCAACATATCGCCTGAAGTGTAGTCGAAAATCTTATCGGTTCCTTCGCCCGCGCAATAGATAAAAGTATCATTGCCGTCTCCACCATAAAGCGAGTCATCACCTTTGCCGCCCCAGAGTGAATCATCACCTGCGCCGCCCTTGAGTAAATCGTTTTTAGAACCGCCTTTGAGTGAATCATTACCTTTGCCGCCGTTTATGGAGATACTCGCACCGTAATTGACAACGACATCGTTGCCGTCGCCCGCGTCGATTGTTACAAATTTAGCTGTACTTGCAACTGAATCAGAAGAGGTCCAGTCACCGTTTTCAATGGTATCATTTCCCGCGCCGCCGCTTATCGAGACTTTCGAGCCGTAGTTGCGAATCTCATCGTTACCAGCACCTGCGTTGATTGTGACCGATTCGCCTGAACTTGTAGTCGAATTTGAAGAGCTCCAGTCGCCGTTTTTAATGGTATCATTTCCCGCGCCGCCGCTTATCGAGACTTTTGAGCCGTAGTTGCGAATCTCATCGTTGCCGTCACCTGCATTGATTGTGACTTTAGCTCCTTCTTCCAGATAGAGCCAGCTACCGTTATAAATTTCATCGTTTCCTTTACCTGCGTTTATTGAAACGTTCGAGCCTTCGTTGTCAATGTCATCGTTGCCATCTCCGCCGCTTATCGAGACTTTCGAGCCGTAGTTGCGAATCTCATCGTTGCCGTCACCCGCGTTTATCGCAGTCAAGGAAGAAGAAGAAGAATTCAAAATATAATCATTTCCGTTTCTACCGCTTATCGTGACTTTTTCTCCATGATTGTAAACGGTATCATCGCCCTCGCCGCCGACTATCGAAACTTTCGAGCCGTAATTGAAGATGTCATCTCTGTCTTTGGTGCCAGTGACTTTTTTGCCGTCTTTTTCGTTGTTTATCGTGTTGACATATTCGACTGCGAACTTAATTGATTTGCCTTTAGCGTCGACGATATTAACTTTTGCAAATGAAGCCACGTTTCGCAACGCAACAGTATTTTTGCCGATTATTAAGAAATAATCTTCGCCATTCGTGAGGACGGAGCTGATTTTGCCCGACGCAACCTTGAGAGTACTCGTTTCGTTGAACCCTTCGATGTAATCGTTACCGCCACCGTAAACGAATAAGACGTTCTCGTTGGAACTGTGAACAGAAATGGTATTATCGCCAGCACCCGCGTTAATTGTCACATTATCGCCAGCACTATCAATTTTGTCATTTCCCGTGCCGCCGAATATGGAAACTTTATCGCCGTCACTTTCAATGCAATCGTCGCCCTTGCCGCCGTCGATTTTAACGTTGGATCCCCAGTTTTCAATCGAATCGTTACCCGCGCCGCCTGAAATTGTGACGCTAGAGCCGTAGTTATTGTAAATAGTGTCATTGCCGTCACCTGCGTTGATTGCTGTTAGTGAACCGTAGGAATTGTAAATGTAATCGTTGCCCGCGCCACCGACTATCGAGACTTTATTGCCGTTACTTTCAATGGTATCGTCACCTGCACCCGCATTGATTTTTACAGAGTCTGAATCGTTCTCAATCGAATCGTTGCCATTCATGGCGTTGGGGTCTGTATTGACTTTGTACTTTATGGCTTTACCCTTTGAGTTGACGATATTAACTTTGTCGAACCATGCCACTCCTGTCAGAGTTACTATGCTTTCTCCGATAGTTAAGAAATAATCCCTGCCGTTTGAGTTGATGACGGAATCCATTGTGCCCGACGCAATCTTGAGTGTACTTGTCGAGTTGAACCCGTAAATCGAATCATTGCCACCGCTGTAATTGAACAAGACCTTCGAAGCGTTATTTGCAATGGTATCGTTGCCTAAGCCTCCATCGATTGTGACTTTTTTGACGCCATCCACTCTTGAAATTGAGTTTTTATCAATTTCGATAGCGTTGTTTATGACATCATCACCTTCGCCGCCATTAATGGAAACGTTTGAGCCGTAGTTAGTAACGGTGTCATTGCCACCGAGCGCGTCGAGTGTAGTATTGCTGAGGTTGCTTGTAAGAGAATTTGCACTATCAGTGAAGTTGAAATCTGCTTTAACCGTATGCTTGACGGCGTTACCTTTAGAATTGACGATATTTAATTTTTCGATACTCGCCGCGCCGCTCAATGTGATTACATTTTTGCCGACGGTCAAAAATAAGTCGGTGCCGTTGGTGTTGATGACGGAATTCATAGTGCCTTTTGCGATTTGGAGCGTCGAAGTATCATAGAAGCCCTGAATTAAATCATTGCCGCCGCTGTACTTAATTAGAATATTGTCGCCAGTGTTATCGATTGAATCGTTGCCAGTTCCTGCGTCGATTGTTAGCGAATTGCCGCTGTTGGTCAAGCTGTCTGCCTCGCTTGTGCCCTTAAGAATTATGCTACTTTTGACAGCTTTGCCTTTGGAGTTGACGATATTCAATTTATCGATACTTGCCGTGCCAACCAATGTGATTACATTTTTGCCGACGGTCAAAAATAAGTCGGTGCCGTTGGTGTTGATGACGGAATTCATAGTGCCTTTTGCGATTTGGAGCGTCGAAGTATCATAGAAGCCCTGAATTAAATCATTGCCACCGCTGTACTTAATCAGAACGTTTTCATACCAGTTAACGGTAATGGAATCATTGCCCGTCCCTGCGTCGATTGTAACGTTTTCGCCGACGTTAAAAATATAATCGTTGCCTGCCGCGCCATTAATTGTCGTATTGGAGCCTCCGTTGGAAATGTAATCATTGCCGTCACCCGCGTCGATTGTCACCGTGTCGCCAAAAGAATTTTCGATAGAATCGTTCCCTTTGCCCGCGTCGATAGTTACACTGTCGCCACCGTTATAAATGGTATCAGCTTTGGCAGTGCCCTTGACGATTTTGCCGTCCTCGTAGTTATTTTTTTCAGCCATAAAGACATTCTGCTCCTTAAAACATGGTCACTCGTGGACAATCATCCGTTATGTCCATGTCAAGATGATTCGGATAGACCTCGCGGTTCTATCTTACTGCTTTCTCGTGTCCGTTCTCGGCTTACCTACTAACGTTTGTGCAACACTCCACAGTCGTAAATTCCCGGCGAGCCACCGGTATTAGCACTTCTTAAGCCGACTTGTTTCTCGTCGGTACGCAAATTTTAGGACGTACTTTCACTTTTGTCAATATTTTAATCTACTGTTGCCAGCTCCTCTCAAAAATTTTGAATGTTGCTTCAGGCATTATAATAGTTTTTTTTTTTTGTCAATTCCTCACGCAGATTTTTTTCGGCGCGTCATATTATCTTGCCTTTAAGGAGCCATGTTTGAGCTTGAGTAATTTTAACCTTGATAAGGTCGCCCGCTTGTTCGTTGCCGTGTTCAAAGAGAATCAATTTATTTGAACGTGTCCTTCCCATGAAAATTTTATCGTCAGTCTTACTTGCGCCTTCAACCAAAACTTCGACAACAGAATTTTTCAACGCAAGATTTTTTTCAAGGCTTATGGCGTTTTGAACTTTCATAAGCTCATCAAGGCGGCGATGTTTAGTTTCGTCGTCAATCTGATTGTCGAAAGTTGCGGCGGGCGTCCCGCTCCGTTTTGAATAAATAAAAGTAAATGCCGCGTCGAATTTAACGGCTCGCAAGAAATCCAACGTCTCCAGAAAATCTTCTTCGGTCTCACCTGGAAAGCCGACAATTAAATCCGTCGTCAAGCTAAGGTTGGGAATTGCTTTGCGAATTTTTTCGACGAGCTTTAAATATTTTTCGACGGTGTAGACGCGATTCATACGTTTTAAAATTTTGTCGGAGCCGTATTGAACGGGCAGATGAATATGTTCGCAAATATTTTTCCCGCCAGCAATCGCCGCAATCAATTCGTCGGATAAATCTTTAGGGTGACTTGTCATAAATCGGAGCCGCTTAACGCCGTCAATCTTATCGACTGCTGTTAAAAGTTCTGCAAAAGTCATGCCGCCCGAAT
This sequence comes from Selenomonadaceae bacterium, assembly GCA_017549815.1. GTDB lineage: Bacteria > Bacillota > Negativicutes > Selenomonadales > Selenomonadaceae > Quinella. The sequence continues at coordinate 46,759 of JAFYNH010000066.1, forward strand.
AAGAGTTGACATTTTGTCCGAGCAGTGTAATTTCCTTGAAACCTTCGGCGACTGCCTGCTTGACTTCGGCGAAAATTTCTTCGGGCTTGCGGCTACGTTCGCGACCTCTGACGTAGGGCACAATGCAATAGGTACAGAAATTATTGCAACCATACATAATCGGCACGAACGTTGAGACTTGTCCGCCGCGCAGAGGAAAAACTTCAGTCGGAATTTCTCCGCTAACATTTGAAGTATCGATGAAATGTTTCCGTTCACGCTCCAAGCTTTGGACGACGCGGGCGACTTCGGAACTTTGTCCTGTTCCCAAGACGAAATCAATATGCGGCGCACGTTTGATTAAATTTTCCCCTTCCTTTTGCGCCATGCAACCCGCTACGCCTAAAATCAGCGACGGCTTTTCACGCTTGAGACTTTTGAATCTGCCGATTTGCCCAAAGACTTTATCCTCCGCCGTACCACGAACGCAACATGTATTAATCAAAATCAAATCTGCGCGGTCGGCATCTTCAGTTAAAGTGTATCCGATTTTTTTAAGTAATCCTGCCATACGTTCCGAGTCGGCAACGTTCATTTGGCATCCATAAGTTAAAATTTTTAATTTCTTTTCCATGCGGCGTATTGTAACACATTTCATTTGATTAAGGGAAAATCTTTTGCTACAATCGGAAAAAATTTTTGGGAGGCTTTTAAATGGCTGATTCATCAGTAAGTTATAAATGCCCGAATTGCAGTGCGCCGCTTAGTTTTTTGCCGGGCAAGAAAACAGTCACTTGCGAATACTGCGGAACGGAGTTTGAAGTCAGCACGATAGAGGAACTTTTTCGCGGCAAACAGGAAATGGCAGTTCGAGCGGCTGAGGCTCAAGAGGCTAAATGGGAAACTGAAAATGCCGGCTCTGAATGGAGTCGTGACGAGGCGGCGACTCTTCATGCGTTTACCTGTTCGAGTTGCGGCGCAGAACTTGTTTGCGACGAAAATACTATGGCGACCGAATGCGTCTATTGCGGCAACCCGACTATGATTCCGAAACGTTTCGACGGCATGTTGAAGCCCGACTTTGTTATCCCGTTCAAAAAAACTAAGGCTGACGCCGTCGCCGCCCTTAAGGAGTTTTATAAAGGGCATATGCTTTTGCCGAGCAATTTTACAGCGAATAATCGCGTCGAGGCAATTCAGCCTATGTATGTTCCTTTCTGGCTTTTTGATTCAAAGATAACCGCGCAGGCTGAATTCCGCGCAGAAAAAGTTGCCGTCCTCAACACGCCCAAAGAAACTATCACGCAGACAAGCATTTATAATTGCCGCCGCGCAGGGACAATGAGCTTTGAAAAAATACCTGTCGACGGCTCCAAGAAAATGGACGATGCCTATATGGAGAGCGTCGAGCCGTTTAATTATTCGGAGCTTGTGCCGTTCAGTGCGGCTTATCTGACTGGCTATCTTGCCGACAAATACGACGTAACTGCCGAAGAATCGGTTCCCCGCGCAGATAAACGAGTCGAGACCAGCGCGGTTGAAGTTCTTAAAAGTTCCGTTGAAGGTTATGACGCTGTTCAAGTCGAAAATGCCGCCGTGATTAAAGATGTCGGCAAAGTCAGCTATGCAATGGTGCCCGTATGGATTTTGACGACGCGCTATAACGACAAGCCCTATACCTTCATGATGAACGGTCAGACGGGCAAAGTTGTCGGCTCGCTACCTTACGACTCGACGAAGGCTTTTCTTTATCCCGCGCTGTGTTCGCTTGTTCTTATGCCGATTTTTTATTTAATAATTAAAATGCTTATGTACTGAGGAGGCGAAAAGGCAATGAATAATGCGCAATGCGTAATGCGTAATGTTAAAATTCTTATTTTGAGTTTGCTGATTCTGTCCGTAAGTCAAATAGCAAGTGCCGCGCAGATTGAATCCGTCACAGATGAGGCTGGAGTTTTAAAGGCTACTGAAGTCGAATTGCTTAATCAACGGATTCGCAAAATCGAACAGGCTCACAAAATTAAAATCGGCGTTGCTTTCGTTAAGTCAATCGGAAATAGCGATATGGTTAGGGCGTCGAATAATTTTCTCGACCAATATTTTAAGAAGGGCATGAACGGCGGAATCGTCCTGCTTGTCGCAATGGATAAGCGCAAATACGAAATGTCGACCGACAGACGCATGATAAACATAATAACGGACTATGAAGGCATTCCGTTTCTTAAAGATAAATTTCAATCGGATTTGAGCGCGGGCAATTACTATAACGCGACAAATAATTTTATTGACGGCGTAGACGAACTCTTGACTTATTACGAGACAAACGGCGAAGCTTATGGAACTTCGACGGCTCCCGGCGTTTTAGACCCCGTTACGGCAGTTTTGTCTGCTGTAATGGCTATATTTTTCGGCGTGATGATTCGTTCGTCGCTTATTGGCAAGATGAGTAATGTTCATCACTCGCTTGCGGCTCTTGATTATCTCCAAAAAAATACCGTCAAGCTTACTGAGAATCGCGACACGTTTTTATTTATGAACGTTCAACGGCGAGCCAGAGGCGGTAGTTCACGCAGAGGCGGCGGTCATGGAGGCGGTGGTCACGGCGGAGGCGGCGGCAGTTTTTAAAAAATTTTGAGGAGGAATTTATATGAACGTTGCAATTTTGGGGACGGATCAAGCGTCTCAGGTCGTCACGAATATAATTGAAAACGGCTACAATCCTTGGTTAAGGAATAAACTCGCCGAGCCAATTAACGTCATTGCTTATGTTTCGGGGGGGGAATTAATACCCCTGTTGTTGGCGATAAAGTCGTTTTAAATCTTGAGCAATTCGCCGCCCTTTATCATGAAAAAGTTATCGACAAAATTATTTTCCCGCGTGAAGTTTTTTTGGGGCAGAGATTAGTTTTACCTTATCTGCGTAAATTGGATGTCAATGTCGAAGATATTTATCTTACAAATCGCTTGAGCAATGAAATTTCTTTGCCGAATTTTATGGAGTCGTATTTTTCTTCTAAATATCTTCCGTACCTTGAATATCATGTTGCTGACCATTGCAACTTGAATTGCAGAGGTTGCGAACATTATTCGGGCTTAGTCAAAAAACCGCATTTCACGGATTTAAAAAAGTTCACGAAAGATTTTGAACGCCTTCATGAGTTCATTGATGATCTCGGAATGATTAGAATTTTGGGTGGCGAGCCGCTCTTGAATCCCGACATTAATGAGTACATAAAGCTTAGTCGTCGTCTTTATCCGCAAACGATTATCCATATCGTAACAAATGCAATTCTCTTACCGAAAATGCCCGAAAAATTTTTTGAAACTCTGCGCGAGTATCACGCGGCAATAAGTATTTCCTTTTATCCGCCGCTTGAAAGTAAAATGCCTGCCATAAAAAAATTGCTCGAAGAAAAACATGTTCCGTTTTTAATCAGTCCGTTGAATAAAAATTTTACCGTTAAGCAAACGCTGAAACGTCATAATTATCCGCTAGAAATTTTTCTGCAATGTGTTCAAGCCAACTGCCACAACCTTTACGACGGAAAAATCGCGGCGTGTTTCCTGCCGTTTACTACTAAATATTTCAATTCCTATTACGGAAAAGATTTACCCGAAGACGGCGCACTCGACCTTTACGACGAAACTTTGACGACGGAAAAACTTAAGGCTCATTTGCTTATGCCGTTTGAACGTTGCCGATATTGTACTCCGCCAGTAAATATTGCTTGGTCGACGATAAAAAATCCGAGTCCGATAACGGATTGGATTAACGATTAAAACGTTTTAAAAGTTTTTGCCCTTCGATTAGCGGGGGGCTTTTTTGTCAGCGGAGCGGGCAGGATTTACAAGAAATATGGCGAAAGGTTGTTGCCGATACCGCATTGATATTGCGCAAGTTATGTTAAAATTTTTCAAGGACTAATTTATCGCGTATTATCTGCCAAACTTAAGGAGGGGCGGAAATTGGAAAAAAGGGAGAGTTTATGGGAGGCATATTTGAGACGCGGCTTGAGTCGTCGTAGCTTTTTAAAGGGTTGCGTCGCATTAACGTCGCTGATGGGATTCAGTACGGATATGTTCTCGAAAGTCGTAGAGGCGGCGGAAACTAAGCCTTTGCCAGTAGTAATTTGGATTCACGGGCACGAGTGCACGGGCTGTGATGAATCGTTTATTCGTTCGGGTGCGCCGTTGGCGTCGGACGTTGTTTTATCGTCAATCGCGTTGGAGTACGACCATTTATTAAGCGCGGCTTGCGGAGCACCGTTTGAAGCTCATCTTGACGAAACGATTGCCAAATATAACGGGCAATATATTTTGTGTGTTGAGGGCGCGATTGCCACTCGTGACAGCGGCGTTTATTGCATGTCGGGCGGTCATACTTTTACGCATTTGCTTGAAAAGGCGGCAAAAGGCGCGGCGGCGATTATTGCTTACGGAAGTTGCTCGGCTTACGGCGGCATTCAAGCGGCTAAACCTAATCCGACAGGTTCGGCGGGCATTGAAAGATTTGTCGGCGGAAAACCTGTTGTCAAAGTTCCCGGCTGTCCGCCTATTCCCGAAGTTATGACGGGAGTTGTTATGCACGTCGCGTTGTTCGGTTCGTTACCTCCCGTTGACGGCGACGGGCGTCCGAAACAATTTTACGGCAATAGAATTCATGATACTTGTTATCGCAGACCGTTCTTTGATGCGGGCATGTTCGCGGAGAATTTCGATGACGCGGGCGCAAAGGCGGGTTGGTGTCTGTACAAACTCGGTTGCAGAGGTCCGGAAACTTATAATTCTTGCGGCAATTTACGTTGGTGGCAGGGCATGAGTTATCCGATTCAATCGGGGGCGCCGTGTATCGGTTGCTCGAATTCTAATTTCTGGGACGAAGACCCATTAACGGACAGATTGCCAAAATACGGCAAGCTCGGCGACGTTGATAAAATCGGTGCGGCACTCGGCGTATTGACTGCGGCGGGCGTTGCAGGACATGCTGTGGCGAGTATTATTCAGCGTAACAGTCGCGAAAATTTGATTGACGAAGATCATCACGAATAGGGATTAGGGGCAAGGATTTAGGGATAAGATAAAACCCTTTACCACTGACCCCTGACACCTTTACACCTTAACAAGGAGGAAAACTTATGCAACACGTTGTAGTCGACCCGATAACCAGAATTGAAGGGCACTTGCGCGTTGAAGTTACTGTAGACGAAACGACAGGCACCGTTACCGACGCAATTTCAAGCGGCACGGCTTGGCGCGGTTTGGAATTGGTTTTGAGAGACCGCGACCCTCGCGACGCTTGGGCTTATATTCAGAGAATTTGCGGCGTTTGCACGACGGCTCATGCGCTTGCGTCCGTCCGCGCAGTTGAAGACGCTCTGGGAATTTCAATTCCGCTCAATGCAAATTATATCCGAAATATTATGGCGGCAACTTTGACTGTGCAAGACCATTTGATTCATTTTTATCATCTCCACGCGCTCGATTGGGTTAGTCCCGTTGAGGCACTCGCCGCCGACCCCGTTAAGACTGCCGAATTGCAAGTTGCGGTTTTAAATGCTTATCGCGTCGAATTGAAAGTTCCCAATGAAGTTGTGACGGAAGCTTATCCGCATGATTTCCCTGCCGCCACGCCTCAATATTTCGCGGGCATTAAGGCTAAAGTTCAATCAATCGTCGCAAGCGGACAACTCGGAATTTTCGCCGCGCAGTGGTGGGATCACCCCGATTATAAACTTTTGCCGCCCGAAGTTCATCTTATGGCGGTTGCGCATTATCTTGAAATGCTCGATAAGCAACGCGAAATAATTACGCCGCATGTTGTCTTCGGCGGTAAAAATCCTCATCCGCATTACGTCGTTGGCGGTATGCCTTGCTCCATTTCCTTAAATGACGGCAACGCGCCGATTAATACTGCGCGGCTTGCCATTGTCGACAGAGCAATCAATATGGCTCGCGACCTCGTCAATAATTATTATCTGCCTGACCTCGTAGCTATCGGCGTTATTTACGCTAAGGCGGGTAAAGTTGACGGCGGCGGCTTATCCAAAACTCGCGTCCTTGCTTTCGGCGATTATCCGTTGACAGGTTACAAAGGCACTTCGACAGGCGGTTACTTTGAAAATCTGCTTGTCCGTTCAAACGGCGTAGTTGAGAATTTCGGTAATGGCGTAGCAAATGCAACCTTTACGCCTGTAACCGAAGAAGATTTGAAGGCTCCCGAAATTATTACCGAAGGCGTTGAACACGCTTGGTACGAATATCCCGATAATGCCGATAAAGATTTGCATCCTTGGGAAGGCGTCACTAAAGATAAATACACCGGGCCGAAGACGGGTACTCCGACAATGTGGGAAACCCTTAATGAGGCGGGCAAATATTCTTGGCTCAAAACGCCGAAATGGAAAGGTAAACTCTGCGAAGTCGGACCTCTCGCGCATTATATTGTTATTTACACCAAAGCTGCCAAAGGTTTGCTCCCCGACCCGACTTGGGCTGAACAAATCATGCTTAAGCAAATCGAAGTTGTTACGCAAGTTTTGGGTGTTCCCGCCGAAGTTTGGATGCCGACTATGCTCGGACGTACTGCTTGCCGTTGTCTTGACGCGCAACTCGCCGCCGAAGTCAATAAATTCTTCTTCGACAAGCTCATTGCCAACATTAAGACGGGTGACACCGCCGTTATGAACAATGAAAAATGGACTCCCGACACTTGGGCACCCGAATGCAAAGGCGTCGGACTTTACGAGGCTCCTCGCGGCGGCTTAAGCCATTGGATTCATATTAAGGACGGCAAAGTTTATAACTATCAATGCATTGTCCCGACGACGTGGAATGCTTGTCCGCGTGACGACGAAGCGGGGCACGGAGCCTATGAACAGGCGATGATGACAACTCATGTTGCAGTTCCCGATAAGCCGCTCGAAATCGCTAAAGTTATTCGTTCGTTCGATCCGTGTATGGCTTGCGCAACCCATATGTACAACGCTAAGGGGGAGAAGATTAACATTATTTCGACCGACCCCTACGGGAGGTGAGCGACAATGGCGATTAAATCTGTCAAGGACGTTAAGCGCAAAGAATATTATTTGTTCAGTCCGTTTCTGAGAATTTTCCATTGGCTTATGGTTGTAATGATTCTGGTACTGTTCGCGACGGGCTTGCTTATTACAAAGCCCATGAACGTCGGCGGCATTGAACCCGCTATGACCAGCTTATCAATGGATTTGGTACGCGATATTCATTTTCTGGCGGCGTTTATACTCTGCGCGGGCTTGATTATGCGCGTCTACGGTTTCATCATCAACAAGGGCGACAGACTTTTTCCGCGTGTTTGGGAAGGGCATTTTTACAGCGAGACCGTCGAAGTTGCTCTTCACTATATGCTTGTGAAATCTCATCACGCGCCGTTTTTGAGAAATCCTCTGGCTCGCGGCTCCTATGCAATGCTTTACGTCTTACTTGCGGTTGAAATTTTCACGGGCTTTGCTATGTATCTTATGGCTAATCCGTCTTCAACGTTTGCCGGACTTTTCGGCTGGGTGAATATGCTTGTCGGCAGTGAAATGATGTCGCATTACATTCATCATTACGTTGCTTGGTTTATAATTCTGTTTGCGATTGGGCATTTCTATATGGTTGTCCGCGCAGAATTTATGGAAGGCGAAAGCGAAGTTTCCAGCATGTTTAGCGGCAAAAAAGTTTTGGCTCACACGCCTAAAGACGCCAACGAACTCGACTAAAATATTTCTGATAAAAAAATTATCCCCCCCTCCAACTGGAAGGGGATTTTTTACATAGCGGGTAGGTGAAACCCGGCGCACATGGATGTGCGCCGCCGGCAATAGAAACATGGATGTTTCTTTGCCGGTCGTACGCCCTTTCTTTTTGTTACTTTTTCTTTGGGCGTGGCAAAGAAAAAGTTTTTCAAACACACAAAAGTAATTGAATGAACCAATCGAAGCGACGTTTTACTTAAATAAATCCAGCCAATCGCCGTAACCTTCTTTTTGCATGTCTTCACGCGGAATAAATCGGAGCGACGCGCTGTTAATGCAATATCGAACGCCGCCAAATTCCGCCGGAGCGTCGTCAAAAACGTGCCCTAAATGCGAGCCGCTAGCCTTAGTCTTAACTTCCGTCCGCTCTATGCCATAAGATCTGTCTGGACGCTCAATCAAATAATCCTTGTCAATCGGTTTTGAAAATGCAGGCCAGCCACAACCCGAATCAAATTTATCCGTCGACAAAAAAAGCGGTTGCCCATTCGTCACGTCAACATAAATGCCTTCGCGAAATTCCTCGTCATACTCATTTTTAAAGGGCGGCTCGGTTGCTCCGTTTTGAGTGACGGCGCGTTGAAGTTCGCTAAGATTTTTTAAAGTCTCCTTAGACGGCTTTGAATAAACTCTGTCACGCGAGAAATTTTTATTCGGGAAGGAGTGCGCAACTTTAGCCTTAGCCTTTTCGTCAATCATCGGGCGCGTCACGTGACAATAACCATTTGGATTTTTCATAAGATATTCCTGATGTTCCTCTTCTGCGCGGTAAAAATTTTTAATCGGCTCGTTCTCAACAAAAATCTGATTGAAAAAACTCCCCTGCAAACGCTTTAACGACTCCTTAATAATAGGCTCGTCGTCGGGATCGCTGTAATAAATTCCCGAACGATATTGCATGTCGCGTTCGTTGCCCTCCCGATTTACAAACGTCGGGTCAATCGATTGATAAAACACGTCCAAAATCTTCGACAGCGAAACCAATTTAGGATTGTAAATGACATGCGCGGATTCGGCGTGCCCAGAGCCTTTGCAAACTTCGCGATAAGTGGGATTGCGCGTCATGCCATTTGAATAGCCAACTTCGACGCTCGTAACGCCCGGCACATTGCGCATTAAAAATTCCGTGCCCCAGAAACAACCGCCCGCCAAATAAATTTCTGCCTCGTGGTCGGCTTTCTGGTTCTGCTGAATAATTTCTTCCGGCATTGGGACGCTGAGATTTCTCGATGCGGAAATATTTTTCGGAGAAAGAGAAAAGTAGCCTCCGAACGCGATTGCCGCCACCAATGCCAAGATGCCCATGATAACTTTCCATCTCGACATAAAAATTTCTCCTCGCGATTTTATGATAAAAGCCCTTCAAATTCCTGAAGAGCTTAAAAATTTTCAAACTGTCAATCTGATTTAGTGCGATTGGGGCGATTCGAACGCCCGACCTACTGCTTAGGAGGCAGTTGCTCTATCCTGCTGAGCTACAACCGCGTTGAATGAATTCTATCACGCCAATAAATAATTTGCAAGGTTGAAAAAGTTTCTTCGAGGTGATAAAATTTCAAGCAATAATTTCAAAGGAGGAATTTTAATGCGCGGTGTAGATGTTTCTATTTTTAATGAGTCGGTAGATTGGGCGGCTCTGAAAGCGGCGGGGATTGAATTCGCGATTTGTCGGACAGGCTACGGCAAGAGCGGCTTTGACGAAAATTTTCAGCGCAACGTTGACGAGGCTCACAAAGCGGGCTTGATTTGCGGAGCTTACCACTATTCCTACGCCTTGACGCCGAGCGATGCCGCTGCTGAGGCTGCTTTCTGCAAAGGGATTATCGAACGCGCCGGAGTTATGTTGGAACTCCCCGTTTGGTTTTCGATGACGGACGCCGATGAATATAAAGCGCGTCACGGTTTCGAGTTCACGCGCAATCACGTTACGAACATTTGCAAGGCTTTTCTTGATAATATCGCGCCGTTGAATTGCGGCATTTATTCAAATCTCTCGTGGCTCGAAGATTATATTGATTGGCAGTCACTCGGTTGCAGAGTTTGGAGCGCACAATATAACAGCGAAGACAATTTCAAGGGCTACATGTGGCAATATACCGACGCGCTTCAGATTGGCGGACAGACTTTCGGCGGAAATATTTTATACGATAAAAATGCGCAACCGCAAGCCGTTCAAGGTGTGGCGGCTCCCGTCGAACCTACCGCGCCCGCGTCGCCTCAAAGCGTTATCCAAAATATTCTTGCCAATGCTAGAGAAAATGCTTCTTCAACTGCGACTTCAACGACTTCAACTCCTTCGACGCCCGCGAAACCGCCGACTGCGGCTCCGAGTGGCATTCAAGGCATACTCGCCAACGCAAGAGAAAATGCTAAAAAATCTGCGCCCGAATCTACGGAAGATAAGATTAAAAATATTTTGTCGGCAGTAAGAAAGAATAAGTAGTTTATAAGGACAAGGGACTAGCTAAAAGTTTTTAACAAAAGTTAGGTAATAAAACCTCTAGTCTCTTAGGCGACAATTTATGTTGTGATAGTTCTTTTTCATTGATAACAAAAAAGCCCCGCGAAAAATTTTCGTGAGGTATTTTTTTTATTTTTTCTTCGACCTGTAGAAAATCCAAATGAGGAGAATCCAAATCGGCATGACGATTACCGCAAGCCGCATGTCGTCCATCATCGCCATAATTATTAATATGCCCGCCAAAAACGCTAAGCATAAATAATCGGCGAACGGATAGAACAGCGATTTAAATTTCGGAACTATGCCCGCCGCCGCGCAGTGCTGACGGAATTTTAAATGCGTCAAGACGATTAAGCCCCAACTCAAAACTATCGCGCCCGTTACGATTGACATCATGTAAATAAAAATTTGGTCGGGCAAAAAGTAATTAAGCACGACTGCCAAAAGCGTTATTCCCGACGAAACTAAAATTCCGTTGACAGGGACGCCGCGCCTTGAAAGTTTTTCAAAAAATTTTGGAGCGTTGCCGCTTTGAGCAAGACCAAACAACATTCGCGAATTGGAGTAAATTGCGCTGTTATAAACGCTCATTGCAGCCGTCAGCACGACGAAATTTAAAATGTTCGCAGCAGCTTCAAACCCCGCATTGCTGAAAATTTGGACAAATGGACTTGCCTCTTTGCCGACTTCATTCCAGGGCCATAACGTCATTAAAACAATCATCGTTCCGACGTAGAAAATCAAAATGCGGTAGATAACTTGATTAATGGCGCGGGGAATTGTTTTGTCGGGATTTTCAGCCTCGCCCGCCGTTATGCCCAAAAGTTCAATGCCGCCGAAACTAAACAGCACGGGCGCAAGTGACATAATCATTCCGTTAATACCGTTCGGGAAAAAGCCGCCGTGATCCCACAGATAGGAAAAATTTTCGGGGAAAGGTTCGGGAGCGGTGAAGATATAATACGAGCCGAGCAAAATCATTCCGATAATCGCGGAAATTTTTATGAACGCCATCCAAAATTCAATTTCGCCGTAAGCCTTGACTGTGACGAGATTTATTGCCGTGATAATCACGAGACACACGAGCACGCCAATCCACTTGGGCAGGGCAGGAAACCAATAGGCAAGATAAATCGAGACGGCACTAAGCTCCGCCATGCTCACGAGAATATAAAGGAACCAATAATTCCAGCCCGCCAAAAAGCCCGGAAAGTCGCCCCAATATTTTGCGGCGTAGTAGCTGAAGGAACCGCTTACTGGCTCTTCAACCGACATTTCGCCGAGCATTCTGACGATAAAAAAAATAATTATCCCGCCGATTAAGTAGCTCAGCGAGACAGCGGGACCAGCTAGCGCGATTGTCGCCGTCGAGCCGTAAAATAAGCCCGTGCCGACAGCCGTACCTAGCGCAATCATTTGCAAATGACGATTTTTCAAACCGCGTTGCATTTTATTTTCCGACATAACCGACCTTCTTTGAAGTTAAAAATTTTATTGAATCAAAATGTCGCGGAACATTGATAAAATTTCTTGTCCATAATATCTGCCCGGTACTGCCCAACGACCATTTAAATCTTGCCAATTTCCGAGCGTCCGCGAGCCGTAAGCTTGACGAACCAAACTATAGCGCGGGTCGACGATAGGTAAAGTAGGCTGTCGCGTCGAAGAATAGGCGAGCAAATGCTGAATATGGGCGCGAACTCCGAGCTGTGGCGTTGCGAAAAATTCACCTTTAACGCCGCCGCCCGTCGTGCCTAAGCCGCAATAATTATTTTGTTCGGGAATGACATCGCCGCCGTAGCGGAAAAAGCCCGTTTCCTTGAGAGCCTGCGCGAACGCAACGTCGGGACGAATTCCTTCGCGACTGCCTTCCTCGTAGTAGTAAGCAACAATTTCTTCCGCCGAGACGTTCAAATTCGGGTTGGGGTTATTGCGCAGGAGATATTTAACGCATTGTTGTTGAGTCGCCATCGGCGTTCCGATAATCGAAGGGTCGAAGGTCGAGACGGTCAACGGCACTGAAAAACTTTGCGGCATAGTAAAGGGAGCAGAAACTTCTTCGTCGTCCACGTCGAAAATTTCTTCTTCGGGCAAAGTGAACTTGCTCATCGTTTCGGAGACTTTTTCGCGCAGAGTGGGAAGAGTTTTTCTTTCAACGGTTTTGGTTTCAACTTTCGGGTCGTGAATTCTGGCGTCCGCCGTCATGGGCATTGAAATTGCAAATGCGCCGAACACTGCCGCCGCTACTAATCTCCTTATCTGACAGAATTTCAATTAAAACACCTCACGGTACAGGATTTTTTCAGAAAAAGTTCTAACTGCCGCGAAGTATACACCATTTGATTTTTTGTTGCAAGAAATTACGCTGAAATTGGAGGCGAAAAATTTAATTGGCAATCGGAATAATCGCGGAATATAATCCGTTTCACGCGGGGCACGCCTATCAAATTTCGGAGATAAAAAAAATCTGCGCGGAAGAAATAATCGCGGTAATGAGCGGAAGTTTCACGCAGAGAGGTTCGCCGGCGATTTTGGATAAATGGACACGGGCGCGACTTGCGATTTTGGGCGGCGTCGATTTAGTCTTTGAATTGCCGTTTATATCGGCGGTAAGGAGTGCGCAAGACTTTGCAAGGGGCGGCATAAAACTTTTGGAAAGCTTGGGCGTAGTCGATAAATTGGCGTTCGGCGCGGAGCTTGACGAATTGGAAAAATTAAAATCGGCGGCGGCGGCTTTCAATGAAAAATTCTTTACAGAAAAACTTCATAAAGACATGTCGCAGGGAATTTCATATGCGGCGGCAGTCACAAAAATTTTATCGGAAGTCGTGGGGCTTGACGAAAAATTTCTGCGTCAACCAAACACAATCCTAGCGATTGAATATCTGCGAGCGTTGCCTGAAAAAATTTCTCCATTGTTAATAAAACGAGTCGGCGCGGCTTATGACGATTTAACTTTGCGAGAAAACTTTTCAAGCGCGTCGGCAATTCGGGCAGCTCTTTATGAAGAATCTCCTGACTGGGAAAAAATTTCCGCACAGGTCGACGATGAAACTTTAAACGCCCTCCGCGCAGAAAAAATATCGGGCTTAGTCGACGAAAACTTTTTATTCCGCCCGATACTCGCCAAACTTTTAACCGCTCGCGCAGATGATTTGAAAAAAATTTACGGCATGACAGAGGGTTTGGAATTCAGATTATTAAACGCGGCGACGGCTAAAAATTTTTCCGAGCTTGTAGGAAACTTAATCGGGCGACGATACACCGCAAGTCGAATTCGACGGTTGCTTTTACATTTTTTATTGGACGTGACGGCGGAGCAAATATCCGAGCTTGACGCGGCAACCTGCGCGAGAGTTTTGGCATTTAACGAACGCGGGCGAGCTTTACTTAAAAAAATTTCCACACCGATAATAACAAAGGTCACAAAACATTTGAATCGCCGCGACCTTTTCGAGCGTCGAAGAGAACTTGCGCCTTATCAGAAAATTTTATTGCTTGACGTGTTGGCAACGAATCTGCGCGGACTGCTGTTTAATGAAAGAAAAACTCAAAGCGATTTTTCCATGTCACCAATATTTATAAAAAGCTAGCTTTAAGCTTAGAGCTTTCAGCTTTCAGTAAAATCCTAAAAGCTAAAAGCTGACAGCTGATAGCTCAAACGACAACCCGCCGCATAAAGATTTTATCTGGTAAAAACCGCCGCGCTTTGCTATAATAGCCAAAAATTTTTCGAGAGGTTTTGTAATGAGAAAAAGCATTACGCCAACAATCGAGGGCGGTTTACTCGCGGCGATAACCGTCATTTTGGGGATTGTCACGGTCTACGTCCCGTTAATCGGTATGTTCGTCGAATTTTTCTGCGCGTTGCCCTTAGCAGTCCTTACAGCGCGTCAGGGAGCGGGCAAAGGCTTTATCGCACTCGTCGTGTCATTTATCCTGCTGTCAATGTTAATCAGCCCAGTACTCGCGCTTAGAATCGCCTTGACTTTCGGCACTTGCGGAATCGCGCTTGGCTGGTGCGTAAGAAAAAATTTCGACGCAATCAGAATTTTCTTTTTAACTTTAGTCGTCTCGTCAGCCGCGCAGGTTTTAGCGATTGGGCTTTTAATCGCCGTCATGGACATAAATTTAATCGATACCCAAATCGAAATGGTGCGCGAATCCTTCAACGAATCATTTGCATTTTATGAAGAAATGGGCGTTGAACAAGAACGAATCGCCGACGCTAAAAATCAAGTCGAACCGGCATTGGAAACATTGGCGTTCCTCATGCCGACGCTGATAATGTTGACGGCTCTGATTAACGCGACGGCGACTTACTTAACGGCGCAATGGATTTTCCCGAAATTGCAAATGCAAATCCCGGAGTTGCCGCCCTTCGCCGAATGGAAATTGCCTTCGCTGTTTTTCTATACGGCGATTTTCGGCGGACTCGGCTTATATTGGGGCTTTACGCGAGGTTGGACAGAAATTTACGAAATATCGCTGAACGTGCTGATTGTCTCCGCGATAATCGGCTTAGTTCAAGGGTTCGCGCTGTTGTCGTTTATCTTCGACCGCTATAAAATGTCAAAGCTCGTGCGCCGAATTTTATACGCGGTTTTAATTGTGAACATGTTCTTGCTACAAATCGTGGCAATAACGGGCTTACTTGATATGCTCTTCGATTACAGGAAGAAATTTTTTGGCGGGAGGGAATGACTTGCAAACAAAAAATTCGGAAGGGCATGAAGTGCCAAGAAATTTATCGGCGTGGCCTGATTCGATAATAAATTTGTCGGTGATGTTGGTAATGATAGCCGTGATTGTCCACTACAACAAATTCTTAGGAGCGATGTCTTTTTTAGTGTGGGTAGTGCTGACGTGGTTCGCGTATATTCGGCAACGAGACAGGAAAAAGAGATTTAACGAATATGTCGAGAACGTCATTGGAAACTTCAACGACATGATGTATTACGCAATGACGAAATTACCGGAAGGAATATTAGTCGTTGACGAGGCGGGGCAACTTCAATGGTGTAATTCGGTTATGCAGGAATTTGCAGACGTGATTCCGCAACAGGGCATGGACGTTGAAGAATTTTGGGAAGGCTTAGTTCCTAAAGAAATTTTATCGCTCGCGCCCAATGGCAATGAACCCGCGCCAATGGAGGGCGAATATCACGTTAAGTCGCTAAGACATAAAACTTTAGCGGACGATTCTGTCGAAGAATTTTACAGATATTTTTTGGTGAAGTATCGACACCTCAAAGCCAACGCGGATTATTCGCGAATGGTCGTTTTATTTGCGCATGAAATTACGCTTTACGAAGATTTAAAAATCGAATATGCGCGGAGTCGGACGGCGATAATTTATGTGCAGGTCGACAATTACGATGAAGTTATGCAAGGTCTTAGCGAGGCGGAAAAAACTTCGCTCATGTTATCGGTCAGCGAAATTTTAGAAGAGTGGGTCGCGTCATTAGCGGGCTTTATGCGGCGTGTATCGGACGATTTATTTTTAGTCATGTTGGAGAGACGCGCTTTAGACTTAGCGATAGAAAAAAAATTTATTGTCTTGGATAAAGTTCGCCAGCTCGTGAATAAACACCAACTGCAAGTTACGTTGTCAATGGGAGCGTCAGCCGCTGAAAAACATTCCGCCGAACAGTCAATGAGCGAACTTGATACAAAGGCAACGGCGGGTTTAAATTTGGCATTAGCGCGGGGCGGAGATCAAGTTGCAGTCAATGTGGGCGACAAAATGCAATTTTTCGGCGGGCGAGCTAAAGCGGTCGAAAAAAATACTCGCGTCAAGGCTCGCGTTATGGCGCATTCTCTCCGCGATAATATGGAGGCGGCGGACGAAATTTTTATAATGGGACATGCCCGCGAAGATTATGATGCCTTCGGAGCGGCGGTTGGTGTCGCGCTTATGGCAAGGAATTTGAATAAGCCAACGCATATTGTCTTGAGTAATTGGCTTGACAGCGTTGAAAAAATTATCGATATTCTTGACAAGGACGAGAATTATAAAGATTTATTCGTCAGCGCGAACGAACTCACTTTATCCACCGCGCTTGACCCGCTGTTAATCGTCGTTGATACTTTTATTCCTAAATTGGTTGCCGCGCCCGTTCTGCTTGACAGGATAAAGAAAATCGTCGTCATTGACCACCACAGGCGTAGCGAAAACACGATTAAAAATCCCGAAATAACTTACTTGGAACCCGGCTCAAGCTCGACTTGCGAAATGGTTACGGAACTCTTGATGTACTTTGATGATAAAATGCGAATCGGGAAGTTAGCGGCGACGGCGATTTATTCGGGAATTGTCGTTGACACGAAAAATTTTTCGGTAAATGCGGGCGCAAGGACTTTCGAGGCGGCGGCTTATCTGCGACGGAGCGGAGCCGACCCTGTTGCGGTTAATTATCTTTTCAAATCGGACTATGAAACTACGGTATCGCTCGCCAAGACGAAGGCTCAATCGGAATATTATGAGGGCGGGCTTGTCGTCTCCTACATTGATAAAATTATCCCGAACATACAGGCTATCGCGGGGCAAGCGGCGGACTCGTTGCTTAGGGTTGAAGGCGTGCGCATGACGATTATTCTTTTCCAGATGAAAAATGATACCGTCGGGATAAGTGCGCGTTCGGGCGGTGATTTGAACGTTCAAGTTATCATGGAGAAATTTGGCGGCGGCGGTCATCAAAACGTTGCGGGTGCGCAGGTTAAAAATGTTCCTATTCTTGACTTGAAAGAATCTGTCGTTGAGGCGGCACTTGCTTATATCGCCGAGAACGACGGAACTGCAATTAAAAATTAAAAATGCGCAATGCGCAATTAAAAACCAAAATCATTACGCATCACACATTACGAATTTCACATTGCTTTTCAAACTTCAACGATAATCGGTAGAATCATTGGGCGGCGGCGCGTCTGCTCGAATAAAAATTGCGCCAATGCGTCCCGAATACTTAATTTTATCGTCAACCAATCGTTAATCTGATCTTCCTTACAGCGTTTGAGAACGTGAAAGACTCGGCTCCGCGCCTCGTCCATAAGTTGTTCGGATTCGCGGACGTAAACGAATCCCCTTGAAACAATATCCGGGCCTGAAGTAATTTTGCCAGTAACGCGGTTCATCGTCACGACTACGATTAAAATTCCGTCTTGCGAAAGTTGGCGGCGGTCGCGCAGAACAATATTGCCAACGTCGCCGACTCCCAGCCCGTCAACCATTATGACGCCCGCATTAATCCGCCCTGCGATTTTGCCACTGTCACGAGTCAATTCGATAACAGAGCCGTTTTCGCCGACTAAAATATTTTCGCGATTCATGCCCATTTCTTCGGCAAGCTTAGCATGTGCAAACAAATGATGAAGTTCGCCGTGAACGGGCATAAAAAATTTCGGCTTAACCAAATTATGAATCAAGCGTAATTCGTCGCGGGCGGCGTGTCCCGAAACGTGAATTCCTTCTTCGCGGCGGTGAACAACATTTGCTCCGAGCCTTAAAAGATTGTCGACAGTCTTAGCAACGAGCTTTTCATTGCCGGGAATCGGCGTCGCAGAAATTATCACGGTGTCGCCGGGGATAATATCAACCTGCCTGTGGTCGCTCATAGCCATGCGCGTTAAAGCACTCATAGGCTCGCCCTGACTGCCCGTCGTGATGATGACGATTTTATTTGCTGGATAATTTCTTATGTCCTCAATGTCAATGATAGTACCTTCGGGCGCGTGAATGTAGCCCATTTCAAGGGAAATATTGACGACGTTGACCATACTGCGCCCTAAAATCGCCACGCGCCGCCGATAGCGAATAGCCGTATCAATCGCCTGCTGAATTCTATGGACGTTCGAGGAAAAAGTCGCGACGATAATTCTACCGTTTGCATTTTGGAATTCGCGATTAAAAGCCGCGCCAACCGTTTTTTCGCTGGGAGTATGCCCTTCCTTTTCGGAATTCGTAGAATCAGCCATAAGCAATAAAACGCCGCGTTGTCCCAAATCCGCAAAGCGTCGGAAGTCAGTCATTTTGCCGTCAATCGGCGTGTAGTCAAGTTTGAAGTCGCCCGTATGGACAATCATTCCGACGGGCGTTTTAATTGACAAGCCGACCGAATCGGGGATTGAGTGATTAACGCGAATAAAACCGACGCTGAAACAGCCGATCATTACGATTTCGCCACTCGAAACCACGCGCAGATTTTTACACTCCACGCCGTCTTCCTTAAGACGCCCCGACAAAATTCCGAGCGTTAATCTGGTACCATAGACAGGAACAGTAAGATGCTTAAGAATATAGGGCAACGCGCCAATATGATCTTCGTGTCCGTGCGTGAGGATAATCGCCTTCAAGCAATTTTTATTTTCTAGGACGTAGGAAATATCGGGGATAACAAGGTCAATGCCGAGCATATCATTTTCGGGGAACATAAGCCCCGCGTCAATCATAATCATTTCGTCGCCGTAGCGGATAATCGTCATATTCTTGCCGATTTCGCCCAAACCGCCCAGCGGAATTATTTTTAATTTGTTTTCGTTTCGCTGGTCACTTCTCAAATAAACTCCTCCTTGTTTAAAAAAATTTTCCGAACTCTAAACGCTATAGGCATTGTATCAAATCGATTAAGGCAATGCAATTTTAATTTTGTTTATGGTAAAATTAGCGGCAGGAGGTTTTGGCGTATGGAAAAATTTATCGTGAGTCATTTAAATGATGATTGAGAAACGAACGACCAAAGATTTATTGGCGGAGTCACTCAAGGAACTTTGCGAAATAAAATCTGCGGACAAAATTACAATCCGAGAGCTGACGCAAAATTGCGGGCTGACTGCGCCGACGTTTTATAATAACTTTCGAGACAAGTACGAGCTCATGGCGTGGATTTATGATTGTGAAGTCGAGAAGACAATCGCGCAACTCGGCAAAAATTTTTCGTTTGAAGAAGTCGTTTACCTATGGATAAAAATTTTGCTTGAGGACGAGAAATTTTATCGTAACCTTTTGAAAAACGCGGTCGGGCAAAATTCTTTCCGCTACGCTACGAACGACTACGCGATTAATTTAATGCAAGCTTGGCTTCAAGAGCGTCATGAAGTTTCGGACGACGTTAATAATTGTTTGCGATTTTACATGCGAGCGATTTCGGAAACGATAAACGATTGGTTTTTGAGTCGGTGCGAATATTCGCCGCGAGTCTTGGCAAAACTTTTGGTCGAGTGGATGCCCGCGCCTCTCAAGCCGTTTCTTTTACAAATTTGACGTTTCATAAAGCCGCTTTACAAAATCGCCGCATTGACAGTTGAAAAATTTTTGTGCTTGTAATAGTCTTTTCCTCAAAAAAAGTTTGCGGGAGGAATTTTTTATGCCGATGGTTAAGGATTATCTGAAGAACAAATTCAAACACGGAATTGAGGCGGGCGTTTTACAATACGGCGTCGGGCAGGAAACGACTTCGGCAGAAGTTGCGGAGATTTTGGCAACGAGCAATTACGATTGGCTTTTCGTCGACGGTGAACACGGCGGGCATACAGTCACAACGATTTTGGATATTGCCAGAGCGATAGCGGCTTACGACATGACGCCGGTTGTCAGAATTCCGCAAGCCGGCACGGGCATTATCAAGCAACTTTTGGACGGCGGCATTCAGAACATAATCATTCCGAAAGTCGAGACGGGCGAAGAGACGGAATCCATTATGTATTGGGCGAGCTATCCGCCACGCGGCAATCGCGGCTTTGGAGCGACGGCTGTCCGCGCAGGTCGTTTCGGTCGCCACGATGACTATCTTGAGCGCAACGTCGAGGAAATTTGTATCTTGCCTCAGATTGAGAGCGTTCGCGGTTGGGAAAACTTGGACGCCATAACCAAAACGCCCGGCGTCGGCGGAATTTTTCTCGGACCGATTGATTTGGCTGTCGACATGGGGCACGGTGTCAACATTTTCCACCCCGAAGTTGAGGCGGCAATGGACGACATGATTAAACGGATTCACGCATTGGGCAAGCCCGTCGGCACAATCGCTTTGACGACCGCGCAGGCAAAACATTTTGCTGATTTGGGCGTAAGTTTCCTTGCAGTGGGCGCGGACACCGGCTTTTTAACAATGGCGGCGGACAATACGTTGAAAACTTACAAAGAGGCTATCGAAAAATGAATGACAGAAAGGAATGCAAAATGGAGAATAAAGTTATTGCGGGCTTGCAGACGATTGTAACGGCACTTTCTCAGCAAGCAGACGGGCATTTGATTCAATCGAGGATTTTTGCCGCGCAAGGTTTAAGCAAGCTTGCCGAGAAATACGCGGAACATGCCGTTGAGGAACGCGAGTACGTTGTTAAGTGCATTGACCGTCTTATCGATTTGGGTTGCGAAGTCAAATTGGAGGCAAAGACTGCCGCGCCCATTTATACCGATGCTATAGAATATCTCAAGCATGACTTGCAAGTTTCCAAAGACGGCTTGGCTTGGCTCAAAGAAATTGTCTGTGCCGCGCAGGACGATTTAACGACGTTCAAAATTTTGAGCGAGTACTATCAAGACGAGGAAGGCGATATGTATTGGGCGGAGCAACAGCTTGCACTCGTCGAGATGATTGGCAAACAGAATTGGCTCGTTCAACAACTTTAGAAAATTTTTCCAAACCCGTTGCAAAATTTCTCTGCGCGGGGCAATGTGACATTGTATCCAACGGTAAAAGAAATAAATCCGTCTGAAAAAAATTTTATCCCTTGCAAAATCGCAGGGGATTTTTTTATGAAAAATGTTTGAAGAAATCCCGTAGCATGATATAATTGCGTAGAAAACTTTTTCGGGAGGATTTTTATGTTTGGAATAGGCGCGGGGGAATTCATAGTTATATTAATCGTCGGGCTGATAGTATTTGGACCGAGCAAACTCCCCGAAGTCGGGCGGGCACTCGGAAAGGTTCTGCGCGAATTCCGTAAAGCACAGGCGGCACTTTCACAGACCCTTAACGATGTCGACATTGATGAAAAAAAAGCTCAGCCAGCCGAAGTTAAAAAATCCGTGACCACAGCCGACGACGTTATAAACTTGGCTAAAGAAAGACCGATTGTCAAGGAGAATACAAATGAAAAAACTTTTAACGGCAATTCTAATGACGCTCCTGCTATCGCCGACCGCGCAAGCGTTGCCAGTGCAGGAAGCAGTTCAAACGGCGTTGACAAACAATCCTAACCTGCAACGAACCGAACAATCAATCCTTATCGCCGAAGAATCATTAAAATCTGCGCGGGGTAAAAAGGGCGTTTCGATAAGCGCGTCGGGCAATGTAAACGCAAGCAAGACGGAAGGCATTGACATTTCAGAACGAGCCTCAACAGGATTAAGCGCGTCGTTGCCTTTATATTCGGGCAAAAGATTGGAGACGGCGATTAAATATGCAGAGTTGGGCATTGAAGTTTCAAAATTGGATTTCATGCAGGCGCAGGACGATTTGATTTATAAAGTTGTAACGGCTTATGTCAACGCGCTGGAAAATTTGGCGTCGTCGAAGGTCGATTTGGAGACAGAAAAAAATTTGGCGGAGCATGAAAAAATGATTGCCGCGCAGTTCAATGCGGGAGCTAAAGCCAAAATCGATTTACTCCGCGCCCAAGTCGAAACCAGTAACGCCCTTCAAGACGCCGCCCGCTCTCATGCCGCCTACGAAGTCGCGCTGACGAATTTAGCCGCGCTAATGTCGACGGATTCAATCGCGAGCTTGACGGTCGAGGATTTTGAAACGCGCTTGGAACTCGGCGACGTTGAAAAATATCTGACGGAGGCAGAAGAAAATCGTTGCGACTTAAAAGCGAACGTCTTAAAAATCGAACAGGGCGAGCTTAACGTTAAGAGCGCGAAGTCGGGCTGGTTGCCAAATGTCAATGCCAATGTCGGAACAGATTTAA
>JAFYNH010000067.1 GCA_017549815.1 Selenomonadaceae bacterium
ACTTCACGATTAACGCCGACAAGTACTATTACGTTGATTCTGACGGCAAAACCAAATTAACCACCGCCACAATCCTTGACGGCACCAAACCTACGCTTGCCGGAGGCACTTACATAGTCTTAGGCGACGTTACGATTAATCGGCAACTCAAATTTACCAGCGACGCGACCTTGATTCTTGCCGACGGCGCAACGCTCACGATAAACAGCGACGGTGACTGCATATTCCTTGATGGTGCGCTCAATATTTACGGACAGAGCGCGGGTACCGGTAATCTTAACGTAACGAGCACCTCCGACACCGGTATCAATGTAAACAACATAAATATCTATGGCGGGCAAGTAACGACCACCACGAGCACCGACGGTTTCGACGGTATCTATGCAACCAACGACGTAAATATTTATGGCGGACAAGTAACCGCAACGGGCAACGCCAAAGGTATCAGGGCAGGCAACTCAATCAATTTAAGCTGGACAAAAGCCACCGATTTTATCGACGCGAGCAGTTACAGCAAAACTCCTACCTTTAACAAGCGTTTCTACGACGCAAGCGGCAATATCAACACGACGAACGGCAAAATTTCTGCGCTTGACGGCTATATCATTACAATTCCGGACGGCGTGACGATTACTGGCGGCACTGCGACCCGAATCGGCACAACGAACAAATATATCTGCGCGGCGAACGCCGAATTGACGTTATCGGCAAAAACGGGCTACGTTGTAAACAATTCAATCACAATCAACGAAGACAAGACGATAACAGCGAGTCTCGACACGTCCGACGGCAAACATTACGCTTTCGATAACGGCAACGGCTACACTCTTGCGACCGCCGAGAACACGACGACTTATCCCGATTTAACGCAGGTTTACGAAGTGAAACTGCCCGACGGCGTTAATATTTATAACGGTATCCATGCTGAAGACAACGGCAAGACTTATGCATTTGGAAATGTCACTTTTAGCGGCGTCAAGAGCGGCTACGTCATAAATTCCGCCAATATCACAGGCAACACAACGATTAGCGCGACCCTCGACACGTCTGACGGCAAACATTACGTCTTCGGCAACGCAACTGACGGCTACACGCTTGCGACCGCCGAGAACACAACGACTTATCCCGATTTGACGCAGGTTTATGAAGTGAAACTGCCCGACGGCGTTAATATTTATAACGGTATCCATGCTGAAGACAACGGCAAGACTTATGCGGCGGGCAACATTACATTCAGCTCCGAAACCGACATTGCAGGCTTGGAACGTGGCGACGGCGACAACTACACAGTCAACATTGATTCGGACGTTGCGTTTGAATTTTCAAGCGCAGTTTTGACGACGCTCACATTAACTGACGCCGACGCAAGCGCGATGACATTGGCGGCAGATATTGGAACGGTTGACGGCACTGCGCGGACAAAGGCGATAAAAATTATCGGCAACGAACTGGATAACTCGATTTTGGGCGGCAGTGGCAACGATACTTTGTACGGAATCAGCGGAAATGACATTCTTAACGGCGGCAAGGGCAATGATTATCTGTACGGCGGCGACGGCGCGGACACTTTCGTTTATGAGCACACGACGATTCAATCGATAACTTACAATGCAAGCGGTTCAGTAGCCAAGACTTTATACAGCGCGGGTTCCGATGTTATTTACGACTACGGCGACGGCGACAAAATC
>JAFYNH010000068.1 GCA_017549815.1 Selenomonadaceae bacterium
ATTGAAGATTCTTCGCCATGATTATAAATTGTATCGTTTCCTGTACCACCGTTTATTGTTACGTTGTTACTCATGTCACGGTGCTCGCCGTTTTCATCAGAATAAGTAAAATTGTCGTTTATGATAAGGTCGTTGCCGTCGTCGCCGTTTATAGATGTGTTGCCACCGCTGGTAAAAATAGAATCATTGCCCATGTCGCCGTCGATTGAAACATTTGCGCCTCTGTTGTTAATGGTATCGT
The DNA here is from genome assembly GCA_017549815.1 of Selenomonadaceae bacterium. Classification (GTDB taxonomy): domain Bacteria; phylum Bacillota; class Negativicutes; order Selenomonadales; family Selenomonadaceae; genus Quinella. The sequence continues at coordinate 242 of JAFYNH010000068.1, forward strand.
CGCCTTCGCCGCTCTCGATTGTTACGTTGGAAAAATTATTATTGATTGAATCAGCGGCGTCAGTACCACTGATAGCTGGCGTTTTGTCACTTTTAACGCCGACAATATTAATATTTGACAAGCTCGCCGCGTCGCTTAAGACAATCCAACCGCTACCGACAAAAACAACAACATCGGAGCCGCTGGTTAAGGTGGAATAGGTTCCTGTGCCGTCGTCGATTTTCAAGGTTGAAGTTGCGTTGAAACCGTTGACGGTATTTTTGCCGTCGCCTGTATGATATTCAAAGGTAACTTTTCTTGCTTCGTTGTAAATAGTATCGTCACCTTCGCCACACGAAATTGTGACGTTTTTGGCATTTTCATAATTGTAAATGTAGTCATTCCCTTTGCCACCGTCAATCTTGGAGTCTGCACCATAGTTGCTGACGTAATCATTCCCTTTGCCGCCGTCAATCTTTGAGTCTGCACCATAGTTGCTGACGTAATCATTTCCTTCGCCGCCGTTAATGGAAACTTTCGCGCCGTAATTGCTAATGTAATCGTCGCCCGCACCCGCGTTGATTATGGCGTTTTCACCAAAATCATCATTGTCAATGTTGTCGTTACCGTCTCCACCGTTGATTGTGGAATTTCCGCCGTTCATTCGATTGTAAATAACATCATCGTCTGCTCCGCCGTCTACTATTGCATTCGAACTGCTATTCCAAATTTCATCATTGCCAGAGCCGCCATTGATTGTAACTTTTGAGCCGCCGCTGTAAATATAATCGTTGCCCGCGCCACTCACGATTGAAACATTATCGCCGCTGTTTTCAATGGAGTCGTCGCCTGCACCGCCGTCGATAATTGAGCTTGCGCCGTCATTTTTAATGGAATCCTTGCCTGACTCTGCATTAATTGTAACGTTCGAGCCGCTATTAGTAATTTTATCGTTATCGTCACCGGCATTAATTGAAACGTTCTCCGAGCTGTTATCGATTGTGTCGTCGCCCGCCCCCGAACTGATTGTTACGTTATCTTCAGTGTTATTGATACTTTCATCATCGTCCGTGCCTTCGATTATATTGCCAGCAAAGCGTTGAAGGTAAAAAACAAACTCTTTCATGGTGAAGCAACTCCTTAAAATAAAAATTTTTATTATTATACACTTCCCTAGTTGAATCGTAAAGCATTTACGAAGTTTTTAACCAAAGTTTAATCATAAAAAAAATCTGCTCATCGTTTTGAAGAGCAGATTAAATTTTTTATTAGGAACTAGGATTTAGGAGCTAGGGACTAGTTTATTTTCGTTAATTTTATAAGTCGTGCCGTTGATGTTGAAAGTCGTTGCTTGGAATTCTGCAAAACTAATCTTTCCACCGCCCTTTACGTTAAGCGTCAACCTTCCGTCATTAAACGTGCCGTCAAATGAAGCGTCCTTGCCGTGTTTATCCATAATTTTTATTAAATCGTCATTGTCATAACCAGAAATCACATCTCGACCGTCTCCAGCCGTGAAAATAAATGTGTCAATGCCGTTTCCGCCAAATAACGTGTCATTTCCCTTGCCGCCCCATAAATAATCGTCTCCGTCGCCGCCATAAAGTTCATCATTACCAGAACCGCCTAAAATGGAGTCATTTCCCGCATCGCCATAAAGTAAATCATTACCTTCGCCGCCATTTATCGAGTCATCGCCGTCGCCACCGTAAATTTCATCACTACCAGCATCGCCTTTTATTAAATCATTTCCTGCATCGCCATAAAGTGAATCATTACCAAAACCGCCATTTATCGAGTCGTCTCCGTCACCGCCGTAAAGTTTATCTCTACCAGCACCGCCTTTTATGTAATCTTTTCCTTCATCGCCATAAAGTGAATCATTATTTGCGCCGCCATTTATCGAGTCATCGCCTTCGCCGCCGTAAATTTCATCGTTTCCGCTGTTGCCTAACAAAATATCATTGCCCGCGCCGCCTAAAATGCTGTCGTTGCCCGCATTGCCATAAATTTTATCGTCGCCTGCGTCTCCACTTAAATAATCTTCACCTGCGCCGCCATTTATCGAGTCGTCGTCGTCTCCACCATAAATTTTATCTCTACCACTTCCGCCTTTTATATAATCTTTTCCTTCATCGCCGCTTAAATAATCATTACCATAACCGCCAATTATCGAATCATTGCCTTCTTCGCCGTAAATTTCGTCGTTGCCGGTTTTGCCTTTGATATTATCATTGCCCGCGCCGCCATAAATGCTGTCGTTCTTAAAGCCGCCGCTTATGTTGTCAGATTTCCTACCGCCAATGATTCTGTTGCCGCCTTTTACGTCTACAACACTAATAACTTTGTCGACGCTGTTGCTGAGCGTGATTTCATCATCACCGACCTTTAAAAACACGTCATCGCCTTTAATTGACTGAGAACTCACCGCGCCCGATACCAAACTAATTTTATCGCTCGTGTTGTAGTCGACAATCACATCATTTCCGTCGCCATTTGCATAAATAAAAACATTTTCGCCAGTTTTATTGCTGATGAGGGAGTCGTCGCCCTTGCCACCTGTGACCGTTGTTTTATTTCCTAAAATTTTGACGGTATCATTGCCCGCTCCAACGATAATCGAAAGATTCGAGCCATTGCTAGCTATTATGTCGTCATTTTCGCCGCCATTTATTGTAGCCTTGCCGTAATTGCCTTTGCCGAGAATAAAATCGCTATCTTTGTCAATATTGTTTAACGTAACTTGCCTAGACGCGCCTATAACTTTTCTTGGTATCGTGAATGTCTTGCCGCTTACCAAAATATCCTTTGAAGAACTAATTCCGCTGATTGACGCTAAATTTTCAGTGGTTGTCGTCTCTGTGTAAGTTATCGACTTGGAATCTTGGGCAAGAATATAATTCGCCGTCGTTTCTGTACTCTTATAAGTAGTAGTCGTGCCGTCAAGTTCCCAATTCGTCGAAGTTGTTTTCTGAGCCTCTACGTCTTGCAATTTCAAGGTGTAGCCTTCGCCGTTTATCATAACGTCATTCGTGCTTAAAACAGACAGCGGAACCGTAACTGTTGTTCCGTCAATCGTAATGCCGTCGGTATTCGCGACTCCGCTGATTGTAAATAAATCAGTTTCAGGAATCGCCGCCGTATATGTGATTTTATTATCAGAAAGAGTATAACCCTTCGTATTGCTCGCCGATTTGTAAGTCAATCCGTAAAAATGCGCATTTGTATACTTTGGAGCCTTCACGTCGCTTGCAATAGTCAAAGTGTAGCCTTCGCCGCTTATTGTAACGTTATTTGTGCTTAAAACCGACTTAGGAACAGTAACTGTTGTTCCGTCAACGGTAATACCGTTTGTTGATGTGACTCCGCTGATTGTAAATAAATTCGTCTCGTCTTTCTTTTGCGTATAGGTAATTTGATTATTAGAAAGAGTATAACCCGCCGTATTGCTCGCAGATTTGTAAGTTAAGCCGTCGAAATGTGCATTTGTATACTTTGGAGCCGTCACGTCGCTTGCAATAGCCAAAGTGTAGCCTTCGCCGTTTATCATAACGTCATTCGTGCTTAAAACAGACAGCGGAACCGTAACTGTTGTTCCATTAATCGTAATACCGTTGGTTGAGGTGACGCCGCTGATTGTAAATAAATTTTTCTCTGCTTTCTTTGGCGTATAGGCAATTTTATTATCAGAAAGAGTATAACCAGCCGTATTGCTATCCGATTTGTAAGTTGTACCGCTCCAATGCGCGTTTGTATGATTTGAAACTGGCACATCGCTTGCAATAGCCAAAGTGTAGCCGTTGCCGCTTATCGTAACGCCAGTTTGATTGAGGGAATCATTCGCGATTGTGACAGTGTTGCCGCTTAGTGAAATGCCGTCGAGCGATTTAACGCCGTTGACTGTGATTAAAGTGTTAGAAGACGTGCCGTATTTAGCCGTCGTGCCGTCGAGTGTCCATTTATTCGTTTCAGTCTGTGTAAAGGAAATATTACAACTTGACACTCCAACAAGTAAAATTTGTCCGTCATCGATATTCACAATTAAATTATCGCCGCTTTTAGTCGTCGAATAGGAGCCGCCGCTGATTAAAAGCGTTTCATCGTTGTCAAAACCGTAAATTGTATCGTTTCCGTCTCCTGAGTTGTAAATTATCACATTATAATATGAATTAGCTGACAAACTGATTAAATCATTACCGTCGCCCGTGTTGATTGTGCAATTCCAGCTATAATTGTTATAAACGGAATCATTACCTGCGCCAGTGTTGATTGTGCAATAGTAGCCATAACTATTATAAACGGAATCATTACCTGCGCCCGTGTTGATTGTGCAATTCCAGCCATAACTATTATAAACGGAATCATTACCTGCGCCCGTGTTGATTGAAACGGATTCTGCACTGTAAATGCCGTTATCATCATCGTAATAAATATAGCTATATTCGTTATAAACAGAATCATCGCCGTTTCCAGTGCTAATCGTGACGTGATGACCATAATTTAAGATAGAATCAGCCGAATCCGAGCCTGTGACAAGAGTTGAGTGCGTCGTGTTAGTTGTTGTAGCCATAAAAAACCTCCTCCAAACTAAAAACAAACTGCATTGGACAGAATTTTTGCCGAGCATACCTCCTTTTAGCTTCAAAACCAAGAGACAAATACTTACCCGTCTATTATCCCCCCCCCCAACGCTACTTTGTCAAGCTTTTTTTTAGAAAAATTTTTATCCGAGCTGAATTTTTGTTGTTGAAAAAGAATTTGTAGCCGCAAAACCTATTTCAGAGTGTTTAAAGAGAATTTTGGAGCCGCGAAGATGATTTCGGAGCGTTGAAAGAGAATTTGGAGCCGCGAAACCTATTTCGGAGTGTTGAAAGAGAATTTAGAGCCGCGAAACTTATTTCAGAGCATTGAAAGTAATTTTGGAGACGCGAAAACTATTTCGGAGTGTTGAAAGTAATTTTTTAGCGTTGAAACCTATTTCAGAGCGTTGAAAGAGAATTTTGGAGCCGTGAAACTTATTTCGGAGCGTTGAAAGAAAATTTTAGATCCGAGAAGATGATTTCGGAGTGTTGAAAGTAATTTTGGAGCGTTGAAAGAGAATTTTAGAGTTGATTTGGGAGGGCAGAATACTGATTCTACCTGAGTATAATTTATATTTTAGAAGAATGGCGTAGCGATGCGGGTTTTAATGGGTAAAAAAAAAGACGCCGTATTTAGTGGGTGTGAGTTGGCGTTTCAGAATACAGAATCCGCTATATTGGATTTTGTACTATGGACTAATTTCCAGTTCCCAATTCCTAATTCTTTGGTAGGAACTAGGAGCGAGTTGCTAGGAACTAGTTCCCAGTTCCTAATTCCTAGTTCCTATCGACTGGCTGAAAAATTTTTTCATGACGCGCTAATTTCTTTTGTACTTTTTGAAATTCCCTGTTATAATCGGCGGTGTACATTTCATTCATTCGATAGGAGGAGTTTTTATGCTTACGATTCAAAAACTTCAAGAATACGGAGTAAACACCAAAGAAGGACTCGCACGTTGCATGAACATGGAGAAATTTTATTTTCGGATGTTGGGAATGGGACTCAAGAACGACTCGTTCGATAAGCTTGAGAAATTGCTCGCCGAAGGCAATTACGAAGAAGCCTTTGAGCAAGCGCACGCACTCAAGGGCGTTGTCGGGAATCTCGCACTCACTCCGATTTTCGGACCTTTGAGCGACCTCACCGAATCCCTCCGCGCCAAAAAAGAAGCGGATTATATTTCGCTTTACAAGCCGATTAAAGAACTGCGCGATAAACTCGTTTCCGAACTTTAAGGAATGGTCTTGATGCTGGATTTTAAATCGAGCTTTTACGAAAAAATTTTCGACTCGCTGGATAATAATGCTGTGCTCATGCGTATAACCAAAGACAGGAAATTTTTCCCGGTATGGTGTTCGCGTGAATTCGCAGAAATGGTGGAGGGTACTGCGGAAGAATTCATTGAGCGCGAAAAAAACGAGCCGAGAAAAAATATTCACCCCGACGACCGCGAGAAAGTCGATTACCTTTTCCAGAACAAAATTTTGCCTAAGGGTAAGAACAGTTTGACTATAAGACAGCGCACGCTCAAGGGAAATTGGATTTGGATTAATGTTCATTATGCTTTTGTGGAAGATGACGGCGTTGAATACGCTTACTGCAACTGTTTTGACGTGACTAAGATTAAGCGCAACGAACAACGCACCCGAATTCTTTATGAAGGCGTCCGCGCAGAGTTGGAAAATTTTTCTGCGAATACTTTGGTTGCTTTGAGGCTCAATCTTACTCAAGATGTCGTGGAAGATTGTCGAGGGCGCGAGCTTTACGATATAGACCTGCGCGGCATGAAAATTTCTGAACGATTTGAGCAACGCGCAAGTTATTTTCCGCTTGAACGCGACAGAAAGAAATTCCACGAAGAATTTAACGCCAAACAGCTCCTTAAAAATTTTGCGGAAGGTAAAAATTTTCAATCGGCTATTTTCTTTAGTCGCCGCCCTAATGGTCGTGAATGTTTTGTAAATTACAGCGTAACCTTGCGTCGCGACCCAGAAACCGAAGATATTATCGCCTTTGCAACCGAACAAGATTATAATACCGAAATAGTCAGCAATACAGTTTCGCGCAAAGCACTTGCCGACCAATTTGATATGATAACTTACATTGTCGACGGAAAATATGGCGTAGTTATCGGCGACGAATCAAAAATCCTTCGTGGGAGTATTTTTCCGCATAAGCGCAAAGGATTTTACGAAGATTATCTTAATGAGCAAGTTCGCCCTGCTTTGACTGGTACGCCAGAAGAACGCGAAAAATTTTATAAGGCTCTCACGCTAGAAAAGGTTGAACAAGCTTTAGAGATTCATGAGCCTTACGAAGTTAATATTCACTGCTTTATTGAAGGCGAAATTTATCATAAGCGTTTCTTTTTCTATCTTGTTGACAAGGAAGCCAAATTTTATATCCTTTTGAAGAGTGATATAACTAAAATTCAGCGAGCGCAGTTTGCTAAGAATGAACAGCTGAAAAACGCGCTAGAAATTGCAAATCAAGCCAATGTAGCTAAGACTGCGTTTCTTTCCGCCATGAGTCACGAAATTAGGACGCCGATGAACGCGATTATTGGGCTTGACAGTATTGCGTTGAAAGAACCGGGCATATCTGGGAAGCTACGCGAACATTTAGAGAAAATTGGGTCGAGTGCGCGTCATTTACTTGGCATTATCAATGATATTTTAGACATGAGCCGCATAGAAAGCGGTCGTATGATTTTAAAGCACGAGGAATTTTCTTTCAGCGGCATTTTGGAGCAGATTAATACAATGGTGGGCGGTCAGTGCAAGGAAAAAGGTTTACAATACGATTGTACGATTCGTTCCGGCGTTGATGACTATTATATTGGCGACGACATGAAGTTAAAGCAAGTTTTGATTAATATTCTTGGCAACGCGGTTAAATTTACGGATAAAGGCGGCAAAGTTTCGTTTTTGGTTGAGCAAATCGCGCACTTTGAGGATAAATCGACGCTTCGTTTCGTAATCAAAGATACAGGCATAGGAATTGAAAAAGAATATCTGCCAAAAATTTTTGACCCGTTTAGTCAGGAAGATTCAAGAACTTCGACTTCATATGGCGGCACGGGGCTAGGTTTAGCGATTACAAAGAATATTGTCGAGACTATGAACGGAAAAATTGACGTTAAGTCGGAAAAGGGCGTTGGATCCGAATTTACCGTTAATGTTACGTTACGCAACTCGCCCAAAACCGCTGAAACTGTTAAGCCTAAAAAAATTAACGTCCAAGATTTGAACGTTTTAGTTGTTGATTATGATGTTGTTGCCAGCGAGCATGCCAAGCTTGTTTTGGAGGAAGTTGGCATTACGGCGGAGACGGCTTTAAGTGGCGCGGAGGCTATTGAGAAAGTTACGCTTAAAAAGGCGCGGCACGAATTTTATAATATTTTGCTGATTGATTTACGAATGCCCAAAATCAACGGCATAGAGATTACTCGGCAGATCAGAGAGATTATTGGCAATGAATCCGCGATAATAATACTGACGGCTTATAATTGGGACGACATAGTTGAAGAGGCAATGGCGGCGGGCGTTGATAGATTTATGTCGAAGCCGCTGTTCGCAACGACCATTGTTAGCGAATTCCACCAAGCTTTAGAGCAAAAGAATCGCAACGAGCCTGAAAAAGAACTTGCCGAATTGGAAGGCAGAAAAATTCTTATGGCGGAAGACGTACCTGTCAACGCGGAAATTATGATGATGGTTTTATCAATGCGCGGTATGGAAGTCGAACACGCGCCCAACGGTCAAGAGGCAGTCAACGCCTTCGCCAAATCGCCCGAAGGATATTTCGACGCGGTTTTAATGGATATAAGAATGCCGATAATGGACGGACTTACAGCGACGGAATCAATCCGCGCCCTCAACCGCTCAGACGCTAAAAAAGTTCCGATTATCGCAATGACAGCCAACGCTTTTGATGAAGATGTTCAGCGAAGTTTACAGGCGGGCATGAACGCGCATTTATCAAAGCCCGTCGAACCCGAACACCTTTTCCAGACATTGGCGGAGCTTATTGAACCTTAAATTTTATCCCGACACGTTCGGGATTTTTTTTCGCAACTAAAAAATGATTCGCTTCGGTAAAAAGTTATTGAGCAAAAAATTGCTGTCATGTTATAATACCAAGTAAAAAATTGAAGAGTGGCTAACCATTTCTACAAGGAGGTTTTTATCATGAGGAATAAAGTTTTCGTTTTGTTTTCGGGTTCAGAGATACCCCCCCCCAATATCAATTAAAAGATTTTCACTTCGACCTGCAACGATTCGCCGAAGCTGTAACCTACATCGACGCGAACGGCAACAAGCAAACCATTACCGACTACACAATCATTGACAGCTTCTTAAGTGCGCTCGAATTATTTAATAATAGTTATTGGCTCAATTCGGGCTGGTATGTCGTCGAAGGCGAAGTAAATATTAGTCGGGGCATCGCCTTATACGGCGAAGTCAATCTGATTTTGGCAGATGACGCGACACTCAACGTAAACGGTAGCAACTCCAGCGCGATTACAGCTCAAACGCTGAACATTTACGGGCAAGAAAATCAAAGCGGTACACTCAACGCCACAACTACGAGAACTGACAACGGTGCGATTTACATGAGTAGTACGCTGAACATTAACGGCGGCAAAATCACTGCCACAAGCACCGGTAACAGCAGGGAAGCTAGCGCGATTTTCGCCAATAATAGCGGCTCAATTAGCATTAATGGCGGCTCACTCACCGCTAAAAACGAAAACGGCTACGCTATCTACCTAGACAAAAATACATCATTAACAATCGGCGGCGGCACATTAAATTTTGAGGGCGATATTATTTACGCTGAATACACTAATATCAGCGTCGCGGAGGGCAAATATCTGCGCGTTGACGGCGTTGTTTACAGCGGCACGCTCACTGCCGAACAATTAAACTCATTCAACGGCAAAACGTCCAAATTACTCTGCGAACTGACGTTGCCCGAAGGTATTACAGTCAGCGGCGCGAAAATTATCACTTACGACGGCAAAAATTACGTTGAATTGGGCGCGACACTCACATTTACGATAGCCTATAATGCCTCCGACAACGATTTCGCCAAAATCACAAGTATAAAAATCGGCGACGAGATAATCAGCGGCAATTACACCGTCACGGGCGATATTACAGTCACAGCAGCTGACGGCTACCCGCAAATTGGAGATAATAATCATCATCTGAACTTCAATTTTGAGGGCAATTATTACGAAATTGACGAAGCGCAAGACCTCGTTGACCTTGCAAACTATGTAAACAGCGGTCATAACTGCGAAGGTTTGACTTTTAAGCAGACAGCCGACGAAATTAACATGAGCGGCGTAGATTTTACTCCGATAGGGCAAATCTCTGACTCAAAACTGTTTAAGGGCAATTTCGACGGCAATGGCAAAACTATAAGCAACCTTAACATTGACAGCACTGGAAATTATGTCGGATTGTTCGGTTGTGTCGGTAGCGGCGGCACGATTCAAAACGTAAATATCGTCAACGCAAACGTCAAGGGTAAAAGTCGCGTCGGCGGTATTGTCGGCTGGATCCTCAGTGGCGGCAAAGTCGAAAATTGCTCAGTCAGCGGCAATACCAGCGTCAGCGGCAGTAGCTACATTGGCGGCATTGTCGGCAGAAATAATGGAACAGTCAGCAACAACAAAATCGACGCGCAAGTCAGCGGCAGTAGCGGCAGTAGCTACATCGGCGGCGTCGTCGTCAACAACGGCGGCACAGTCAGCGGAAATTTCTATCACAGCAACGTTGAAGATAATAATGACGGCAACACCCGCGTTTACAAGCTCACCTTGCCCGAAAACGTCACAGTCAGCGGCGAAAACGTTGTAAATTTCGGAAATAATACTTATGCGGCGGGCGACGTAACTTTGTCGGCTAAAACGGGCTACATTTTCAGCGGCACCACTTCCGCCACAATCACCGAAGACACGACTATTGAAGGCACGGTTACTTTCGACACAGCCAATCATTACGTCCTTGCCGACAATACATCAACGCTCGCCGATGAGACTAACACTGCTAATTATCCCGACCTCGTGCAGGTTTACAAAGTCATCTTGCCGAGTGGTGTGACGATTGACAGCGGAATTTATGCTACTGACGGCAACGGCAACACTTATGTGGCGGGAAATATAACCTTGACTTCCGAGACTGACATTAAAGGATTGACTCGCAACGACGGCGGAACATATTCTTACGACGTGAAGGACGACGTTGAATTTGAAATTGAAAGCGTAACTATTTCTGCACAGACTTTGACGGACAGCGACGCAAGCCCGATGACATTGGCGGCAGATATTGGCACGGTTGACGGCACTGCGCGGACAAAGGCGATAAAAATTGTCGGCAACGAACTGGATAACTCAATCGTCGGCGGCAGTGGCAACGATACTTTGTACGGAGTCAGCGGAAATAACATTCTTAACGGCGGCAAGGGAAATGACACGTTATTTGGCGGCGACGGCGCGGACACTTTCGTTTATGAGCACACGACGATTCAATCGATAACTTACAATGCAAGCGGTTCAGTAGCCAAGACTTTATACAGCGCGGGTTCCGATGTTATTTACGACTACGGCGACGGCGACAAAATC
>JAFYNH010000069.1 GCA_017549815.1 Selenomonadaceae bacterium
CCTGTTAAAAGCTTTAAGCTTTGAGCTTTGAGCTTTGAGGTTATAAGGGTTTTTCCTTAAAGCTTAAAGCTTACACCTTAAAGCTTATAGCTAAACTTAATCTGCGCGATTGACATCTTCAATCGAAGTCTCAATCTCTTCCATTTTATAAGCCTCGATAATGTCGCCTTCCTTGAAGTCGCGATAGTCGACAATGGAGATACCGCACTCGTAACCTGCGGAAACTTCTTTAACTTCGTCTTTAAAGCGGCGCAGAGAATCAATTTCGCCGTCGAAAACTTCAATGTTGTCGCGCAGAATCCGAATCTTGCTGTTGTTTAAAATCTTGCCTTCCAAGACGTAGGAGCCAGCCACAAGAGCTTTGGAGAACTTCATAACTTTGCGAATTTCGACGCGCCCTTGAATAACTTCCTTAAACTTAGGCGCAAGTAAACCGCTCATAGCGTCCTGCACGTCGTGAATTGCATCGTAGATAACGCGGTAAGTCCTAATGTCGATATTTTCTGTAGTAGCCGACTTGCGAGCGTTATTATCGGGACGCACATTAAAGCCGATAATCAGCGCGTTGGACGACGACGCCAACATAACGTCATTTTCCGTAACCGCGCCGACGCCCGAATGAACGATATTAACGCGGACTTCGTCGTTTTTATTTAAAGAGAGCAACGAACTGGACAACGCCTCGACAGAGCCTTGAACGTCCGCTTTGACGACGATATTTAAATCTTTCAGCGAGCCGGCTTGAATCTGATTGAACAGGTCATCAAGCGAAACTTTCTTGGACTTAATTAAGTCGTTGCGTTGGCGTTCGATTCTGTGTTCGGCGATTGATTTAGCCAATTTCTCATCAAGCGCGGCAAGAATATCACCAGCGGCAGGAACGTCATTTAAGCCCAAAACTTCGACAGGAACGCTTGGCCCGGCTTTTTTAAGGTTGTCGCCGCGTTCGTTAATCATGGCGCGAACTCTGCCGTAAGTAGTGCCCGCGACGATAAAATCACCAATTCGGAGCGTGCCGCTTTGAACTAAAACCGTAGCGACAGGACCTCTGCCCTTGTCAAGTTGCGCCTCAATGATAACGCCGCGAGCCTCACGATTGGGATTAGCTTTGAACTCCTGAACGTCCGCTTCAAAAAGAATTTCTTCGAGCAAGTCGTTAATGGCGATATTCTTTTTGGCTGAAACTTCAACCATAGTGGTATCGCCGCCGAAATCGCGAGAAACTAAGCCGTGTTCCAAAAGCTCCTGCTTAACACGCATGGGATTTGCGCCCGGCTTGTCGATTTTATTAATAGCAACGATAATCGGGACGTTGGCAGCTTTGGCGTGATTAATCGCCTCAATAGTTTGGGGCATGACGCCATCATCAGCCGCGACAACCAAAATCGCAATATCCGTAACTTGTGCGCCGCGTGCTCTCATTGCAGTAAAAGCTTCGTGCCCGGGCGTGTCGAGGAAGACGATTTTCCTGTCGTTGCAAATGACTTGGTACGCGCCGATATGTTGAGTAATGCCGCCAGCTTCGGTCGCCGTGATTGAAGATTTTCTGATAACGTCGAGGAGCGAAGTTTTGCCGTGATCTACGTGCCCCATAACTGTAACGACGGGCGGGCGAATTTTCAACGTGGACGGATCGTCTTCGATTTCGGGAATAAGTGTTGGGTCGACTTCGGGCGGGAGTTCTTCGGCAGTAACTCCGAACTCGGAGGCGACAAGCGCGGCGGTATCGAAGTCGATAACTTGGTTAATCGTAGCGACGACGCCCATCATCAAAAGTTTCTTAATGATTTCGACGGCGGTGCAACTCATTTTGCTTGCCAAGTCCTTAACCGCGATACTTTCGCCAACTTTAATGTGAGTCGGTCGGGCGATTTCGGCTTTATGGGCGGGCTGAGGTGCAGGACGATTTTTCTTACGAACGGGACGCGGCGCACGATTTTTATCTTGAGCCTGCGCGGCTGCTGCTTGAGTTTTAGCCGCCTCTTTAGCGTTAGCGGGTTGACGATTGCGATTGCGTTGGCGATTATTTCTTGCGCCGTCTTCGCGCTGACGTTCGTTACGATTTTTAGATTGACGGTCGCCACGTTCGCCGCGAGAATCTTGTTTATCCGCACCGCGAATTTCTTGACGGTCTTGCTTACCGCGACTTTCACGTCCGCGAATATCTTGTTCGTCCTGCTCGTCAATTTCTAAACGGTCTTGTTTACCGCGATTATCGCGCCCGCGTTGGTCTTGTTTATCCTGCGCGTGGAATTCCGGCTTATCCTGTCGATTATCTTGCCGACGATTATCTTTACGCCGTTGTTGCTGTTGCGGCTTTGAATCGGTTTTACTTTCGACTTTAGGCTGAGATTTTTCGGCAGGTTTAGTTTCAACTTTCTGCGCGGGCTTAGCTTGAGCCTTTTGCTGTTGAGGTTTTTGTTCAGCCTTTTGCGCGGGCTTAGCTTGAGCCTTTTGTTGCTGTTGCGGCTTCTGCTCGGCTTTCTGCGCGGGTTTAGGTTGCGCCTTTTGCTGTTGAGGTTTTTGTTCAACCTTCTGCGCGGGTTTAGGTTGCGCCTTTTGCTGTTGCTGAGACTTTTGCTCGGCTTTCTGCGCGGGTTTAGGTTGCGCCTTTTGTTGCTGAGGTTTTTGTTCAGCCTTCTGCGCGGATTTAGACTGAGTTTGCGGTTTAGATTCTTCCGCAGGTTTAGGCGCAGGCTCGACGGGTTTTCTGCGACCAAAGTTAGCTTTAACCAACTCATAAGCCTCTGCCTCGACGCCCGTAAAGCGATTCTTAACTTTAATCTTGCGCTTGTTTAAAAAATCGATTATGACTTGCACGTCCTGATTGAATTCGTTCGCCATGTCATAGATTCTATACTTAATCGGTTTTGACATAGATCCACCCCCGTTGGAAATTTTTTATTTACATGAGTTGTTCTCCTTTATGTCGACTGCCGCGCAAATTTTATCGTAGAATTCGTTTGGCAATTTGGTTTTGAAAACTTTATCGAAGTTGCGACGTTTTTTAAGGCTTGCCGCGCAGGTTGCCGATTTGCAGACGTAAGCACCGCGCCCGAAAATTTTTCCTGTCTCGTCGAAGGAAATTTCTCCCGAAAGAGTTTTCACGACGCGAATTAACTCCGATTTATGACGGACTTGGCGGCACACGACGCAACGGCGCATATTAATAGGCTTGCTCATCTTCTGCCACGCTTGAAATTCTTCGGACGCGGCTTGAATACTGCCATAGCCTCTGAAATGTCGACTTCGTGCATATCGTCGGACAACGGCACGTTCCTAGCTTGCTTGACGCTTTTAATATCAATTTTCCAACCCGTAAGTTTTGCGGCGAGACGAGCGTTTTGTCCGTCCTTGCCGATTGCCAAGCTCAACTGATTATCGGGCACGACGACGCGGCAATTTTTTTCTTTATCACCAACTGCGACGCTGACGATTTTTGACGGGCTGAGGGCATTGGCAACGTAAACGCCGGGTTGGGGACTCCATTCGATAATGTCTAATTTTTCTTCGCCGAGTTCGTCAAGCACGGGCTGAATTCTGACGCCGCGTTGACCGAGACACGAACCGACCGCCTCGACATTGGGGTCTTTAGAGCTGACGGCGATTTTAGCACGAGCACCCGCCTCACGAGCGACGCCCTTTATTTCGATAATGCCTTCCTGAATTTCGGGAATTTCGATTTCGACGAGCCGACGCAAGAAATTGGGATGAGTGCGCGAAAGGTAAACTTGCGGACCTTTGCCGCCCTTTTTGACTTCGATAATATAAGCGCGAACGAAATCGCCGATTTTGTAGTTATCAATGGGCGATTGTTCACTGGGAACTAAAATAGCTTCTGTCTTGCCGACTTCGACGATAAAGTTGCCGTCCTCGACGCGAACGATTTTACCTCTGATAAGGTCGCTATCGCGGTTAGTGAATTCGTCATAGATAACGCCGCGTTCAGCCTCGCGCAACTTTTGGACGACGCTTTGTTTAGCCGCCTGCGCCGCGATTCTGCCGAAATTTTTAGGCGTAACTTCAATCTCGACAACGTCATCAAGATCGCAACCGGGACTGATTTTTTCGGCGTCTTCCTTAGAAATTTCTATGACGGGGTCGGTAACTTCCTCGACGACGCTTTTAAGCGAATAAACATGAAAACTGCCGTCCTCGCGGTCAATCACAATCTCGACGTTATCATCTTGATTGAAATTTTTTTTGTAGGCGACTTTGAGGGCGGACTCCACCGCGTCGAACATGACTTCGGGCGAAATGTCTTTTTCTGTGCATAAATCCTTGATTGCGTCAATCAAACTTAACTCTTCTTTTTTCCTTCTTCCAGCCAAGTGTATTCTTCCTCCTGTTTTAATACTAGGGGTTAGGGGCAAGGTGCTAGGGGTAAAGGGTTTTTCCCTAAATCCTAATCCCTTATCTCCGACCCCTTATCCCTGAACCCTAAAAATCTATATGCAGTCTGACTTGCGCGACTTTTTCACGCGGCAACGGCTCCATATCCTTAAGACGCAAAAATTTTTCATCGCGCCCTTCCAATTCTCCGACAAAAATTTTTTTCCCGTCAATCGGCGCGTACAACGTAACGTCGACAACTTTGCCAGCCTCGCGAATAAAATCCTTATCCTTTTTCAAAATGCGGTCGATACCGGGCGACGAAACTTCCAAGATATACGCGCCGTTGATTATTGAAATTTCGTCCAACTTCGCGCCGAGTTTCTCGCTGATACTTTGGCAGTCATCTAAATCGATTCCACCCGCCTTGTCAACGAAGACGCGCAGATACCAATCGCGTTCCTTAACGTATTCCACGTCGACAAGTTCGTAATCGGTGTCTTTCAGAATTTCCGCCATTAAACTTTCCACTTGAGATTCAACCTTGCTCAATCGCTCACCCCCTAATTAGTTGTTAGGAAACAGGAACTGGGAACTAGTTCCTAAATCCTAAACCCTAGTCCCTAAACCCTAGCCCCTGTTTCCTCCCCTACAACGTGAAAGAGTGGACGCGAGCCCACTCTTCCAACTAAGCTATGTCCAGAAAATTATTCTCCTCCTGTCGAAGAGATTCTTAAAAATTTTACAAACAACACCCTCCGAAAAATCATTATCTTGACTTCGCGCCATATTGTAAACAAAATTCAAAACCATTGCAAGTTTTTTTTTGCTTAAAGATAAAAGGAATTATCGCCGCCGCGCCGAATATAATTAAAAACACAATCGGCTATCGAAAGGGGCTGTTGTAGTCATGGCAACATTCAACATAAGAGGCAAAAATATCGAAATCACTCCTCCGTTGCGTGAGTACGTTGAAAAGCGCGTCGGCAAAATCACCAAGTACTTCGATAACATGGACGAAATTTCGGTTTTGCTCTCAGTCGAGAAAGAGCGTCAAATCGTCGAAGTTACGGCGGAAGTTCGCGGCGGACTGATTCTTCGCGGTCAAGAGTCAACGGGCGATATGTACACGTCGATTGATTTGGTCGTCGAAAAACTCGAACGCCAAATTCACAAGCAAAAGACCAAACTTGAGCGTCGTTTCCGCAACGGCGGCATGAGAACAGAGGCGTTCGCCGAAGCCAAAGTTCAAGTCGAACACGAGGAAGAAGCCGAATATCCCATTGTCAAGACGAAACATTTTGTCGTTAAGCCGATGGACGTTCAGGAAGCGATTATGCAGATGAATTTGCTCAATCATAATTTCTTTGTTTACCGCGACGCGCAGACCGAACAAATTTGCGTGGTTTACAAGCGCAACGCTGGTGCTTACGGGCTTTTGGAATTCGACGGCTGAATATCTAGGAACTAGGGGCGAGGAACTAGGAACTAATTACTACCAGTTCCTAAAAACTAGTTCCTAATTCCTAAGTCAAAAAATCCGTTGACGATTAAAAAGTTGCGTGTTAAAATACGCGGGCAGTAAAATTTTCGAGTAACAAGCGGAGGGAGGGAAATTGAATGGCCAATGAAGTCAAAGTTGGGAAAAATGAATCCATAGACAGTGCTCTCCGCCGCTTTAAGCGTACCTGTCAAAAGGCAGGCACTCTCGCTGAAGTTCGCAAGCGTGAACATTACGAAAAGCCTAGCGTACGCCGCAAGAAAAAATCGGAGGCGGCTCGCAAGCGGAAGTATCGTTAATCCTTATCGACAAATAAAAAAGGCCGCTGTCTTCCTTGCGGGTTGACGGCGGCTTTTTTTCGTGACAAGAAAAATTTTTTCTAATCCGTGTTTAACATTCATAATTAATAATACATATTAACTGACAAAGGAAAGGAGCTTTACATGCAATATGCCTGAAAATAAAGCTGTACCGCCTCCAGACAGGACAGGGATAATTTCGCTGATAAAAGTTCTTCAACATTTCGGCGTTAAAGAATTACAGGCGATTTACGAAAAAAATCCCGAAACTGACAAGCAACTCGATTGGAAGAAACTCCAAAAGCTGGCGAAAAAGTACAATATCAACAGTCAAGTTATTCACCCGACACTTGACGAAATGCGCGAGATTGAATATCCCGCGATAGCCAAAATGAATGACGGTGGTTATATTGCCGTCGGCAGCATGAACGAAGAAGTTATTTTGGCGATTGACCCGCGAGAAAATAAGCCAAAAGCTATTCCGATTAAGGGATTTTTGGAAAGCTGGTCGAACGAACTTTTAATTTTCTCGGCGGAATTCAGCTGGACTTACATTAAGAAACAATACAACCTCGATTGGTTCTTGAAAGTCATCAAACGCTACAAAAAGCCGCTTATCGAAATATTAATCGCGTCGTTCTTCCTTCAACTCATGGGAATCGTCTTCCCGCTCATCACGCAGGTTATCATCGACAAAGTTATCGGCAACGACGGACTTTCAACGCTGACGGTTATCGGTTGCAGTATGGTTTTGTTCTTCTTCATGCAATCGCTGTTGACAGGTTTAAAAACTTACATACTCAACCACACGACGAACAAACTCGACGCGATTTTGGGCACGCGATTATTCCGACATCTAATTTCCTTGCCCTTGCCCTACTACGAAAGACGGCGCGTCGGTGAATTGTTAATGCGTATTGATGCACTTGAGCAAGTTCGCGGTTTCTTTACAGGGGCTGGCTTAATGTCCGTGCTCGATGCCTTTTTCTCAATAGTATTTATTGCGTTCATGTTCTGGTACTCGGTGCCGCTAACATTAATTGCGCTTATAACGGTTCCACTTTACATGGTTCAACTTTGGGCACTGCCAATAATTAGAGGCAAACTTGGTGGCATTTGGCGTGCAAAAGTCGCTAACAACGCCTTCTTAGTCGAATCAATAACGAACATTGAGACGGTTAAAGCATTGGCGGTCGAGCCACAATTCGTCAATAAATGGGAAAACCTTGTTGCGCGTTATATTCGCACAATGTTTGAAATGTCAAAGTTCCGCCTGTTTATCCAAACCTTTAGAGCAATTGTCGAAGCGTCAATAACTATGGCGATTCTCTGGTATGGCGGTCATATGGTTATGAATGGCGAATTCACGCTCGGTCAATTAATCGCTTTCCAAATGATTTCGCGCCAAGCACTCGGACCATTAGCGAATCTTTTGATGATGTGGTGGTCAATTATCATGCTCAAATTCGCGCTCGGACTTATCGGCGACATTTTAAATACGCCAATGGAACCGGTCGTTCAGGAAATGGGCAAGCGCGGAGCCGAAAGAATCGACGGCGCAATTCAAATGAACGATGTTTCCTTCCGATACCGGGTTGATTTACCTCTAGTTTTAAAGAATGTAAATCTGACAGTTCACGCGGGAGAAAAAATCGGTATCGTCGGACGTTCAGGCTCTGGGAAGTCGACTTTAACTAACCTTGTGCAAAACCTTTACATTCCCGAAGAAGGCAATATAGTTATCGGCGGCATAAACACTCGCGAAGCAAATCTTTCGTGGTTGCGCGACCAAATCGGCGTTGTCATGCAAGAGAATTACCTTTTCAACTCCAGTGTCCGCGACAACATTGCAATCAGCCGCCCGACCGCTACTATGGACGAAATTATTCGTGCGGCGCGACTTGCGGGAGCACACGACTTTATTTTGGAACTCAAGGAAGGTTACGATACTAAAGTCGGCGAGCGCGGTGATTCACTTTCGGGCGGTCAACGTCAGCGCGTTGCCATTGCGCGAGCACTTTTAGCTAATCCGCCGATTCTGATTTTTGACGAGGCGACTTCTGCGCTTGACTACGAATCCGAACGAATTATTTTCAACAACATGGAAGCAATCGGGGCGCATAGAACAATGCTTATAATTGCGCACAGATTGAGCGCGGTTCGCCGTTGTGATAAGATTATTGTTATTGACAAGGGGCAAATCGTCGAGAGCGGGACGCATGAACAGTTAATGAATCTCGGCGGTCTCTATCGTTATCTTTACGACCAGCAAGAAAGCAGAGGTTAAAATTATGGGCAAATTTTGGAAGTGGCTTGTTCACGGCGAGGATCGTGATAAAGAAACAGAATTCTTGCCGGCGATATTGGAAGTTACAGAAACACCGCCGTCGCCGACGGGTCGACTTGTCATGTGGTCGATTTTATTATTAGTTGTCATAGCATTGGCGTGGTCGTATCTCGGACACATCAACGAAGTTGCGGTTGCGGCGGGCAAAGTTATTCCTTCGGGGCAAATTAAAACCGTCCAAGTTAAGAACAAAGGCATAGTCAAAGAAATTAACGTCGAGGAAGGGCAAATCGTTCAGGAAGGCGACGTGCTTGTTGTCCTTGACCCGACGACGACTTCCGCCGATTATGACAGTCTTCGGAAACGTGCCGCCTATTATAAGCTTGACATTCAGCGGTTGACTGCCGAGCTTACTCAACAACCCTTTGTGCCCGAAGAAGACCCCGACCTTGAGCCGCATGATTTAGCGGCTGAAATGGCTCTTTATCAAAGTAGAACTTCGGACTATCGGACACAGCGTCAAAGTCGCGAGGACGTAATTGCGCAACGTATAGCGAAACTTCAGGCGTCTCAAGCGTCCTATGAAAAATATGCTGAAGTTTTAGCAATCGCGCAGGAAAAGGAAGCGCGTCTTGAGGAATTAAGCGAACAAAACGCCATTTCGCAATTCCAACTTTTGGAGCAACAGCGCGAGACGATTGAATATGCTAAGAACGCGCAGGCGGAGCTTGATTCGCTTAACAGTATCCGCGCAGAGATTGCAGAGGCTCAGCAAAATCTTGCGAACGTCGACGCCTCTTATCACAAAGATATTATGACTGCGCTTGTTGAGGCTAAAAAAGAATATTACGCTATCGCCGAAGCTATTAAAAAGGCTGAGGAAGATTCGCGTATGGCGGTAATTTACGCACCTATTTCGGGTCGTATTTACAATTTAAGTATTCACACGCTCGGCGGTATCGTCACCGACGCCCAGCCGCTTTTGCAGATTGTCCCTGAAGAAACTAAGCTTGAATTTGAAGTTTATGCCGACAACAAGGACATTGGTTTTATCAAAGTCGGGCAGGAGGCGGAAGTCAAGGTTGAAACTTATAACTTCCAGAAATTCGGCATGTACAAAGCGGAAGTTATGGAGATTAGCGCGGATGCCGTTAATGAACCCAACGACCAGCAAAAGCATATGAAATATAAACTCCTTCTCGACCCGACCAGCAATGACATTAACGTTTACGGACAACCAGCAAAGATTGAAGTCGGTATGAACGTCAGCGCGGAAATTAAAATCAAGGAAAAACGTATAATTGACTTCTTCCTCGATCCGTTCCGCCGCTACACGTCCGAAGCTTTAAGGGAGCGTTGATTTATGGCGGAAGATAAAAATCGAAATCCCAATGATAAAAATTTGGTGCCGTCCAAAGGTCAAGCTCCTCAAAAATCGGGCGGGCAAGCTTTAGGAAAAATTACGCCTAAAAAAGTTCCACTCCAAAAAAAAGGCGAGCACGATATAAATTTGCTCGACACCGAAGTTACAAAAACCGAAGACGGCGGCGTTGTCAACGGCATTGATACAGGGCTTGCGTGCCTCGTTGCTATTGCGAAATATTACAATATCCCCGCCGACTATCGTCAGCTTGAGCGTGCTTACGTCCTGCAAGAGGGTAGCGTTGATTTTACGACTCTTGTTAGGGCGGCTCGCGAGTTGAAGTTGAAGGCGCGTAAATACGAACACTTGAAAGAAGCCGACTTAGATAAGCTCGTTTATCCAGTCTTGATTAAGTTGCATTCGGGCAGGAGCGTTGTCATTACGACGATTCGCGAAGGAAATATTTACGTAATGGATCCCGCGTTTTCGCAACAGCCTGTTAAAATCGACCGCTACAAACTTTTAATGGACTGGACGGGTGACGCGATTCTTTTCACGCGCCGTTACGAACTCGACAAGAAAAAAGATAAATTCGGGTTCAAATGGTTTCTTCCCGTTGTGTCGAAGTACATGCCATTTCTGCGCAGTGTTTTATTTATGTCATTACTGTTACAGATTTTGGGCTTAGCGTCGCCAGTTTTTGTTCAAAATATTATCGACAAAGTTTTGGTTCACAGAGCATCAGACGCATTAGACATTTTAGTTTTGGGCATGGTTCTTTGTACGATTTTTCAAAACTGGATGCTTGGCTTGCGCACCTACCTTTTTGTAAACATAACTAGCAAAATGGACGTGGCGTTGAGTTCGCGCCTGTATAAAAATATAACGTCGTTGCCCGTGAGTTACTTCCAAAAGTGGCAAGTCGGCGACGTTGTTTCACGTACAGGCGAGCTTGAAACGTTGCGTTCGTTCATGACGGGCAACAGCTTAACAATTATTTTAGATATTGTTTTCGCGATTGTTTATTTCGGCGTCATGTTCCTTTACAGCCGAATTCTTAGCCTTGTCGTTTTGATTATGATTCCGTTTTTCGTGATTCTGAACTTAATCGTCGCGCCGATTTTCAAGCGCATGATTAACGACCAATTTTTAATCGGCAGTGAAAATCGTTCGTTCCTGATTGAGACGATAACGGGCATTCATACGGTTAAGGCGTCGAGCGTCGAGAACAATTTTATTCGCCGTTACGAAGAAATTCTTGCGCGTTATGTCAAGGCGTCCTTCGACGTTGTAAATCTGGCGAATATCGCGAATTCAATCGGCTCGTTTTTCTTTAGCATTTTCAACCTTGTAATTTTATGGATTGGTGCTTATTACGTTATGGCTGGCGAGATAACAGTTGGCGAGTTGATAGCGTTCCAGATGATTGCGGGGCAGTTGATTTCGCCGATTATGCGCCTAATCAATCAGTGGCGAGAATTCCAACAGATTCGCGTTTCAATGGAAAGGCTTTCGGACATTATGGACGAAGACACCGAGCCAGCGTTTAATCCTTCGCGGACGACGTTGCCATCTCTGCGCGGCGACATTGCGCTTGAGAAGTTAGCGTTCAGCTACACGGAGGAAGGCGGCAAGGTTCTTGAAAATATTAATATCCGAATACCTGCGGGCATGAAGGTTGGAATTGTCGGGCGTTCGGGTTCGGGCAAGTCGACGTTGACTAAATTAATCCAGCGTCTTTATCTGCCCGATTCAGGACGAATTTTGATTGACGGCGTTGACATCGCGCAGGTTGAACCGGCTTGGCTTAGAAGACAAATCGGCGTCGTGTTGCAGGACAGCAAACTTTTCAGCGGCTCGGTTGAAGAAAATATCCGCATAGCTTGCCCAAATGCCACTCATGAAGAAGTCGTTAATGCGGCACGACTTGCAGGCGCAGATGAATTCGTCAGCCAATTCCCGCACGGTTACGAAACTTTCGTTGGCGAACGCGGCAGTCTTTTAAGCGGCGGTCAGCGTCAGAGAATTGCGATTGCCCGCGCCTTACTTTCCAACCCGCGCATTTTGATTTTTGACGAGGCAACGTCCGCGCTCGACTACGAGTCGGAAAATATTATCATGAATAACATTGAGCCGATTGCCGAAGGGCGTACAATGTTGATGATAGCGCACCGCTTATCGACGGTTCGTGACTGCGATGCGATTATCGTTATCGACAAGGGGCGCATTATTGAGGCTGGCTCGCATGATGAATTGATGAAACACAACGGAGTTTATGCCAAACTCCACCAAGCACAGATGGCGTAATTTAGGAACTAGGGGCGAGGAATTAGGAACTAGTTCCTACCAGTTCCTAGTTCCCAGTCCCTAACAACTAACTACAAGGAGGATTTTATTGTGAATATTTTTATTCTGCACCCGTCTTTTCCCGCGCAGTATCTGAACATTGCGCCCTACCTTGCGAGCAACCCCGAAAATAACGTTTTCTTCCTGTCTAAGGAGAATTCGATTAACGCACAACTTAAAGGCGTAACGCTCGCCCTTTACCCGAAACCCGACGAAAAAGCCGACGAATGGATTAAAACTTGCGGACCTTTGCGTCCTGCGGCTGAGGCTGTCGTCGAAGGGCAAGCCGTCCTTCGCGCTATGGAATGGCTCGCCAAAGAAAAGAACGTTAAACCCGACGTGATAATCGGACACACGGGCTGGGGCTCAACCCTTTACTGCAAAGATATGTATCCGAACGTCCCGATTATGGGTTATTTCGAGTGGTATTATCGCGTCGAAGATAGCGATTGTTATTGGTGGCCCGACGAAATTCCGCAAATGGGCAACCGCATTTCTATTCGCACAAGAAACGCTCATCACTTAATGAATTTGGAACTTTGCGACGCGGGCATTGCTCCGACTAAGTGGCAGTATTCGCAATTCCCCGAAGAATACAAGCCGAAGATTCACGTTATCCACGAGGGCATTGATACCAGATTTTGTTCGCCCGACCCAAGCGGCAAGCGTCCCGGACTCGTGCTTGAGGACGTTGAACTTAACCTGCCCGAAGGCACCGAAATTATTACCTACGTAGCTCGAGGCTTTGAAATTTATCGCGGTTTCCCGTACTTTATGGACGCGATTCGTCACGTATTAGCGCGTCGTCCGCAAACGCATGTTGTAGTTGTCGGCAAGGACAGAATTTGTTACGGCGCACAGCTTAAAGACACGACTTATCTTAAGGAAGAAGAAAAGAAGGGCGGCTATCCTACTGACCGCGTGCACTTTGTCGGTTTGAGAAATCGCGGCGACTATCAGAAAATTTTGCGGGCGTCGAGTTGCCACGTTTATTTAACTCGTCCGTTCGTGTTGAGCTGGTCTTTCTTGGAAGCAATGAGTTTCGGCTGTCCGATGGTTGGTTCCAAAACTCCGCCTGTTGAAGAAGTTATGGAAGACGGCGTTAATGGTTTGCTTGCTGAATTCCGCTCGCCCTATCACATTGCCCGCAAAATCGAGGAGCAACTTGACGACCCAGAACGCGCTAAGAAACTCGGCAAGGCGGCTCGTGAAACGATTCTTGAACGGTTTGAGCTTATGAAATGTATGCAGGCGCAGGAAGATTTAATGTACAGTTTAGTTCGTTGAGGTTACGGCGATGACTTTTGAAACGTTTATCCCTGCGCGGGCGAAAAGCGTCCTTGAACTTATCGGCGACGCGCCCGACGATTTTGAAACGTCGCGTAAAAATTTCCAAGAGATTCAGCCCGATTGCAAATACATTGTCGCCGAAGATTGGACAAAGATAAAAGGGCAATTCGACGCGATTTTAGTTCAAAGCCCGTTAATCGGCACGTTAAGCCCTAAGAAACTTATTTCTACGATTAAAAAAATTGCCGAACACCTTAACGACGACGGCACTTTGATTTTTACGCTGGAAAATATCGGGCACGCGGAAAACGTCGAGGCGATTTTAGAGGGCAAGCCGCCGAAGTTCAGAGTTACTTTGACGCAAGAAGAATTGAGCAATGCGATTGAAGATGCGGGCTTAAGTGTTCTCCGTTCGTTAAATGCGGGGCGCGGCATACAAGTTAAGCGTCAAATCGCCGAGCTTACTAAAACGGAGCTTGCAGTTTTCGTTTATATTTTCACGGCATATAAAAACGACCCGCCGAAAAAGACGCTGATTCAAACGCTGATAGGCGAGTCGACGGTTTGCGCCCCGATTCGCGTCCACATGCCGAATACATTTTTCATGACGGATCCGAACGTCTTTATCGTGTCGTCGCCGGTCGGCAAGCCTTATCGCCTTTACGAGCAAGAGCAATTCGACGAGCGAGTTTTTATTAATCAGCGCATGTGTTTTCCGTCGTTTGCAGTCGGGTTGGACTTTTTCAACATACTGCGCAAGAAAGGGATTTTATTCTTGTCGGAAATGGACGACCACCCGATTTTATGGGAAGACGATTACGAAAAGACGGCGTGGATAAATTTCCGCGCAGTTCATGCGATACAAACTTCGACGCCGTATTTGGCAGATTTCTTACGTCAATTCAATCCGAACGTAAAAGTTTTCCCGAATCATTTAAGACGGTTACCGCCGCCGCGTAATTTCGATGAGGAATTCAAAGCCAAGCGGCAAGTCACGATATTTTTCGGGGCGTTGAATCGCGACGGAGATTTTATGGAACTGGTGCCGATACTGAACAGATTCGCCAAGCAGTACGGGAACAAGTTAGCGTTTAAGATTTTGGCGCGGGAAAATTTGTTTGACGCATTGGAGACTAAGAATAAAACTTACGTCGGCGACTTGAAGAAATACGACGGGCAGTTTATTTCCTATGAAGATTATGAGGCGGCAATACGTGGCTCGGACATTGCGTTGTTGCCGTTGCGCGATAATGAATTTAATCGCTCGAAGTCGGATTTAAAATTTATTGAGAGTGCGGCAAATGGGGCAGTTGCGTTGGCGTCGCCGATTGTCTATTCAAACGTGATTGAGGACGGCAAGACGGGCTTTATTTATCACAACGGGCGCGAATTTATTAGCAAGCTCAACACGCTGATAAAGAATAAAAATTTGCGGCGCAAGGTTGCGGAGGAGGCTTATTCTTACGTTCGCCACGAAAGATTAATGAGTCAGCATTACGAAGAGCGGCTTGATTGGTATCGTGAACTTTTGGCGAAGTTGCCGGAACTTACGGCGGCGGCGGAGGCTCGGATAGCGAAATTTATTCCGCAGTTCAGCGAGGAAATTACAAAATTCCGTTCGCGATTTTCCAACAATCCCAAAGAGCGTTCAACGCAAATTGAAAGGAATTTGACGCAAGGCGCGGAAATAATTATTCCTGAATAATAGGGACTAGGGACTAGGAGTTAGGGACTAGGAGTTATTAGTTATTAGTTACTAGTTCCTAGTTCCTAACAACTAATTCCTAGTAACTAGAAAAGGGGTGCTGAACATGGCGGAAGTTCAAATTTTTTCGGGCGCGAATTCGATAGTATTTTCGTTTGTATCCTACGCGCTAATCGGCATAGCGGTTTTGGGAATATTTGTCGTAATGTATTTGAACAATCGCGGCTCGAAGAAAAATTCTGGTATGCTCAATGAACTTGTCCTTGACGAACGCCAGAAAAATCGCGACGGTTATACGAGCGTCACGGATAAGAGTAAATTTCTCGGAGCAACGGGCGTTTGCGTGACTGATTTGCGACCAGCGGGGACGATTACGGTTGAGGGCGAGCCTGTCGACGTTGTAGCGGAAGGCAGTTTCGTCAAGCAGGGCAGCATTGTCAAGGTTATTAACGTGGACGGCTCTCGCGTATTAGTTCGTCAAATCTAGGAACTGGGAGCGAGTTACTAGGAACTAATCTCTACTAGTTCCCAATTCCTAAAAACTAGTTCCTAGAAAAAAAAGGAGGTCTCACTTATGGAAGATGTTTTAATCGGTTCCGGTTTCTTCGTAGTAATGGGAATAATAATCGTGGCGATTTTCTTACACTTCGTGCCGATAGGATTATGGATTTCGGCGTTGGCGGCAGATGTTCACGTCGGGATTTTTACGCTGATAGGAATGAGAATGCGCCGCGTACCGCCTTCAAAAATTGTCATGCCGCTGATTAAGGCAAATAAGGCGGGCTTAGATGTCAACGTCAATCAGCTTGAGGCGCACTATTTAGCGGGCGGCAATGTCGACAGAGTTGTTGACGCACTTATAGCGGCTCAACGCGCACAAATCGTTTTGCCGTTTGAACGTTCAGCGGCTATCGACTTGGCAGGTCGTGACGTTTTAGAGGCGGTTCAAATGAGCGTCAATCCGAAAGTCATTGAAACGCCGCTTGTCGGAGCCATTGCCAAAAACGGTATCGAGTTAAAAGTCAAGGCGCGTGTTACGGTTCGTGCGAACATTGACAGATTAGTCGGCGGCGCAGGCGAGCCTACGATTATTGCGCGTGTCGGCGAAGGCATTGTTTCAACTATCGGTAGCGCGGAAAGTCACACGGACGTTATCGAAAGCCCCGAAGAAATTTCCAAAACGGTTTTGGATAAAGGACTTGACGCGGGCACGGCGTTTGAAATTTTATCGATTGACATTGCGGACGTTGATGTAGGCAGAAATATCGGCGCACAACTTCAAACCGACCAAGCAGAAGCTGATAAACGAATCGCGCAGGCTAAAGCTGAAGAGCGTCGCGCAATGGCTATCGCTAAGGAACAGGAAATGAAAGCCTATACGCAAGAAATGGAGGCTAAAGTCGTCGAGGCTCAAGCGGAAGTTCCTCACGCGCTAGCTGAGGCTTTTAAGAAAGGCAATATCGGCGTCATGGATTATTACAACATGATGAACATTCAATCGGATACTGAAATGCGCAAGGCTGTCAGTGAGGCGGGCAAAGGCAGAAAAAATATTCCCGCCGCGCAGAAGTAAAATTTATTTGGAGTTTCGCAGGTTAAGCTTGCGAGGCTCTTTTTTTATCAAATCAACTCCTTCAAAAAAGTTTTTTAAGCGGGACAAGCGACAATGACGTTATTTATAATGGAGGTTATTGGGACGGTTCTGTGCACTATGGCGGTTCAAAGATAACAATCGACGGGGGCGCAGGCAACGATTCTATTGAAAACTATGGCGACAGCGTAAAAATCGACGGAGGCACGGGCGGCGACAAAATTTTGAATAGCGGCGACAGAGTGACAATCGACAGCGGCACGGGTAGCGACAAAATTTCAAACGGCGGTGACAGCGTAAAAATCGACGGCGGTAAAGGCAACGATTCTATTGAAAATGGTAGCTCCAGCGTAACAATCAACGGTGGCGCGGGTGACGATTCCATTCTCAACTGGGGTTCAAACGTAGCAATTGATGGTGGCGACGACAATGATTATATTTCAAACTATGGGGACAGCGTCACAATCGAAGGCGGCAAGGGCAACGATACCATTTATAACAACTGGAACTTTAGTACAAATGCTCCATATGATTATTGGGGTTCAAAGGTAGTATTTAAGTACGCGGCTGGCGACGGAAAAGATAAAATTTACGGTTTCAAAGCAGATTCGACACTTTCAATCGGTGGCGGCTCCTATTCTACGAAAAAAATCGGCTCAGATATTATCGTCACAGTTGGCGAAGGAAATATTACATTAGTCGGTGCGGCGTCTTTATCTAAAGTCAATATCAAAGGCACTAAAAAAGCCTCGACGACTTCGACGACTTTCACTGTCACGGATAAGACCAAGTCACCTGTAACTGTCGGCGCGTCTATCAAAACTATTGACGCCTCGTCACGCACGACAGTTGCAAGCATTAAGGGCAACAGACTAGATAATTCAATCGTCGGTGGCAAGGGCAATGATTCGCTCTATGGCAGGTCGGGCAATGACACAATTCTTGGCAACGCGGGCAATGATAAATTATACGGTAGTAATGGCGACGACGTTTTGAAAGGCGGCAAAGGAAACGATTCGCTCTGGGGCGATTTGGGTAATGATTCATTATGGGGCGGCTCTGGCAAGGATACTTTCATTTACGTGAAAGGCGACGGTAAAGATGTCATTTACGGCTTTGACAACAGCGACATGTTAAAGATAACAGGGACTTTCTCCGCGTCTTATAGTAAATCCAAGAAAGAACTCGCCTTTAAAGTCGGCTCAACCACGAGCGCAATTACTCTTAAAGATTTCACGGCGACAAACTTTAACATTAATGGCGCGACTTATAAAATCAGCGGCTCAAAGCTCGTCAAGAAATAAATTCATGATAAAAATTTTTATCGGAGTTTGGCACTTGCTAAGCTCCTTTTTTTTTGTATAATCGACAAGAAAATATATGTCGAAGGGGTGAGCTTTTTGGAAAGAGATTCAGCAACAAGTTTATTCGGCAAGAGTGTCGTCGCGCTTAAAAATTTTTCGTCGGAAGAAATTCATCTGGTTTTGAATACGGCTCGCAAGATGAAACAAATTATTAAGCTCGGCGGCGATAAAAAATTGTCGAACCTGCGCGGAAAGGCGATTGTCAATCTTTTCTATGAGCCGTCGACGCGGACGCGGACTTCATTTGAGTTGGCGGGCAAATATCTCGGCGCGGACGTTGTCAGCATTAACAGTAGCACAAGTTCAATCGTCAAGGGCGAAAGTCTACGCGATACCTTAAGGACGATTGAGGCAATGGGCGTTGACGCGATTGTTATGCGGCACAAGTCGGAAGGCGCGGCTGATTTCGCAACAAGAGCCGTTAAATCGATAATTATCAACGCGGGCGACGGAGCACATGCGCACCCGTCTCAAGCCTTACTTGACTTATTCACGATTGAACAGCATAAAGGGCGGCTCGCAGGCTTAAAAGTCGCCATAATCGGAGATATTTTGCATAGTCGCGTTGCCCGCTCCGATATTTACGCAATGACTAAAATGGGAATGGAAGTTCATCTTGCCGGGCCGAAAACTCTCCTGCCGCGTTTCTTCGAGTTCGACGGCGTGACAGTTCATGAAGAAATTGACACCGCGATAAAAAATGCCGACGTAATAAACGTCCTGCGAATCCAACTCGAACGTCAACAGGCGGGCTTATTCCCCTCAACGCGAGAATATTCGCGAGTCTTCGGCATAAACAAAGACAAATTGCGGCTCGCTAAGGAAGACGTTTTAATCCTCCATCCGGGTCCGCAGAATAAAGGATTAGAAATTTCGTCGGAAGTAACTTACTGCTCGAATTCGGCGATAAAAGATCAAGTTCAAAACGGCGTAGCGGTCAGAATGGCATTACTCGACTTGACATTGAACGGAGGGACGAAATGAACAATCAACTTTGGCAAATTCGGCGCATGGAGTCAAATATTTCGACGGTTATGTTGATTCGCAACGGGCATGTCATCGACCCTGCTAACGATTTCGACGGCGTGGCGGACGTGTTAATTGTCGACGGGAAAATCGCGGCGGTTAAGCCCGATATAAATTTTTCGGCTCAATACGAATACGACGCTAAGGGCAAAATCGTCACGCCCGGTTTAATCGATATGCACGTTCATTTTCGCGAACCCGGTCAAGAGGCTAAGGAAGATTTTGTGAGCGGCTCAAAGGCGGCAGTCGCGGGCGGCTTTACGACTGTTGCAACTATGCCGAATACTTCGCCTGTCGTCGACAATGCGGCTTTAGTTCGGGCTATGGTTAGACGCGCTGAAGAAGTCGGCATTATCAACATAAAAATTATCGGCGCAGTCACTAAGGGGCAACAAGGGCAAGAACTCGCCGAAATGCGCGATATGATTGACGCGGGCGCGGTTGCTTTCTCAGACGACGGGCATTTTGACGATAACGCGAAAATTTTCATGAACGCGCTGGATTATCTTCACGACACGGGCAAGATTATCATTTGTCACGAGGAAGAAACTTCGCTGGTTAAAGGCGGCGTCATGAACGAGGGCAAGCGCAGTGCATTGCTCGGCTTAAAGGGGCGTCCGTCGGTTGCAGAAGATATTGCGGTTGCTCGCGACGCTTTGTTAGCCGAATACACGGGCGGGCACGTTCATATTGCGCATATGAGTTCTGCGCGGGCGGTTGAAATTGTTCGATACGCTAAAAAGCGCGGAATTAAAGTTACAGCGGAAGTTACGCCGCAACATTTGACGATGACGGAAGACTTGGTTAATCCTTTTGACGCCTCGACGAAAATTAATCCGCCGCTTAGAACTCAAGCCGATTGCGACGCGCTTTTGGCAGGTTTATTGGACGGGACGATTGATGCGATTGTTACCGACCATTCACCGCACGCGCCCGAAGAAAAAGACCGCGAATATATTTATGCGCCGAGTGGTTTTCCGGGGCTTGAAACTTGCGTCGGCGTCTTATTCACCGAACTTTATCACAAGGACAAAATCGATTTAAAAACTTTAATTTCTAAGATGACTTACGAGCCGGCGAAGATTTTAGGGCTTAACGCGGGGACATTATCAATCGACGCGCCCGCCGATATTACTATTATCGACCCCGAAATCGAATGGCTTGTTGACTCCAGAAATTTTTATACAAAGGGAAGTCATTCGCCGTTTATTGGGCGTGAATTTAAAGGAAGAGTCGTCGCTACGATTGTGCGCGGCAATCTTATGAAACTTAATCAATGGTAAATTCAAAGTTGCAAAAAAATTCTCCGCTTGATAAAATCGGGCGGAGATATTTTTTAGGAGCGTGATTAAAATGCAATGTCGGCGGTGCGGCAAAGAATTGGGAAACTCGATGCGTTGCACATTTTGCGGCTACGTGAACACAGAGGGCAATGTCCGCGAAATGACGCGCACGGAGAAGAATTTTTTTGACGGCGTAACGATTGACGCGGAATCGACGGAAGGGCAAGCGCGTAAAGATAACGAAAATACTTATCGCGAACCAAAAAAGAATTACGATACGCGCAGGACTTACATAAATTATGGTAGCTCGAATATTTTTTCTAAGATTGTCGGCTCGTTTATTCGTGCGCTTTTGAATGGCAGTTGTCTTGCGAAAATCGCCGCAATTTTAATTGGCGTTGCATTTGCCGCGCTGATGTTCTTCGTTGCGCTCCCGATTTTGTTCATTTTATTGGCGATAGGAATTGCGCTGATTGTTTTGGCGAAATTTTTACGGTGATTGGCATGGAGAAATTTTTTATTAACGGCGCGACGCTTAACGTTGAGATTGCCGAGACTTTTTTTAGTCGTCTGCGCGGGCTTATGGGGCGCAGTCACCTTGACAAAGGGACGGGCTTATTGCTCGCGCCTTGCAACAGTATTCATATGCTTTTTATGCGTTTTGCTATCGACGTTGTTTATCTCGACAAAGAATTTTGCATAAAAAAGATTGCGCGGAATGTTCCGACATGGCTTGGCATGAGTTTTTGTTTCGGAGCTTGGGCGGCATTGGAACTTCCGAGCGGTGAGGCTGAACGATTAAATCTGCGCGTCGGACAAAAGTTTAAGCGGGCATAAAGCAAATATCCCCTCGATTTCTCGAAGGGATATTTTTTATTTAGGATATTGATTTCGCATTGGTGCCGAAGGCCGGACTCGAACCGGCACGTAGTTGCCTACGGCAGATTTTGAGTCTGCTGCGTCTGCCAATTCCGCCACTTCGGCGCAGGTTGCATATTAGCACGCCCGCCGTTAATTGTCAACTAAAATTTTTAAGCTTGCTCAACGGCGTAGACGCTAATTTTTCTGTTATAACGACCTTTGCGCTCGAAAGCGACTCTGCCCGCGATTTTGGCAAAAAGAGTGTCGTCCTTGCCGATTCCGACGTTCGTGCCGGGGTGGAAATGAGTACCGCGTTGACGAACGAGGATAGAACCCGCCGTAACGATAGTGCCCGCCTGTTCCTTGACGCCCAAACGCTTGGATTCGCTGTCGCGACCGTTACGAGTGGAGCTGACGCCCTTTTTATGTGCGAAACGCTGTAAATCAAATGTGAAAGTCATTTATTTTCACCTCCGAGAAATTTTTCTTCGACCTTGACGATTTGCGGAGTAAGTTTTTCAACTTCCGTTACGCCGATAAGCATTGTTTGAAAGACGGCTTCGGTAACTTCGTCGGGATTTTTTAACTTCATTTCAAGCCGCGCAGAATCCGCCTTAAATTCCAAATCGCGTTTCAAATAATCCTTAACGCAAGAAAAAGCGGCTTTGACAAGTACCCAAATGGCGGCGCGATAAATTTTGAACTCCTCGACTTCGGTATCACTTTCTTCGACAGAAAAGCCGATAATCTTCCCGCCGTCATTACGATAAATATTTACGCGGATTTTAACTTCCTCGACGTTTACTTTCGGCAAAGCTCTTGCGGGCGACGGATTCATACGATTGATTTTGCTTTGAAGATTATCTTCCGCCGCTTTATTCATCGCAATCATTTTAATCTTAACTGCGTCCGGCGCGACTTCTTCAACGGCTTTTAAACCAATCAACATTGTCTGAAAGACAGCTTCAGTCAATTCGTCGGGCTTTTCCTTGAGTTCAACGCCTAAACCGCCGTGTTCGTGATTTTCGGCGGCAACGTCACGATTAAGATATTTTCTTATGCCCAAATACGCCGATTGCGAAAGCATTGACGCCTCCGCGCAACGAATATTATAGCCGTGTCCTTCTTTGCCGCTGCTGTGCCCGCGAAGTACAAACGCAACAATTTTGCCGTCGTTCTGCGTGTAAATCTCCGCAATAATCATTGCTCAGCCCTCGATTTTTTCAATCTTAACTTTTGTGAACGGCTGACGATGTCCTTGACGACGACGATAATTGGTCTTATGTCTGTATTTGAAAATGCGAATCTTGGGACCTTTGCCGTTTTTGACAACCGAACCCGTAACTTTCGCACCTTCGATAAGCGGACGACCGAATTTAATTTCTTCGCCCTCGCCAATAGCCAAAACTTCCTCGAATGTGACCGAAGAACCTTCCTCAGCGTCAAGTTTTTCAATGATAATCTCGTTGCCTTCAGCGACTTTGTATTGCTTGCCGCCGGTTTTAATAATTGCGTACAAACCTAACACCTCCATAACAGATGAACTCGCCGACTATGGGGCAATTTTTAATGTGGAATTATGAATTAGGAATTAGGAATTATTTTTCCATTGCACATTCTTCATTCCTAATTGCTCATTCCTAATTACTCATTCCTAATTGCTTTTCCGCCCTCGTCGAGCGGCGCAGATAAGATAGCACAAAAAATTTTTAGTGTCCAGTGTTTTTTTTCACGAACAATGCAGATAGGAGCAAGGGATAAGGGGTCAGGAACAAAGGGTTTTGCCCTAAATCCTTATCCCTAAATCCTTATCCCTAAATCCTTATCCCTAAATCCTTATCCCTAAATCCTTATCCCTAAATCCTTGTCCCTAAATATCCGCTTTCCAGAGACCGTGAAGGTTGCAATATTCATAGGCGGCAAGGGCAACGTCGTCATCAGCCAAAATAAATTCGGCTTCAGGCTTATCATTCGCCGTCAAGTGGACGTATTGCCCGCCCTTTTTTGTCTGCAGATAAATCCATTGAATCAAATGCGCCTCCGTCATGGGGTGCGCGACGCTCCCGACTTTAACGATAACTTTTTTGCCGTCAACGGTTACTTGCGGAACGTGCTTTTCTTGCGAGGCGTCAACCGTATTTGCCTTGAGAAAATTTATCGGCTTGCCGCCGCAAAGAATATCCGCGCCGTCTCCGCTAATCAGCATGATAATAGATTTTTTGTCGTCCGAAATTAAAAGTCTGCTCATGATAAAACCTCCAAAAATTTTAGATTAAATGTTGTTATTCGTTGTCGTAAGCATATTTCCTGTATCAGCCCAAAGTTCACATTGCGCGATAACGGTTTGCAAAGCGTCACTAATTCCTTCGGGCGGATATTTATATTTTTTGAGAAGTCGCTTTATCATCATTCGCATTTTTGCCCGTGCGTCGTTGCGTTCTTGCCAGTCGATAGTTTTATTTTTTCGGAGCGTGTCGGTCAATTCCTTTGTAAGTTTGATAAGTTCTTCATTCGTGTAAAAATCTTTTATAGCTTCCGGCTTAGTCAGTGCGTCGTAAAATGCTAATTCTTCACTCGTCAATCCGAGCTTTTCGCCCTCTTGTTTCGCCTTAGAGATTTGGTTAGCCAAATTTAAAAGTTCTTGAATTACTTGTTCATTGGTTAAAAGTCCGCTGATATATGAATTCATTATGCGGCGGATTATCTCGCTGAACTTTTCTGACTTAACAACATTTGTTCGGCTGTAAATTTTTACTTGCTCAGCGATAAGTTTTCGTAGCAATTCGACGGCGAGATTTTTTTGTTTCATGCCGGCGATTTCTTCAAGGAAGTTAGGATCGAAGAGAGAAAATTTTTCCTCTACGTCCGAAAAAAGATTTACAACGCCGTCGCTCTTTATACTCTGCTTTAATAATTCATTGATTCTTTGATTGAGTTCGGGCAGAGAAATTTTTTTGCCCGTACCTTGAGCGGTAATTCTCAAAATCAAGACGCGAACAGCTTCAAAAAATGCCGCTTGTAATCTTAAATTTTTCGGCGTAATCGACGAGCACAACGACAAAGCTTGCTTGAGCATAAGCGATTCTTGCAGAAAGATTTTTTTGTCTGAAATTTTTTCTCTCGCTAAAATAAAATCAACCGCGCCGATAATAATTTTTGCTTGCCCCAAATTATCGGCTGATTCAAATTCGGAATAATCGTAGCCAAAAAAAATATCGCGACAGATTGAAAGCTTTTCAAGAAATTTCGGATAGGCAATTTTTGAAATGTCTTGGTCGCCGTAATTTTCCCTGTCGCGAACGGTATAATCATTCATTGCTTGTTTGAGCGCGGCGGCTATCCCGACATAGTCAACAACCAAGCCGCCTTCCTTATCGCGAAAAACTCTGTTGACTCGTGCAATGGCTTGCATAAGATTATGCCCGCTCATAGGTTTGTAAATATACATCGTCGCCAAAGACGGAACATCAAAGCCCGTAAGCCACATATCAACGACAATCGCAATCTTCAAGGGGCTGTCGTTGTCCTTAAAAAGATTTGCCAACTCGTCGCGCCTATGCTTGTTCCCGATATATTGCCGCCACTCTTCAGGGTCGTTGTTGCTCTCCGTCATAACTAAAGCAATTTTTTCTTTCCACGTCGGACGCAGTGACAAAATTTTTTTATAAATCTTCAATGCGATAGCGCGGGAGTATGCAACAATCATAGCTTTACCAGTCAAAAGTTCGGCGCGGTAATTTTCGTAATGGTCAAGAATATCCGTTACCAATGAATCAATAGTTTTATCGTTGCCGAGAATGGACTCCATTTGAGCAAGTTTTTTCTTACTCTTCGCGATAACTTCGGGGTCGGTATTCGACGCCATTAAGTCATATTCTTTATCGATAAGCGCAAGAGTTTTCTCGTCAAGACTTAGTTTTATAATGCGGCTTTCGTAATAAACAGGACGAGTTGCGCCGTCCTCAACCGCTTGCGTCATATCGTAAATATCAACATATTCGCCGAAGACTGCGCGGGTGCTTCTGTCCTTTTGAGAAATCGGCGTACCCGTAAATCCGATATACGTTGCGTTCGGTAAGCTGTCGCGAATAATTCTTGCCGTGCCGATTGTGCGCTTTGCATTTTCAATGCCCGATTTGTCGCGAGTAATTTTTATCGACTCGGTCAAGCCGTATTGTCCGCGATGCGCTTCATCAGCCATAACAACAATATTGCGACGCTCCGATAACGGCTCGGCGGACTCCTCAAATTTCTGCATGGTCGTAAAAATAATTCCGTTTGCCTTACGACTTACAAGGAGGCTTTTCAAATGTTCGCGGCTCGTAGCGTGAATAGGTTCCTGCCGCAAAAATAATTTACACTTCGCGAATTGATTGTAAAGCTGATCGTCAAGGTCGTTCCTATCCGTCAACACAACGACAGTTGGCGCGGATATTGCCGTCTGCAAAAGGTGAACGTAAAAAATCATCGACAAAGATTTTCCGCTACCTTGCGTATGCCAAAACACGCCGCCTTTCCCGTCAGTCTCTGTAGCGCGGGCAGTTGAATTAATCGCCTTTCTCACCGCAAAATATTGATGATAGCCCGCAAGGATTTTTTTCTTATACAAGCCGTCATTTGAAAAGCAAATAAAATTCTTGAGAATGTCCAAAAATCTTCCGCGCTGAAAAATCCCTTCAAAGAAAGTATCGAACTGCGCGTAACGAGTATTCTCATAACTGCCGTCTTTAGTCTTCCACTCCATAAATCTGTCAAAGCCCGAAGTGATTGTTCCTGCCCTAGTCGACGCAAGGTCGCTGATGACGCAGAAAGCATTGTAGATAAACAGCGTCGGGATTTCCTGCATGTAGTTGCGAATTTGCCGATAAGCTTCGCTGATGTCGGTTTCTGCGCGGGAAGGCGATTTTAATTCGACAACGACAATCGGCAGACCGTTCAAGAATAAAACTACGTCAAGGCGGCGCGTGCTGTTTTCTGTGAACGTCCACTGATTCGCGACGATAAAAGAATTATTTTCTAGGTTCCCGTAGTCGACAATGTAAACAATGGCGGAACGTTCCGAGCCTTCGGCAGAATATCTTACTTCGATTCCGTTTTGCAGATAGTCCATAAAAATTTCGTTCTTCTGGACAAGTTCGCCGTTGTCAAAGTTCCTCAGCTTATAAAGAGCGTTGTATATCGCTTCTTGCGGCAAGGTCGGATTGAGCTTCAAAATCTGTTCTTCCAAGACTTCATCATATAATGGGCTTTGGAAGTCGCGCTTAATGTCGGGCGCGTAAATCACTTGATAGCCCAGTCCGCTGAAAAGTTCCATTATCGCCTGTTCATAATCCGATTCTTTGTAAGTGGTCGTCATGACTGTTGCCTTTCAAATTTTCACGTTCGATACGTCAATTTCTCCGCTCATCAGTCGCGGCAACAACGCATCACGTATTTCGGCTAGCTTTTTATTTTCTAATGCGTTTATAGCAATAGTGTGCATTAACGGCGAAACTATAGCTTCAAATTTCTGTATAACTTCTTCGTCTGGCAAAAAACTTGTCACGCACATCAATTCTTTCTGATTAAGACCTGGTTGAGCCGCTTTACCACAAGCCAAAGCATGGATTTTTTTGTAAACATCTTCATTACGCAAAGTAAAATATAAGAAAAATTGCGCTCTATTATCTTTAGTTCTGAGCAAAAAAACATGCTCGTTGACAGCACAAGTTTTGTGTGGAAAACCATCCAATGCCATAGAAGATTTACCAGCATACGCTCCGTCTTTATATAACATCACGTCTCCCGAAAATACAATGCCGCGCTTAAGTCTCCTAAAATAATCTGTACTTATAAATTTCTCGTTAGAATAATCATATCTTCCAAAACCGTCTATTTTTTCAGCACCTATACTTGGGATTCCAGAAGTCTCGGCTCCTCCCTTCGGACGAGAACCTGATTCAATCGTTTTAATCAATTCAGATAAAGGAACGAGAGGAGCATTCAAACAAATTTTCTTATAAATCGCCTGCGCCTGTTCTTCGAGATTTTTATTGATTGCGTTGTTGAGTTCTATTTTGTCGTCGAGAGCGGACAGCACGGCGGCAATTTTTTTCTGCGTTTCGAGCGGCGGACAAGGAATTTTCATTTTTACTAAATGAGATTTTGGCAGTTGAGGTTGAGCCGTTCCAGATTGAATAGCTTTTATTTGATTCATGAATCTGCTATTTTTCAAAGTGTAATAAAGAAACTTACTGTCTATATTACCATCACAACAACGCAAAATTAACATCCCTGAATTGATTCTTAAATTTTCATAAAGTACCGAATCATCATATATTGCTACGTTTCCTAATGTACCACGTGTAGTTATTATTACGTCGTTTCTAACTAATTTTCCGTTTCTTAAAAGCACATCTTTTTTTTGGCTAATGTAATTGTTATCCGAGAAATCAAAACCTGCTTTTGTAATATTGTTTGCAGATAAAAATAAACAAAAACCACTAGAAAACAGTTCATTTTTATGAGGATAATTTTTGCCCCGATCTCCGTCTATAACTGTAATATCCAATTCTCTTATTTCTACTTCTTCAAAGCTCATAAAGTCACCTGCTTATAATTCGTAACCAATCGCGCTGAGGTTGTCGCGGATTTTATCTTCGAGCGTGTGAGACTTAGAAAACATTTCGGAAAGCTCGCCGACCAGCCGTTGCATTTTCTCATCAAAAAGTTCATCATCGTCTTGCTGTTCTTCAATCCCGACATAACGCCCCGGAGTCAAAATATAATCTTGCTTTTTAATATCGTCAAGGTTAGCGACCGCACAAAAACCTTTGACGTTCTCCAAAGTGCCGGCTTGAAAGTCAGCGAACGTATCAGCAATTTTCTTTATATCGCCTTCCGAAAAATCGCGGTGCGTCCTGTCAACCATAAAGCCCATTTTGCGAGCGTCAATAAAAAGCGTCTTGCCCTTCTGCTTTTTATTCCTAGAAATGAACCACAAAGTAACGGGAATAGTGACGCTGTAGAAAAGTTGAGTCGGCAAAGCAATAATCCCTTCGATAAGGTCTTCTTCAATTATCCTCTTGCGAATATTACCTTCGCCGCCCGATTGAGTGGACAACGCGCCGTTCGCCAAAACAAGCCCGATTTTACCGTTCGGGGCAAGGTGTGAAATCATATGTTGAATCCAAGCATAATTAGCATTACCGGCGGGCGGCAATCCATATTTCCAACGCTTATCGTCCTTGAGTTTATCTTGTCCCCAGTCCTTTAGATTGAACGGAGGATTCGCCATTATAAAATCCGCCTTCAACGTCGGGTGCAAGTCATTAAAGAAAGTGTCGGCGTGATATTCTCCAAGATTAGCTTCGATACCGCGAATCGCCAAATTCATCTTTGCCATTTTCCATGTATCGGAATTGGACTCTTGCCCAAAGATAGAAATTGTTCCGCGCTTGCCGCCGTGTGCTTGAATAAATTTTTCGCTCTGAATAAACATGCCGCCACTGCCGCAACACGGATCATAAACGCGACAATTAGAAAACGGACGCAAAACTGAAACGATTATTTTGACAATGCTGGAAGGCGTATAAAATTCTCCGCCCTTGACGCCTTCATAAGCCGCAAACTGCGCAATGCAATATTCGTAAGTTCTTCCGAGCAAGTCTT
This sequence comes from Selenomonadaceae bacterium, assembly GCA_017549815.1. GTDB lineage: Bacteria > Bacillota > Negativicutes > Selenomonadales > Selenomonadaceae > Quinella. Next base: position 28,899 of record JAFYNH010000069.1, read on the forward strand.
TACTAGCGGAGTCGCTAAGATTGATATTCGTAAACATATCAACCACGTCGCCCAAAACACGTTTATCAAGGTCGGGACTCGAATAATTTTTAGGCAAAACGTTCTTGAGCTTTTTATTGTCAGCCTCAATTTCCCGCATTGCATTATCAATTACGTTACCGATTTCCGGAGTATGCGCGGCGACAGCGATTTTCTCCCAACGCGAATTTTCGGGCACAAAAAAAACATTCTCTTCGGCGTAAGCGTCGGGGTCGTTCTCGAAACCGTCGCCTTCAGCAACAAGTTCATTAAATCTCTTTTCAAATGCGTAGGATATATACCGCAAAAAAATCAAGCCGACAATAACCTTTCGATAATCGGCGGCGGGAATATGTCCCCACAATACGCAAGCCGCATTCCATAAATTTTTTTCAAAGCCAATGTTTACGTTGTCAACGATTGCCATAAAACCTACCTCCATGACTAATCGGCGTCAAAATAATTTTCTCTGCAATATTCAAAGTCCTCTGCCCTCCAAAACTTTTTGAAGTTTGACGCCTAAAACTGCCGCTAATCCCGCCTTTGTCAAGTCGCCCGCGATAAACGGCAAGACCGCCATCATAAACGCTTGCCACAGATTTATTTCCATAAACAAAATCATTGACGCCAACCCGCCCGCATAAGTTATCGGCATTGCAATTAAAATGTTCGCCAAGATGTAGCGTTTTATATTCGGCGTCGCGCCCTTTGCCATGCTCAATAACGGATAAGCAATCAACCACGCGAAATAAAATCCTCCTACAGGACTTAACAATCTTGCCAAGCCTTGTCCGCCCGCGAATACGGGTAAGCCGACCGCTCCGAGTAAAATATAAATCAGAATCACCGTGAACGTTTGACGCGGATTTAAAATATAAGCCGTCAAGCTCAGCGAGAATGTCAAAGCCGTCACCATAGTCGGCGTAAACGGCAATGGGAACACGATAAACGACGTTACACAACACAGCGCGACGCACATTGACACTTTCGTTAAGTCTCGGACTTTGTTTCTTTGCATAAAAATTTCCTCCCTTTGTCAACGCGCAAATTATATAGGAGCCGATTGTCAACGTCAACATAAGGTAATGTTCACGGTAAACTTTTTTGCAATTTGCAACGGCGTCTGATAAAATTTTTAACGGGTGATGAAAATGTTTGAGAGAAAATTGACAAGACAAATTAGCGTTGGGAAAGTAAAAGTCGGCGGCGGTGCTCCGATAAGTATTCAATCTATGACGAATACGAAAACTCACGACGCGGCGGCGACCATTGAACAAATTCAGCGGCTCGCGGCGGAAGGTTGCGATATTGCTCGCGTGGCAGTTCCCGATATGGCGGCGGCTAAAGCTCTGGGCAAAATTATTTCGGCGGTTGACTTGCCGATTGTCGCAGATATTCAATTCGATTATAAGCTCGCGCTCGAATCGATTGCGGAAGGCGTGGCGGCGTTAAGATTGAATCCCGGCAATATCGGCGGGGCGGCTCATGTTCGCGAAGTAGTCAAATCTGCGCGGGCGGCAAATATCCCGATAAGAATCGGCGTCAATGCAGGTTCGCTTAGTAGAAAAATTTTGGCAAAATACGGCGGCGCGACTCCCGAAGCACTGGTTGAATCGGCGTTGGAGCACGTGGCGATTTTGGAGGCGGAAGATTTTTTTGACATAAAAATTTCGCTCAAAGCGCATGACGTGCCGTTGACTTTAGCCGCTTACCGATTGATGAGCGAGAAAAAAAATTACCCGCTCCATTTGGGCATAACGGAGGCGGGCACTGTCAACACGGGCGTTATAAAATCGGCGGTAGGTATCGGCGCGTTGTTGGCTGAAGGTATCGGCGATACTATCCGCGTTTCGTTGACGGGCGACCCTGTCGTCGAAGTTACGGTTGCCAAAGAGATTTTGAAATCGCTCGGACTGCGCGACGGCGGAGTTACTCTGGTTGCCTGTCCGACTTGCGGGCGCACCAAAATTAATCTTCCCGCTATCGCCGCGCAGGTTGAGGAAAAAATTTCTTCCATTAAAAAGACTATGACGGTTGCGGTTATGGGTTGCGTCGTCAACGGTCCCGGCGAGGCGCGTACTGCCGACGTTGGGATTGCCGGAGCCGACGGCGAAGGAATTATTTTCCGCAAAGGCGTTATCGTTCGCAAAGTTCCCGAATCCGAACTTGTCGCCGAACTTTTCAAAGAGATTGATTCGATTCTGGCTGAGTAAAACTATTCAGTCAAAAAGTAATTCTACAGGGTAAACTTTACCGCAGAAATTTTGTGATAAAATTAAGCGGGATTTTTTTTTTGGAAATGACGGAGGCTTTTTATGGAAAAGAAATTAATTGCGGCGAAAAATTTTCTCGAACTTTTTCGGAACGATGAAGAGGATAACGAAAAAATTATCCAACCTCAATGTTTGAAATCGGACGACGTGAAAATAAACGAAATGTGTTTCTTCAAAATAAATCGTCTGACTTTCGACGAAGAATATCCTCACCGTGAGGCATTTGAAAACGTCTTGCAAGCTCTCGATAACGACGCCTTCAATTTTGTTTACATTCTGAACGGCGACAAAAACGGAATAGAATTATATATCGGCGTTGTTAAAAATCAAAAGGAGAATAAGCCCGTACTCGGCAAACTCATGAACGCCGCCAATTACGGCAGAAATCTTGTCGGCTCTTTTGAAGGAAATTTCGGCGGCAGTCTCTTGGAAAAACTCACGGGCAAAAATTTAACCGATATTGTCTTCGACTCGGCAGAGAAATTTAAAAATGCCGGCGTGATTCTGGGCATTCCCTCCGTAAATAAAAAGGATAACGACAGCAAATACGGCTTTCAAGGTATCGACCGACTTATAAACAGTATGCTCGGCTTGAATTGGCGGCTTGTCGTCGTCTGCGAGCCTGTCTCCAAATCCGAAATCGTTTCCTTGCGCAATGACATTTACGAAATTTATAACAGCGTGTCGCCCTACGCTCACAGGTCTTTTCAACATTCGGAGAGCAACGGAATAAATTTCAGTCAATCGACCAATAAATCTACAGCCAAAGGAACCAGCCATTCGGAAAATAAATCTCACTCCGAAACAAGCGGCAAGCAAAGCGAACGAACAAATTCAAGCCACTCCGACCAAACGGGCAATTCTTTCGGCGAAAGTACTACAGAAAATTCCGGCTCAAGTCAAACTTACGGCGGCAACGCAGGACAATCCGCCTCCTTGACAACCGAAATCGTCAACAAGTGCGCAAAAGAAATTATCGATTACATTGACAAGGAACTTTTGGAGCGCGTGAAAATCGGATTCGGTAAAGGACTTTTTAAAACGTCGATTTACTACATGGGCGAAAAGCCGACCGATGCCGAACGTTTGAAAGTCGGAATAATGTCGCTGTTTCAAGGAAACAATTCGTCTTACAGCCTGTTGCGTTCCTTGCCGCTTGATGTCGAGCGTGATTCAAAAATTCTAACGGCTTATCAAAGCTTTTACGTGAACGAAAATAATTTGCCGACCGAAAAATTAACTCTGCTCAGTCGCCCGAATTTTAACGGAAGGATTGAACTCACGACCTATTTGACGACGGGCGAAATCAGTCTGATTGCGGGACTTCCTCAAAAAGAAATTCCCGGTCTTAAGGTAAAAGAGAGCGTCGACTTCGGCTTGAATTTTAATCGCGGCGACGGAGAAATTCTTTTGGGAAATCTTATGCAACACGGGCGGGAACTTGCAACCGTGCCCGTCAAGATAAGCGACGCCGTTTTGAACAAACACACTTTTATTGCGGGCGTGACAGGTTCTGGCAAAACTACGACTTGCCATAAAATTTTGAAGGAGACCGCGCTGAATTTTTTGGTTATCGAGCCTTCGACGACCGAATACAGGAATTTTATAAACTCTCCGCATTTTAAAAACGTCATTGTCTTTACCGTCGGCGACGAAACGACCGCGCCTTTCAGATTGAATCCCTTTGAGTTGGTACGCGGCGAAAGTGTTTCCTCTCATGCCGATATGTTGAAGGCAACTTTTACTTCCGCCTTTCCTATGGAAGCGTCCATGCCGCAAATTCTTGAGGAGGCAATTTATAAGATTTACGAAGATAAGGGCTGGGATATTGACAGCGGCAGAAATTATTTAGTCGAACGCCGCGCAGATTATAAAATCGGTGACGAATTCCGCGCAGAAAATGACGCCTTTCCGACGCTTGCCGATTTCCTCAACGCACTGGAAAAAATAGTTGACACCAAAGGGTTCAGCGACAGACTTCGCGACGATTATCGCGGCTCGCTGGTCAGTCGTTTCTCGAATTTGACTAAAGGCTCGAAAGGCGCGTTGTTTAATTGTCGGCAGTCGACCAATTTTGAAAAGCTTCTTGATATGAACGTAGTTATTGAAATGGAAAATCTGAAATCCGCCGAAGATAAAGCCTTACTTATGGGTTTTCTGCTGACGCGCTTAACGGCAGTTATCAAAATGCGTCATCGTCTCAATAAAAATTTCCGTCATATAACCCTTATCGAAGAGGCTCACAGATTGCTTTCTCGCGTTGAATTCGGAGATAACGGCTCCAAGCGCACTGCCGTAGAAACTTTTACCGATTTGCTCGCCGAAGTCAGAAAGTATGGCGAATCTTTAATCGTCGTCGACCAAATTCCCAATAAGCTCGCGCCCGAAGTTTTGAAGAATACCAATACGAAAATTATTCATCGGCTGTTCGCCCGCGACGATAAAGAGGTTGTCGGCGATACAATGTTGATGGACGATAAGCAAAAGGCTTTTCTTTCCGCGCTCGAAACGGGACAGGCGATTGTTTTTTCGGAAGGCATGGAACGCCCCGTTCACGTGAAAATTCAGCCCGTCACCGATACCGGCGCGAGTGTCGCTTCAAATGAAATCGTCAAGGAACGTTTCATAAAATTTTTCGGCGAAAGTCATCGACTCGCGGAACTGGTTCAGAAATTTTATTCACCTGCGCGGGAGTTGATTAAAAAACTCGCGACGGAAAAATCTTTGACGGCAGGAATATCGGAGCTTATCACGGATTTTAAAGTCAAGGCGGCTCGTTACTTTGGAACGCTTGATTCGGACGTTGAGGAATCAGCAAATTTCTTTACGGAAAATCTCGCGGCAGAATTTACCAAACGCGGCAGACGTGATAAACTTTTTGAAGAGCGATTGGAAAAATTTTTGAGACTCCTGTTAGTCGAAGAAAATATCGCGACGGAAAAAATCTTCGGCAACCGTGAAACTTTCCGCTTGCTCGATGATTTCAAAAGTTATTTTTAAGGAGGAATTTTTATGTTCGGATTGGGTTCGCTTTTTTCGGGGATAGCGAATGTCCTCAGTGTCGTAGTAACAAAATTGGTGCCGGCAATAATAAAAATCGTCGGCGTTCAGCTGGAAAAATTCGGACGGGCATTGGAAGAATTCTTTAAGGAACTCGGCTTAATCGAACGCGAAGATAATTTGGAGGAAATAGGCGATAAGTCGTTGCAGGCGGAACAGGACGAATTGAATCCCGTTAAGGTTGAAGACTTCGACAGCTACGAAAAATATTTGGCGAAAGTCAAAGAGTATGAGGTCGACGCCGAAAAGTCCGCGCTGATTCCTAAAGACGATAAAATTCATAAGGCGATTGAAATTATGTTCGGCATGGCGATTGCCAAATACGGTCAGTCAATGGGCGAATTCGGTCAAATCGTCGTCAATAATCCCGACTTCTACAGCAAGAGCGGTCGCCTTGAAGAATTCGCAAGCGTTGCCCGCACTAATCCCCAAGCCTTCGCCGAAATCGTCAACTACATTGAGAATAAAAATATGAGTACAGAAAAAAATGACGCCGCTTTTGATAAGCTGGTCGAAATGGAAAAGAAACATTCGCCCGACGTTGCCGAATCGGAAATTTGGACGACGGTCAGCGATATGAAGAAATGAGGTGCTAAAGCTTGACGAAATTTTATCTGGCAATTTGCAAAAACAAGTTTTATCTTTACGACGACGCTCGCAAGCCCGTCTACATTGACGGCAACCCGTTTTTTGAGTACGAGACGAATAAACTTCGCGAGGCAACCGCCCGATTGATTGAGAAAATCATTGACGAAAATAATCTTTCGGGTAAACGCGAACTGAAATTTTTCGTCATAGAAAACAGCGACGCCGTAAGGAATGAGAGTTTCGCAAAGGCGACGGGAGATTTAATCGCAAAAAGATTTTCGCTCGGAGATCTCCTGCGCAAAACAATTTCGGAACTCGCCAAAAATCCCAAGCTCTATATCGCGGAGTTCGGTATCAATTACGACGGCGAATGTTATCACACGGAGAAAGGTCTTTTGACTAAAACCGATTACAGTTTGCTTGCATTGTCGATTGAGCCTAATGAATTATTAAAATTTGTCGACTAGAAACGGAGAAAGTATTATGGGAAAAATTATTTGCGGCAAATGTCGCTTTGAAAATCGGGACACGCGCAACTTCTGCGAGAAATGCGGCACGTTCCTCCGCACTAAGGATTTCGATAAAAACGCTTACGAATTGCCCGAAGTAAAAATGATGCGCGTCGTCGAAAATCTTTTACACGTTCCGCACGAGCCGATTAACTGGGACGCGGTTATCGACGCTTATTCCGCCAAAGTCGAGAGATTCGACGCCCTCTTTAAAATCCCGGGCATGGGCGCGGAAAATAATTCTGCCGTCGTTCAAAAAATGTCGGACTTCCTGAGCCTGTGCAGAAATCCCGATTTCCAAATTGCCTTTGTCGGCACGATTAAGACAGGCAAATCAACGTTGATTAATGCGCTTCTCGGAAAAAATTATGCGTCAATGGCTGTCACGCCCGAAACTGCCGCGCTTACAAAATTTCGTTCAAGTCCTCGCGATTACGTCAAAATAATTTTCTACACTCACAGCGAATGGACTAAACTTTGGAATTCGCGCACAAGCGGCGCATCGGCTTTCATGGCGGAATATGAAGAATTGCAGGGCGACAAGCACAAGGATAAATGGATTAATCACGCGCCGATTCATAAGGAATTGGCTAACGAAGAAATTGAGGACGAGCTTAAAATTTGGTCGAGTTCAAAGCAGGCTGAACATTATTTTGTTAAAGAAATTGAAGTAGGCATTTCAACATTGGGAAAAGATTTTCCGCCGCAAGTTGTCTTTGTCGACACGCCGGGACTTTCAGACCCCGTCGCTTATCGTTCCGAATTGACTAAAGAATATATTCGCCGCGCCAACGCCGTTTTCGTTTGCATAGACGCGCAGAAAATTCAGAAGGAAGAAATAGATACAATCTCGTCTGTCTTTGCGTTTTCGTCCGATAACAAAAGCAAAGTTCACATAGTCGCCACGCATTGGGACGTTTTAAACGATCCGGAAGATGATTGGCGGGAGCAAAAAAAATATTTGGTAAAGCGATTGACAGGTCCGGCATTCTTTGACATGCAAGCGACGGCATCAACAAATATCATGCATTCGGCGGCGTACATTTACAATCTTTGTCGCGATTATGATTCGTTGGACAAAAAGGGACTCAAATCTTTGAAAAAATTCGCATTGGATTTCGATTACGAATTGCCGCAAGATTTACGCGCCATGCAAAAGAAAGCCAACGTTGAAACGATTCTTCGCGTGATTCGAGATAATCTCGCCGCAAGATATAAACGACTTTTGACGAACGAAATCGAAAAGAAGTTTCTGGATATTAAGTACAATCTCACGCGCACGACCAAAGAGAAAAAGGACAGCACCGAAGAACTTTTGAAGGCGTCGCGTTCGAGCGGCAAAGAATTGGAAAAACAACTTCAAGAGCAACTCAAACGCTGTGACGCCGTTAAGAATTCGACCGAGCAACTCAAGGCGATTATCGATAAAGTCAAAGATAAGACGGACAAACGCGCCAAGAAAATTTGTGACAGCCTTCGCCAAAAGCTCAATGCGTCAGGCAAATAAGGAGGAATGAATTATGGGGTCTGGAAGAGGTAATTGTTGCGTCGGAAATTGTAGCGTTGGAAATAGCGTCGGCAAAAAGAATAACGTTAGAAATGGTAACGTTGCTAATTGTTGCGTCGGAGATTGCAGCGTTGGAGATTGCGGCGTTGCTAATTGTTGCGTTGGAGATTACGGCGTTGGAAATACTTCTGCACCGACCGAGTCAAACAATACAGACGAAATAAGCAATGCAAAGATTCGTATTCAAGAAATGGCGCAGACAACCGAAGACGATTTGTTTTCTCTCGTCAACCAAAGCACAGCGGAGCTTAAAGATTTCCTTAATCAATTCGCCGTCGAAAAATATGAAGAGGAAGAATTAAAATTCGACCTTGAAAATCTGAACACGATTGAGAAAAAATTTATCGCCGAGCTTAGCGGATTTATTGTCGCCAAAGTCGAACGGCGGCTTATTCCCGAAGATAAAGAAGTCGTCGTGATTTTGGGCGAGCCGAATAACGCCAAGCGCAGAAAAAATTTTGAGGCGTTTTACGAGCGGCTCTTTTGCAACGCGGTTAAAGATTTAATTTCCAAAACGGCGACATTCTTTCAAGTTCAATCGGAGAGTATCGACAAAGATATTTCCGCATTGGAGAAAAACCTCGAAGACAAAGGAAAACATTCCGACAAACTCGTCGACGTTCACGAACTAACCAAACAATTCGTTGAGGATAAAAAGAATTCCGTTTGCGACGTGCTCAAAGCCCACATTAACCAAGTCAAAGAAATGATTCCCGTTAAATCGATTCGTCTGCAGGATATTGCGGCGGAATTGGACTTTACGACGGCGGGCGACGACGAGGCAGAAATTTTTTCGCTGAAATATGCTCACGAAGCGGACGAAAATTCTCTTGCCATTGCTTACAGCGAGAAAGATATTTTGATGACGAAGGCGCAGAATGTTTTGACGAAACCGCGACTTGTGCCCGTTCAAAAAAATTTTCTGTACTGCGACTTCAAAGAATTTAACGCGGCGATTATAAAAGTTGCGCGGCTGATGATTGCCGAAGGAATTTATCCCGACTATGAGAAAAATTTTGAACAAACTGCGCGGGATAATTCAATGTTCGGGGCGAATGTCGAAATCGGCGAAGGCACGATTATTGCGCCGTTCGTGAGCATAGGAGAAAATGTTAAGCTCGGAAAGAATTGCCGTATTGATTCGGGCGTTTTCATAGGTTCGGGCAGTCGAATAGGGGACAATGTTAAAATTCTTTCGGGCAGTCGCGTCGGCGTGAATTGCCATTATCATTACGACTTTGACGGCAAGCAGAAAAGTTTTTGCGGCGTCGGTCGGACAATTATAAAAGACGGCGTTGAAATCGGAGCAAATACGGTGATTCAGCGCGGCACGTTTTCCGATACGGTTATAGGCGCGGGCACGATTATAGGCAATCTCGTTGAAATAGCGCACGACGTAAAAATCGGCGCGGATTGTTTGATTGTGTCGCAAGTCGGAATTGCCGGCAACGTCACTATCGGCGACCGCGTTCAGATTTTCGGGCAAAGCGGAATTAAAGATTGGGTAACAATCGGCGAAGGCGCGATTATCCTTTCCAAGTCGGGCGTTACTAAAAATATTCGCGCAGGTCAAAAAGTTTCGGGAATGTTCAGTCGCGAACATAAAGACGAGTTAAGGCGGCTTGCCAAGTTGAAAAAAATTATTAAGGAGGAATAGATTATGGGCGGCGGATGCGGTTGTTGCGTCGGAAATTGTTGTATCGGAGATTGTTGCGTAGGTAATTGCAGTTTTTGTTGTGTCTTTGATTGCAGTGACGGCAGATGTTGTGTAGGAAATTGCGGTGCTACTGCTACCACTTCAACTCCTAAAGAAGATCATGCGGTAAAGACGGCAAACGAGCTGGCTGAAATGCGAGAGCGATCTAAAAAGAATGCGGCGGAAGAAGAACAGCAAATTGTCGACAACGTTAATAAGACAATGACGGAGTTTATCGAATGGCTTAAAGATGTCAACAAGTCGAAAATCGGCGGGAAGAATTTAGATATTAACATTGATAAGATTCGTGAACTCAATGACGAGTTGCGGAAAAAGATTGTTGGTTTTATCGGTACTAAGCTTGAAAACAGAATTAACAGCACCGACTCGGAAGTTTCTATGATTTTGGCGGAGCGGGACGACACCAAACGCAAGAAAAATTTCGATGAATTTTACGTTGCAAGAATGAATGATGCGATTAGAGATTTGATTACGGAAATAGAAGACTCTGTTCGCGAACAATCCGACGCTATCGAACGCGAGATTCAAAATCGAATCAAAGAACTCAATAACGTTATGGCGCAAGAGACTCGTGCTTTTGAGGATTTGAAGAAGTTAAAGGAACAGGAAGATTCGCGGCTCGCCGAAAAGCAGGTTGAATACATGTACTATGCAGACTTGTGCGACGTGATGTATAACGAATTGGCGACGAAAAATTTAGGCATCGGCGGCAGGTGAGGCGTTATGGAAACTTTAATGTCGGGGAACGAAAAAATTCTGTTCATGATGTATGCTGTCGGCAAGGGTTTCAGTTTCGACGGGCGGAAAACTTTCGACGAACTCAATAAAAATCTTCAGTCGGAAATAAAAACTGCCGCTGTTAAACCTTCGGTCTTTAATTTTTGCGTCGAGACTCCGAAAAAAATTTTGGTTTACAACACGCTTTATAATGCCATGTTGAAATTGACGCCCGATGAATTTCTGAAATTGAACGGCAAACAGCCATGTGATGAAGATTTGCGGCGGAAATTTTTGGAATCGGGCTTGTTGGTTACGGCTGATATTGACGAGCGGGAAAGTTATCGATTGTGGCGGCAGGAGTCGCGCAAGAATTCAAATCATTTATCCGTGAACATTACGACAACGCTGAAATGCAATGCCCGCTGTCCTTACTGCTACGAACACGGCGTTAAACATGTTGACTTCGACGAAACTAAAATCGACGCGCTGATTGACTTTATCAAGGAGCATAAAAAAGATTCACCCGTCAAGTTGAATTGGTTTGGCGGCGAGCCGTTCCTTAATCCGAAAATTATTGATGAAGTTACGAGACGGCTCGGCGAGGCGGGGCTTGAATATGAAACGTTTGCGATAACCAACGGCAGTTTGATAACGCGGCGGCTGATTGAGGGCAAATTTAAGAAATGGAATCTGCGCGGAGTACAAATCACATTGGACGGCACGGCTGAGCAATACGCCAAGCGGAAAGGTTACGTCGACGGGCAACAGGCGGTTTTCAAAAAAATTCTCAATCGTATTGCGTGGCTTGCCGAAGCTAATATTCATGTTGACATTCGTCTGAATACCGACCGCGAAAACATGAATGACATTTTGAATTTGATTTACGTTTTGCAGGCGCGTTTTGACGGCAAAAAAACCGTTGTATATTATCCGGCGTTCGTGACGGGCGTTAAGGATAAGTTGAGCGACGCCGAGAAAGTTTCATTTGTTAAGGAGATTTTTCGAGCAACAGCGAATCCCGAAAAGTTGAGTATAAATAATCGGCTGTACTCTTTTCCGCGAACGTTGCCTTGTATGAGAAACGATCCGCAAGCTTTTTCCGTTGACGTTTACGGCAGGATTTATAACTGTGAGCACTTGGTCGGTCGTAAAGAAAAAGCTCTGGGCACTTTGAAAAGACTTTCGGATAAAGTTAATAAAGCGCGGCTTGATGAACCTTTGCGCGAAGAATGCGTTGCCTGTGTATTTTTGCCAAAATGCATGAGCGGTTGCGCGTCGAATATGCGAACGGGCGACGCTGCTTGTATGATTGAACGGTATATGATTCAAGCCTACATGGAATTTATGTGCGAGTGACGGTGGATGGCATGGAAAAATATTTGGAGCAACAGGAAATAATTTTAAGGCAACAGCAAGAGATTTTGTCGATGATTAATCGGCTTGAAGATAAACTTGACATGCTTAACTTTAAAGTTCAACGGCAAAACGACGAAATAAATTTACGGCTTGAAATTAATGAACGGTCGACGCGGCAAATCGATAAACAGCTTGCACTTGCAAACGATTTGAGGCGAAACGAATTATCTGACTTAAAACCGACACTTGAGCAACTGAAATCACTTGAAGAATTTTTGCGGCTCGACGTGGCAACGCGATTGATAAATAATTTGGAAGGAGAATCTTGATTGGAAGAATTTTTTCTTAAGCTGGGACTAATGACGCAAAGGAATCACGCGGAGTTGATTCAAGAAATCAAGGCATTGCGTACCGGCATAGACGCACTTACTGCGGAAATTTCCGCGCTCGTTGAAATGTCAACCTCGAATCATGCGGAACTAAAAAATTCTCTCGATATTATAACGAACAAACTTTACGTTTTTTCCGATGCGGAAACCGCGAATCACTTGGCGATTAAAAATTCATTCGACGTTATGACGAAGAAAATCACCGCCCTTGCCAATATTTCCAACTCGAATTATACCGAATTGAAAGATTCAGTCGGCAACGTAGCTGAAAAAATATCTGCACTTGCCGATACTTCGACTGCGAATCATGCGGAGATTAAAGATTCTGTCGGCAACGTAGCTGAAAAGATTTCCGCACTCGCCGATACTTCGACTGCGAATCATGCGGAGATTAAAGATTCTGTCGGCAACGTAGCTGAAAAGATTTCCGCGCTTACCGATTCTTCGACTGCGAATCATGCAGAGATTAAAAATTCTGTCGGTGTCATAGCTGAAAAAATTTCTACGCTTACCGATTCTTCAACTGCTAATCATACGGAAATTAAAGATTCTGTCAGTGTCATAGCTGAAAAAATTTCCGCGCTCGCTGATACTTCGACTGCGAATCATACCGAGTTGAAAGATTCTGTCAGTGTCATAGCTGAAAAAATTTCTACTCTCGCCGATACTTCAACTGCGAATCATACCGAGTTGAAAGATTCTGTCGATGTCGTAGCTAAAAAAATATCTGAATTTGCCGATACTTCAGTTGCTAATCAAATTGAACTTAGAAAATCTATCAGCTTTATTACGAAAAAAATTACCTCAGATAACTCAGCCGATAAGGAAAGTTTGAAGTCTATCGAAGAATTACTGCGATTAACCGCCGCTAATCAAATGATGAACTTGATTGAAAAGTAACTTCTAAAATGAAAAGGAGCCGTCTCTTTTGAGATGACTCCTCTTTATCGAAAGCGGCGTAAGACCCCTAATTTTAGTTTTTAGGATTTAGTAATCAGGAACTAGTTCCTAAAAACTCGCTCCTAGTTCCTTTAACAATAAAAGAGGTTAGCCTTCCTCTCTAAAAAAATAGTGTAAAACGAATCAACGGTTGAAACGTGGAGGCATTAAACTCGCAAATACTACGAAAGGACGGTACGAATAAGTAAAAGTAAGCTGAAGCCGAAAGGTGACAGTGTAGTGGTTGTTTGGCACAGCCTGTGAGAATAAGGGCGCACGCTAGCGAATAAGGACTAGCCTCTACAGAGTTCAAACTTCTCATGAATCCCCTGCCTTTAGGC
>JAFYNH010000070.1 GCA_017549815.1 Selenomonadaceae bacterium
GAAACGGCTTGTCTTCATTACTTCGACAGGCTATAATTCAATTGTCTACGTTGAAAATATAAGCCGCGAAGTGACGAGACCGCCGCCCGTGCACCGACAAGCCCAAGGCTATCAGCTTTTCCATTATAGCACGAATCACAGCTAAGGCAACACGGCGAGCGAAAAATTTATTCGGCGGCAGAAAGGAGTAACCATTTTGAATCAGCTGGAACAGAGATGGTTGACTAGATTTGTTACCGACTATCAGCGCGTCATGGTACAGATTGAATGCCACGAAAATTTACGTGACGAATTACTTTCTGAAATGCGCCGTGTCGATGACGAACTCTTGTTTTTGAACAAAGAAAAAGAGCACGTTTTAACGACTTTCGCTGAAGTAATGTTGCGAGACCGCAAGTAACCTGTCGCAGGCAACGCCGCCACTCACACCACCGAGCCTTACCAAGGCGGCGTCCTGCCCACTTTGTGTAGCATCTGCCGCACAAAAAAATTTTGCCGTACAAGACGGCGACAAAATGAAATAAATCGGAGGTTAATTATATCATGAACGTTTCAAAAAAAACAGTGACTGAGATTAACAATCTTTCGGGCGAGCAACTTGCCGCTATCGGTGCTTTAAAACGCGTCGAAGGCAAAGCCGACGAATTTATCTGCCCTTTTTGCCAAAACGGCGAAGGACACGACGCCACTGGCATTAAACCCAATAAGCACGACATCACTCACACGGGCTGGAAATGCCAACGTTGCGGAGAAAAATTTAACAACGTTCATATTCTTGCTCATCATTACAGGCTTGATTCTAAGCGCGACTTCAAAGAGATTTGCAAACGCGCTTGCCGCGACTTCCATATCACCTACACCGAGGAATATTCTTGTGACTACGACCGCAGAAATACCAGAAACAATAGTAGCCCAAAACCCCGCTATTCAGAGCGCGGCATAATTATTAACGACCTTGCCACTGGCGAAACTGCACTTAAGATTTTTATCGACCAACAAGGCGGCTCATGGCGCGGACTTCCCTTTGAGTTTTTGAGAAAAAAACATTGTCGTTTTATCAAAGACTGGCTTGCCCCCAAATTGCTTGCTAAACACCCAGACGCTAAAAATTGGGCTAACACTTCGCCGCGCATGATTATTCCCGCCTCAACCGACACCAACACCGCTAATTATCTTGCTAGGTTGACTGTTCCCATTGATTCTTTCACGGCGGAGCAACGGAAATATATCAAAGAAAAAGAGCACGCTGGCACAAAAACTTTATTCAACGCCGATTTGCTCACACAATCCGAAACTGTTATCGCTGTCGAAGGTTATCCCGACGCTTTGACCCTTGAATTCTGCGGTTATCCCTGCGTTGCAACTGGCGGCGCGGAAATGTATCCACTAATTACTAAAGCACTTCGCGCGATGGAGACTAAACCCAATATTTTGATTCTTTTCGACCCAGACCAAACGGGCAGGAAAGCCGCGCCAAAACTTCAAAAAGAACTTTCGGAAATAGGTTGCTCATCTGCTATCCGATTCTTGACCGATGAAAATTCTAAACTCGATGCGAATCAAATTCTGGTTGAGCAAGGCGCGGAGAAACTCAAAGCGATTATCGACCAACTTATTTCCGACGCCCAAACCGAATTCGCGGCTTTTGAAAAGAAAAGTGTTGTTACTACAAATGCTGTTACCGCGCCGACTGCGGACAAGATGACCGTTGAAGACATACGCGAAGAGATTAGGCAACAGTGTAAATGGAGCCACGACAAATACGGTAATCCGACCAAAATTAAATCCGACGTGGTTAATTACGAGCTTATCTTTGAACACGACCCCTATCTTCATGGACTTTTTGGGCGGGATACTTTCAGGCAAGAAACTGTTTTTCTTAAACGCGCTCAGTGGCACGATAAAAATTTACCAATCAAGGATACATGGGATGATACCGACGACGCCGAACTTCGCTTGTACCTTGCAAAGCATTACGCCGAAATGGGAACGCCACAGCGCACATTTGATTTTGTTATCAGAGTGGCACGCGAAAATTCCTTCCACGCTATCCGCAATTTCTTTGAAGAACTTCCCAAATGGGACGGCGAAGAACGCGCTGACAATATCTTCATAAAGTTTTTAGGAGCCGAGGATACTCAATACACACGGGAAATCACTAGACATTTTCTTTTTGGAGCTATCGCACGCGCATTTTACCCCGGTTGCGACTTTCAATCCGTCGTTGTACTTCAAGGATCACAAGGTATTGGAAAATCAAGAGTGTTGCGCATGTTAGGCGGAAAACACGGCGTTAATCCCAAAGGCGACAGTTGGCATGTTGCACTGCGTGACCAACTCGATGATAGCCACGCTGTCGACGCCATGCGCAAAGGCTGGATTGTTGAGATTGAGGAATTCGCCGCCGCTAGCCACGCTGACGTCAACGCGATGAAAGGCGTATTATCCGCTGATGATGTTACACGCCGTTTTGCTTATGACAGACACGCCAAAACTGTTAAGGCTCATTGGGTTTTCGCCGCAACTTGCAATGACGACGCGCCACTTAGAGACCAAACAGGCAATAGACGTTTTCTGCCTATCAAATGCCATAACAAAGAATCAACTATCGTCGATGGAATGACGCCCGAATATATTCAACAAGTTTGGGCTGAAGCTTATTACAAGTTTAAACAAATGTTCCCGACCGTCGAAGACTTCAACGCCGACAAACTTAGATTAGACCCTGCCCTGCAATCACAAGCCGCCAAATTTGCTGAAGCCAGTACTCAAGATGACGGACTTGTTACTGAGATTAAAGGTTTTCTTGACCGTAAAATCCCGCCCCTTATCATTTGGTATCTACTTAGCAAAGAGGAACGGCGAAAGTTCCACGCCAACGGCGGCAACATTACAATCGAAGTGGCAGACCTTAAAGCGCGATTTAAAAATTCGGCGGGGAGACGTTTTGATTCGCTTAAGCCCGTTTTCGATAAAGCCTGCGAAGTTAGAGACGGTTTTGTTCGGAAATTTACTGACAGAGAATCACGTTGGTGTTATGCCTTTTACGGTTCCGAATTCCGCGAACATATCTGCGCCGCCGAAATCTTCAATGAATGTTTTGGACAAGATAATCGAAAGAAAATGCCCAGAATCAACGAAGCACTCTCGACACTCGACGGTTGGCACGCTGGCGAACGGATTCAGAAAACCGACCCTGCTTATCTTGACCAAAGGAAACCTTACTATCGCGATTAGATAAATATTGGTCTTTGAAGAAAAAGGTTAGTGTTATAAACACAGACCGTATTATAGGAAGTATAGGAAGTTGATAAAAAGGTTATCCTACAAAAAAACCCGCGTCACTACTACGTTTAGGATTGTAGGAAGTGTAGGAAGTACTTTTTTAGACCTTTAAAAATCCGAAACATGTATACACGATTTCGGGATTTATGTATATACCTCTAAAAACGCGTCCTATACTTCCTATCGTCCTAAAACAAGGCTACACTAGGCAAGTTTTGTAGGACAGGCATTTTTGGCACTTCCTACCGTCCTACAAAAAGTCCCTGCGCGTTTCTGTTTTCAAATGCTTTATACTTAGTGAAAAAACTTTTCGGCGAAGGAGCGGGGGAAATGGAGCTAGACATAGTGTTAAAACTTCAGGAACCAGGCGGCATTAGTCGACCGCATCTGTGCGGCATTAAATATTGAGCCTATGGAAATTCTCGTTGAAAGGAGATGTTAAGTATGAATCAGAAGGAGAACCGCAGTTATACATTTCGGGATTTGCGCATGGTCGATGATAACGGCGGGGAAAAAATAATCGAAGGACATGCGGCAGTATTCGAAACAGTCACAAACATTAGCGGCACTTTTTATGAAGTGATAGAGCGCGGAGCTTTTGAGGGCTGTGATTTATCAGAAGTAGTATTGTTGCTAAACCATGACCATAGAAGTCTGCCGCTGGCGAAAACTCAATCAGGGACA
>JAFYNH010000010.1 GCA_017549815.1 Selenomonadaceae bacterium
GGAGCCGTAACGTCATTAGAAATCGCCAATGTGTATCCGTCGCTTATCGTAACAGTCGAGTTATTCAGAGCCGCCGCCGCAACCGTGATTGTTTTTCCGCTAATTGAAAGTCCAGTGATTGATTTAACGCCGCTAACAGTGCAAGTCTCGCCGCCACTGTTCGGAGTATAGATAATCTGGTTGTTATTGAGAGTATAACCCGCACTTACCGACGTGTTCTTATAAGTGGCAACGTTACCGCTGATAGACCAAGCCGCCTCTGTGGTTTTCGGAGCCGTAACGTCATTAGAAATCGCCAATGTGTATCCGTCGCTTATCGTAACAGTCGAGTTATTCAGAGCCGCCGCCGCAACCGTGATTGTTTTTCCGCTAATTGAAAGTCCGTCGAGAGATTTTAAGCCGCTAACCGTGCAAGTCTCGCCGCCACTGTTCGGAGTATAGATAATCTGGTTGTTATTGAGAGTATAACCCGCACTTACCGACGTGTTCTTATAAGTGGCAGTTGTGCCGTTAATAGACCAAGCCGCCTCTGTCGTTTTAGGAGCCTCAACGTCACTTGCAATAGCCAATGTGTAGCCGTCGCTGATTGTGACGTTGCCATTATTAAGAGCAGACGCCGCTACTGTAACTGTCTTTCCGCTAATCGTTATGCCACTTGTCGACTTAACGCCGCTAACAGTGCAAGTCTCGCCACCGCTTGAAGGCGTGTAGACAATTTGGTTATTGTTGAGCGTATAACCCGCACTTGTCGACGACGCCTTATAAATAGCAGTTGAACCATTGAAAGACCAAGCCGCCGCTGTAGTTTTAGGAGCCGCCACATCGTTTGCAATCGTCAGAGTGTAGCCTTCGCTAATCGTAACATTCGAGTTATTAAGAGCAGACGCCGCAACCGTAACTGTTTTTCCACTAATTGAAAGTCCCGTATAATTTTTAACTCCGCTGATTGTGCAAATTTCGCCGCCACTGTTCGGAGTATAGATAATCTGGTTGTTATTGAGAGTATAACCCGCACTTACCGACGTGTTCTTATAAGTGGCAGTTGTCCCGTTAATAGACCAAGCCGCCGCTGTGGTTTTCGGAGCCTCAACGTCGTTTGCAATCGCCAAAGTATATCCGTCGCTGATTGTGACGTTCGATTTATTCAAAGCGGACGCCGCGACCGTGACAACTGTGCCACTTAACGAAATGCCTTCCAAAGATTTAACGCCACTTACGGTTATTAAGTTTTCTTTGCTCGTGCCGTAAGTAGCTGTCGTGCCGCTGTGCCGCCAAATGGAAAGTTCAACGATATTGACTTTAGATAAAGACGCCGCGCCTTGCAGAGTAATTCGTCCGCCTCCGACCGTTACGATAACATCGTTTCCGCTCCGTTGCGTCGAGTAAGAGCCGCCCGAAATACTCAGCGTTGAAGTTGAATTGAAACCCTCGATAACATCATTGTCGTCGCCATCTGTGTATTGGAACAGGACGTTCTCGCCAGTATTTTTAATCGAATCATTTCCTTTACCGCCGATTATTGTAACGCCGGCACCTTTATTTTTAATAGAATCGTTACCTGCGTCGCCGTTTATGATGACCGACGAGCCATTATTAATAATAACATCTCTGTCCGTTTTACCATTGATTGTGGTATTCGAGTCCTCGTTATTAATGTAATTAACATCATCGTCCTCGTAAGCGTCGTCCTCGTAAGTGTCATCTTCGTAAGCGTCATCAGAATCGTCAACGTAAGCATCATCTTCGTAAGAGTCGTCGTTAAATTGGTAAGTGAAACGTTGTATGTCAAGAAAATTATTAGCCATAAAAATTTGTTCCTTTCTTTAGTCCAAAAAAAATTTTCTTCATTACATTATAAGCGTCCCTCCGTAATTATCAAGTATTCATGAAAGCTTTTAATAGGAATTTAATCTAGGAATAAAAAATCCCCTCTTGGCTTAAGAGTGGATTCGCAGAATCGGCTAGTTCATAGTTCCTAATCATTAGTTCCTATTTTATGTTTGCAAAACTTTTTCTTTGCTGCGCCCAAAGAAAAAGTAACAAAAAGAAAGGGCGTTTGTCCCGCTGTTTTTGCATCACGCAAAAAACGCGGGCGGTCGCACGTCCTGTGCGACCGGGTTTCAACTACCCGCTACGTTTTCTTTGTTTCGCATTACGCATTACGAATTACGCATTTAAAAAAAACCGCGCAGAACACGCCGAACAGCTCATGCCCGTCACGTCAAAATTTTCTTTAGTCATGAATTCACCTCTGCAAAAAAACTATGTCGGGTAGTTGAGACGCGGAGGGGGCGGCATGGACGCCGCCCCACGACGCCGCGTTTGAACAGGATGTTCAAGCGGCGACGCCCCCGCGAGGGGTCTTTTCTTTTGTTAAACTTTTCTTTGGACAAGCAAAGAAAAGTTTTTCAATAAACAAAATGAATTGATAAATCGAATTGAATAGACGAGCCGCCAATACGACAGCCAGTTTTGCGAATCCACTTTTTGGCAAAAAGGGGAACAATCACACGTCCCGCACGAACATAAAATCTAATTCCTTAATCCGTAGCCGATTTTTTCTTAGCCAAATCGTCAGCATTCTCTCCGCTAAAAATGCAATCAATCTGCGCGGCGAAAACGGCAAGTCATCAAGCCCGACCGTCCGTAAAATCTCGTTCGTTGCGTCAATTATAAACGAAAATAACCACTTGCAATAAGCATCAAGAATATCGCGGCGCGTTATGAAAAGATGACATTTATAAATAGCCAACGAATCCATAACCGTTTCAAAACTTTCAAGATAATCGGGCTGAACTTTCAGTAAATGTTTCTTGATAACCCCTTCCGCAAATTTCGCCAAGTCCTCGCCGCAATCATTTCTTATCAGCCCGTGTTGCGTCATCATCTCAAAACCAATCGACGAAACAATTATGTCGTAACGCTCCAAGATTTTTTGCGCGGCGTCTTTAGTCAAAATTTTCTCGCGTGAAAAAGTTGAGTCGTCCGCTTCAGTAAAAAATCTGCGATAGTGGCAAAGCCCAATCAGCGTGTGATTCGTATTCTTCCACATCCAATAAAGCGCGGTAATTTCGTTCAGATAAACGTTTAAATGGCTGATATTGTCGCCCGAATCGTCGCCGAGATAGCCTAAATCTTCGCTAAGAGCGTGTCCAGCATGAATAATTTTATAACCTTCAGGCGGCTCCTCAATTTTTTTATCGCCATAAGTTACGACGTAAATGCAAAAATCTTTGGGCTTGGTGTGCCTCTTCGCGAAAAACCATTTAATCGTTTCGGCGGTGGTTCCGTGCACTTCCTCAAAATTATTCAGATTGTTGACAATATATTTCTCAAGTTCGCCGTCTATCCGCGAAAAGGTTATTACAATGTCGGTAAAATCTCCCAGAAATGTAAATGTGCTGATAAAATCAATCGGCTTGCGTTCGATAAGGAGCGCGGCGTCGTAGCGTTTATGACCGACTTCAGCAAAATTTTTGTAGACGTGGCTGTAAATATTTTCCATAATCGGCGGCAAGGGCTTTTCGGAAATGCAATCAATTTCCATGTCTTGATTCTGAGCCTCCCCATGACTAAAGTCAGGGGGTTCTGGGAGACTTGCGCCTCCGTTTAAGAAGTTTAGTTTATGCAACCCTTATTCTTACAGGCGTGCCCAGTTCGCCTCTACAGTATAGCCCAAAATCGGGCACAACTTTACTTTTCCTCAAGATATTCGCCGCGCCGTTCACATCAGCGTTTAGCTCAATCCCTTTGGCACTGCGATACAAACCGCGCTTTACTCGCTTGCCGCTAAACTCGTATTTCTGCGGATTGTCAGCATTGTACACAGGTATTTCGTCGCCGTCTAAAAAACTTGCCTTCGACGTGTAACTTTCTTCCTGCTCGACGTACTCCAGCCCATACAACCGACACAGATATTGCAACTTATTTCGTATCTTCCCGAACGGGATATTTACAAAGGTTTGGTTATTTGCCTTGCCCAAGTTTGTGTCCCGTTGAACAGTTACATTGTAGCCGCAAACCAACTTTCCTATTCTGTTTCGCAGGCAGTAGTTTAAAATTATCCTGCACGCTTTCGAGATATAATCGTTTACTCTGAGGTTGCGCTTGCGGGTTATTTTCCGCTGTCTTGTCGTCGGGCTTTTACCGTACTTCTGCTTATCCTTTATGCTTGCGAGTTTGGCGTTTTGCTTGTTGTACCACTGATTGATTGATTTTAATCGCCTGCCGTCTATTATGAACGTTTTGCCTTCCGTCGTTACGCACGTCATCAAATTATCTATCCCGAAATCGATTGCCAATACCTTTTGCTCGTCGACTTCCCTTTGCTCTTCGGCTACCTCGTAGGTATACTGAATTTCAAAGTACTTGGCTTTTTGCAACGGGATTATCTTGATGAATTTGACTTTGCGCCCTTCCAATATAGGCGGCACTTTTATCGAAACTTTTTCATGTTCGGCTCCGTAATTCCTCGAATACGGCAATATCAGCGTTTGATTTTGAATCTTGAATTGCTGAATGATGAGCGGTGCGAATCCGTCTTTCGGCAAATATTTCGGCAGTTTTACCGCTCGGCTGTCGTAACGTTTTTCTTTCACCAGCTTTAACAGCGCGATGAACGATTGAAACATTCCGTCCACGACTTTTAGCGATTGTTGCGCCATATTCGAGTTCAACAGCTTGTAGTTATCGCAAGTTTTTAACTCATGATATGTTTTTACGTAGCCGAGATATTTATTTTCGCTGAAGTAATATTGCCGATTAAGGTAGATTGCTTGATTCATCAGACTTTTAGCCGTGTGGCATAATCGCCGCAAGTTTCGATATTCAGTTTTCGACAAATGCTTTAGTTGTTGCTTGACCGTAAGAAACATTTTCTCACCACCTTTCACCGCCATTATATCAAGCGATAAAAGGTTATCAAGCATATTCTGTAGAGACGGGGCACTTTTTGAACCCCTTGACTTTTGCCATTTTTAGAGGCGTCGTTCACGTCGGCTCGCTACTTCCCACGCGGTTCTCTTATGAACTCCTTAACCTTTCGGCTAAGCACAGACTATATCTCGTCCCTCAGCTTTACCTGTTAGGGTCTGCCCACTTCCACGCGCTTACGTGTACTGGTCTCAGGAACCATAGTCGTTGAAGTTTCTCCTGTTCGGAGCTTACCTGCTGATTACCCATTACTTAACACTTAGGTTTTAACCTTATGCCATACAACAAATTTTTTCTGCTTTCGCCGCCGTCACGCTTGCGCTTATTTCATCGCTACGTTGTGGCTTTGTTGTCTTTAGGGTATTCCAGCAATTCAGGCAGTAGAGGAGGGTTGCAAATCCTCACTACGCACAAATTTCTTTATGCGCTTACCTTGTCGCGGCTTTTTTACGCCGCTTTTGATAAACCTTTGTAAAAATTTGCCCGCGAGCAAAGTAGCCGTCAACGTCCAGCAAAGTTTTTATCGGCAAGTCCGCCATGTAATTGAACAGCCGAACTTCCGCGTTGAAGTCGTAGAAAAAATCCGTCGGCAAAGTCTTAAAGTGATCTATCGTGACGGTCTTCGGCGAAAGAAAACCTTGCTTTAAAGAATAATTCCTGAACACGACAAAATCTTGAAAGTCGACGAACAACAGATAATCAACCTCGCCGCCGTGCAAAAATTCCGCCATTGCATTCCAGTCTTGAAGCTTGTCATTGAAAAAAATTTTGCCGTCATCTTTAAGATTAAATTTCTGTTTGCCGACCTTGCCAGAAATCTGCGCGTGCCCGATGATTTTAAAAGGACGTTGCCCGACTTGCGCTAAAAATTCTTGCTCGTCGCCGCAAAGTAAAATTCTCGGCAGGAAACTTAAATCGCTCATAAAAATCCTCCTTAGTTTCAGTGATTATTACTATTATAAACACCTTGCTAAAATCGCGCAAATGAATTAAACTTGCCGCATTGACAAAGGAGGAATATTCTAAATGCTTTATCGCAAGGTTGATACCAATTTGAATTTTGCGAGCCACGAGAAGGAAGTCGAAAAATTTTGGGCGGAGAATAATATCGCGCAGAAGGCAATCGACAATCGCGAAGGTTGCAAAGATTATACTTTTTACGACGGGCCTCCGACCGCAAACGGACAGCCGCATATCGGACACGTTTTGACGCGAGTTATTAAGGACTTATTCCCGCGCTATCACTCCATGAAGGGCGAAAAAGTTTTGCGCAAAGCCGGCTGGGATACTCACGGCTTGCCAGTCGAGCTTGAAGTTGAAAAACTTATCGGCATTAACGGCAAGGAGCAAATCGAGGCTTACGGTATGGAGCCTTTCATTAAAAAATGCCGCGAGTCTGTTTGGAAATATAAAACCATGTGGGAAGAATTCAGCGGCGTCGTCGGCTTTTGGGCGGACATGGATAATCCCTATATCACTTACGAAAATTATTATATCGAGTCGGAGTGGTGGGCACTCAAGCAGATTTGGGATAAGGGCTTGCTGTACAAAGGTCATAAAGTCGTTCCGTATTGCCCGCGTTGCGGAACTCCGCTTTCAAGTCACGAAGTCGCGCTCGGTTATAAGGACGTTAAGGAGCGTTCGGCGGTCGTCAAGTTCAAAGTCGAGGGCGAAGACGCATATTTTCTTGCGTGGACGACTACCCCTTGGACTTTGCCGTCAAACCTCTGCTTATGCGTCAATGCCAAAGTCGATTACGTTAAAATTCAAGTCGGCGACACGGTTTATATTTTGGCTGAAGCGTTAGTTGATAGCGTTTTTGAAAACGTCGAGGGCGAGCGCAAAATTTTGGCGAAGTACAAAGGCGCGGAGCTTGAATATAAAAAATATGAACCGCTTTATCCGTTTGCAGATGAGATTGTTAAAAAATCGGGCAAGGCGGCGCATTACGTAACTTGCAACGATTATGTTACGACGGAAGACGGCACGGGCATTGTCCATTGTGCGCCGGCATTCGGCGAGGACGACAACCGCGTTTGCAGGAAATATGATATTCCGTTCGTGCAATTCGTTGACGGCAAGGGCAATATGACGGCGGAAACTAAATGGACGGGAACTTTTGTTAAGGACGCCGACCCGCTGATTCTGCGCGATTTGAAAGAGAGCGGCAAACTTTTCAAAGCTCCGCCGTTTGAACACAGTTATCCGCATTGCTGGCGTTGCGATACTCCGCTGATTTATTACGCCCGTGAGTCGTGGTTTATCAAAATGACGGCGGTTAAAGATGATTTGCTTAAAAATAATGCTAAGGTTAATTGGATACCGCCGACAATCGGCAAGGGGCGTTTCGGCGATTGGCTCGAACACGTTCAAGATTGGGGCATAAGTCGCAACCGTTATTGGGGGACGCCGCTCAATATTTGGGAATGCAAATGCGGTCATCAACATTCAATCGGCTCAATCGAGGAGCTTAAGAGTTTGTCTAAAAATTGTCCCGACGATATTGAGTTGCACCGCCCGTATATCGACAAGGTAACTTTTGAATGTCCGAAATGCGGCGGCGAAATGCACAGAGTGCCCGAAGTTATCGATTGCTGGTTTGATTCGGGCGCGATGCCTTTTGCGCAATGGCATTATCCGTTTGAGAATAAAGAAATTTTTGAAGAACATTTCCCTGCAGATTTTATCAGCGAGGCAGTCGACCAAACTCGCGGCTGGTTCTATTCTTTAATGGCGATTTCGACGCTGATTTTTGACGACACGGCATTTAAGAATTGCATAGTGCTTGGTTTAGTTTTGGATAAAGACGGACAGAAAATGTCGAAGTCAAAGGGCAACGCGGTTGCTCCTATGGAGACTTTGGCAAAGCACGGCGCGGACGCAATTCGTTGGTACTTCTACGAAAATTCTGCTCCTTGGCTCCCGAATCGTTTTCATGACGGCGCAGTCACCGAAGGGCAACGGAAATTCTTGGGGACGTTATGGAATACCTATGCATTCTTTGTGCTTTACGCGAACATTGACGACTTCGACGCGACTAAGTACGCGCTTGAATATGATAAACTTTCTGTAATGGATAAGTGGTTGTTGTCGCGTTTGAATACAATGGTTAAGACTGTCGACGACGCCTTGACGAATTATAAAGTTCCGGAATCTGCGCGGGCATTGCAAGATTTTGTTGACGAGCTGTCTAACTGGTATGTTCGCAGAAGTCGTGCGCGTTTCTGGGCTAAGGGCATGGAGCAAGACAAGATTAACGCTTACATGACGCTTTACACCGCGCTTGTAACTTTGGCTAAGGCGGCGGCTCCTATGGTTCCGTTTATCACGGAAAATATTTATCGCAACTTGGTTTGTTCAATCGATAAGACTGCGCCGGAAAGTGTTCACCTTTGCGATTATCCGACAGCCGACGAAAAATTTATCGACGCCGAACTTGAACGCAATATGGATTTGGTTTTAAAAATCGTCGTATTGGGTCGCGCCGCTCGCAATGCAACCAACATTAAAAATCGTCAGCCAGTCGAAAGGCTAGTTGTCAGTGGCAAGGAGTCAGGTGTCAGTAAAAACTCTGATTCCCGATTCCTGATTCCTGACCCCTTATTCGTTGAGATTGTTGAAGATGAACTTAACGTTAAGAATGTCGAATTCCGCGCAGATATGAGCGAGTTCATCAAATACAATTTCAAGCCGAATTTCCGCGTGCTGGGTAAAAAGGTCGGCAAGCGTATGGGCGAAGTTCAAAACGCGCTTAAAAATCTTGACGGAGCCGCCGCGAAACTTGAACTCGACAAGACGGGCGAGCTTAAACTCGGCGATATAACTTTAACGGCTGAGGATATTGAAATCACAATCACACAGAGCGAAGGCTTTAACTGCCAGAGCGATAACTACGTTGCGATTGCGCTTTCGACGACGTTGACGCCCGCGCTGATTGAGGAAGGTTTTGTCCGCGAAATTATCAGCAAGATTCAAGTTATGCGCCGCGAGAGTGATTTTGAAGTCACGGACAGGATAAAAATTTTCGTGGCGGATAATGAAAAGCTCGCCAAGATTATCACGGACAACGTAGAAGAAATTATGTCGGTCACGCTCGCGAACGAAGTTATTTTCTCCGCGAATGATAACGCTAAGGAATGGGACATTAACGGCGAAAAAATTTCTCTTGCTGTCGAGAGGATTTAATTAACATTGAAAGTTTTAATCTGGGTTATCACAGTCGATATAAAATTTTTGGACTCTGCCATAAAAATTTTGGAACAACAAAATTACGGCACGGAAATTATCGGTGTGACGGCAGCAAAAGAAGTTCTGCTCCAAAGAGACGGTCGAAAAATTAAATTCATTACATTTTCAGAGGTAAAGTGGATAAACTTTAACATTTTATTAGTTGTCGGGGCAGGGAAACTCCGAATGGGAAGGATTACGCAATTTGCTCGTCAACTTAACTTTCCCGAAGAAAAACTTTTGTGCGATTGGATTGTCCGCCTTCCCGGCTTTACGCTTGAAAAGTATCGTCGTCTTCAACGGTCGCACTTGTCGATTTTTTCAATGAATTGTTTCGGAGGCTTAATAAGCGGCATGGTTGGTTTGCCGTTTCTTTCGCCGCTGATAGACATGTTTTTTAAAGAACGCGACTATCTGCGTTTCTTAAGTTCGCCACGTGTTTATATGGAAAAAGAATTGGTTTTAAAGGAAATTCGTTATGACAATATCGTCAAAATTAATTATCCTGTAGTAACTTTGAGTGATTTTGATATTCATATGAATCACTACAAAACTTTCGAGGCGGCAGTTGACAAATGGAATGAGCGCAAACAAAGAATCAACTGGTACAATCTTTTTGTAATGGCTTATACTGATAATAAGGATTTCTTGGAGCAATTCGACGCCTTACCCTACGGCAAAAAAGTTTGTTTCGTATCGTTTAAGTCTGATTTGGATTCGGCGTGGTATATCAATCCCGAAATTGACTTTGACAGAATGGAAGAAGGTTTCCATGATGTTGTCAATAATTTTTCTCGCGGTAAATATATTTACTACGACCCGTTCGATATGTTGCTTTACGGCAAGAAAACTCCGCTGATTGACATGTGATTAGGCGACAAAAATTTTTATAGCGGTTGCAAATTTTTTTGTAGCCGCTATTATTTTTGCGGAGGTGAATTCATGACTAAAGAAAATTTTGACGTGACGGGCATGAGCTGTTCGGCGTGTTCTGCGCGGGTCGAAAAAGCTGTTGGGAAAATCGTCGGCGCGGAAAATGTCAGCGTCAACCTTTTAACTAATTCAATGCAAGTTCGATTCGACGAGGATAAAATTTCTGTCGCGCAGATTGTCGAGGCGGTCGTTAAAGCAGGTTACGGAGCTTCGGTTAAAGGTGTCAGAGAAAAGGATTTAGAGCTTAGGGAAGAACGAACGATTGATAAAGAAATTTCGGAAATGCGGACGCGGCTTATTTGGTCGATAATTTTTTTACTGCCGACAATGTATATCGCAATGCATTCAATGCTACCGACGCCGCAAATAATTTCGGAGCTGTTCGACGGGCGAGCCAATGCCGTAACGTTCGCCTTTGCGCAATTCCTGTTAATCCTGCCGATTATGTATCTTAACCGAAAATATTACGTGAATGGCTTTAAAACGCTGTTGGCAGGCGCACCGAATATGGACAGCTTAGTCGGGCTTGGTTCAATGGCGGCGGCAATGTTCGGAGCGTTCGCGCTGTTCAGAATAGGTCAGGGACTCGGCACGGGAAATTTTGCTTTAGTCGACGAATACAGCCGCAATTTATATTTCGAGTCGGCGGGCATGATTGTTACGTTAATAACGGTCGGAAAATATTTCGAGGCTCGCGCTAAAGGTAAGACTTCGCAAGCAGTAGAAAAATTAATGAACCTTGCGCCGAAAATGGCAACCGTCCTGCGCGGCGGCGAAGAAATTACAATCGCTGTTGAGGATTTGATTGTCGGCGATAAAATTTTGGTTAAGCCCGGCGAAAGTTTTGCGGCGGACGGAATAATTCTTGACGGCGCGACAACCGTTGACGAATCTGCGATAACGGGCGAAAGTCTTCCTGTTGAAAAAATTATTGGCGATAACGTTACGAGCGGCACCTTAAATAAGAGCGGCTTTGTTAAATTTCGTGCGGTTAAAGTCGGCGGCGAAACGACTATCAGCAAAATAATTTCGTTGGTCGAAGAGGCAAGCGCGAGTAAAGCCCCCATTGCAAAGACTGCCGATAAAGTCGCGGGAATTTTCGTGCCCGTCGTGATAGTTATTTCTTTAATCGCGGGCGCAATGTGGCTTATCAGCGGCGCGAGTGTCGAATTTGCCTTTTCTATCGCCGTGTCGATTTTGGTTATAAGTTGTCCTTGCGCATTGGGTTTGGCGACGCCCGTAGCAATTATGGTCGGAACAGGTAAGGGCGCAGAGAACGGCATTTTAATTAAGTCGGGCGAGGCTCTCGAAACTGCGCATAATATTGATACCGTCGTCCTTGATAAGACTGGAACTTTGACTGAAGGCAATCCAACCGTCACAGATATTGTAACCTGCGCGGTTGACGAAAAAACTTTATTGGAACTTGCGGCGACTATCGAAAGCAGGAGCGAACACCCGCTGGCTGAGGCAATTAGGAATTTGGAATTAGGAATTAGGAATGATAAAGTCGTTGAAAATTTTCAGGCTGTCTTCGGTAAAGGAGTCCGCGCCAAAATCGACGGCGTTGAATGTTTTGCGGGCAATGAAAAATTTTTATCGGAGCTTGGTTTTAATCTCGAATTTCTTAGCGAAAAACTTTCCGCGCTTGCAAACGAAGGTAAAACGCCCGTTATCTTCGCCCGTGATAAAGAAATTCTCGGAGTGATTGCGGCGGCTGACGTTGAGAAAAAAACTTCCGCGCAGGCTGTCGAAGAGTTTAAAAATTTGGGCGTTAATGTTATCATGCTGACGGGCGATAACGAACGGACGGCGAAAACCATTGCTCAGCAACTCGGCATTGAAAAAATTATCGCGGGAGTTTTGCCCGAAAATAAAGCGCAAGAAATTGAAAGGCTCCAAGCTCAAGGGCACAAGGTCGCGATGATTGGTGACGGCATAAACGACGCTCCAGCCCTTGCCAAAGCCGATTTGGGAATTGCAATAGGCGCGGGCACCGACGTTGCGATTGAGAGTGCGGGCGCGGTTTTAGTCCGAAATGATTTGCTTGACGCCGTAAGCGCGATTAAATTAAGCCGCGCAGTCATGACGAACATTAAGCAAAATTTATTCTGGGCGTTTTTCTACAACGTGATTTGCATACCGCTTGCCGCTGGGATTTTTTATCCGATGTTCGGAATAAAACTTTCGCCGATGATTGGCGCGGCGGCTATGAGTATGTCAAGCGTCTGTGTCGTATTGAATGCTTTAAGGCTACGCAAACTGCAATTAGGAATTAGAAATGCGCAATGCGTAATGCGTAATAAGGAAGTTAAAATTGTTAAGGAGGCAGTTAATATGCAGACAACTTTAAAAATCGAGGGCATGATGTGTAAGCATTGCCAAAAACACGTTCACGACGCGCTTGCCAAAATGGACGGCGTCACGGCGGTCGAAGTCAGCTTGGAAAATAATTCGGCAACCGTCACGGCGACTAAAGAAATTTCTATCGACGATTTCGCCAAAGTTATAGACGAGGCGGGCTACGAGTTAATTAGGAATTGATTTTGCCTTCTCGCTGTGATAAAATTATAGAAAATTTTTTGGAGCGGGTGAGATTTTGAATTTCGTAGCGGCATTGAATGGATTTGCGGCAGAAAATTTACGAACATTAGAGGAGCGAATTAGACAGGCGATAGGCGAAGACCAATTCATTTACGAGGCTTGCGAACCGTTATTCAAAGGCGGAAAAAGATTGCGTCCGATGCTTTTCCTGCTCTGCGCGAATTCGACAAAAGATTTGCCGCAAGAAAAATCTATGCCGCTGGCTACGGCTCTTGAATTGATTCACACTGCGAGCCTAGTCCACGATGACATTATCGACTTCTCCAAGAAAAGGCGCGGCGTCGAAACTACCAATTCTAAATACGGCGCACAAATTGCGGTTCTCGTTGGCGATTATCTTTTCGCCAAAGCCTTTCAACTCGTCGCGGAAAATAATTACGGCGCGGAAGTCTCGACGGTTTTATCTAAACTCGTTAAAAATCTCTGCGTCGGCGAAATTAGGCAAGATCGTTCGCTTTACGAAGTGCCCACGCTTGCCGAATACTACACGCGGATAAATCTTAAGACGGCGATTTTCTTATCAAGCTGTTGCAGACTGGGAGCGATTGTTGCTGAAATGGATAAACGCGAAGTCGATAACCTTACGGCTTACGGGACAAATTTAGGGCTTGCCTTCCAGATTATCGACGACCTGTTGGACTTTGTCGGCGACGAAAAAATTACGGGCAAACCTCAAGGCGGCGACCTTAAAAGCGGCGTGATAACTCTTCCCGTGATTCGCGCCCTTGAAGTCAGCGATAAAGCCGACTTGCTGAAAGAAATCGTTACGAGTGGCAAAGACGTTGACGCCGCGATAAAAATTATTCAAGCTACGGACGCGGTTGACTACTGCAGGACGCGAGCGGAGGCGCATATTGAATCGGCGCGAGTAAATCTTCCGCTGACTTTGAAAACTTCGGTTGCGCTTGCTCTCGAACAAGTTGCAGATTTTATCGTCGATCGCACGAGATAATTTGGTAACTAGGAACTAGGGATTAGGAACTGGGAACTGGTAGGAACTAGTTCCTAAAAACTCGCTCCTAACAACTAAGGGGGTTAAAATTATGAAACACATTAAGACAATCAACAAACCGACTCTCCAAGCTACGTTGAAAAAGGGCGGTTGCGGCGAGTGCCAAGCCTCGTGTCAATCGGCTTGCAAAACCAGTTGCACCGTCGGCAATCAAGTTTGCGAACGTCAGAAGAAATAATCTATAATCGGCAACACATTAAGCGCGGAGAAAATTTTCCCTGCGCTTTCTTATTCACAAGGAGGCGACTCTGATGAAGAAATTTTTAGGGCAACTCGGCAGAAAACGTTTTATGATTTTGTGCTTTATCTTATTGCTCGCAGGGACTTATTGGCACAATGGCTGGATCGGATTGATTGCGGGAGCGTTCGGCTGGTTCTTGGGAATGCTCATTTACGATTGGAAAAATTACAAGCCGCGCATGATAAAATTTCTGCGGCGACGCACACCCTTTCAAATTAAGGCGGCGATTTTGATTCCGATAATTATATGGGCTTGCTGGTATGCTGGTTGGATTGGCTTGACAGGTTCGATTATCGGCATGTTTATCGGCGAATGGCTTTGCAAACGATTTCTTAATCGATAAGAAAAATTTTTTCCTCCGTGAACGCGGGGGATTTTTTGTTCAGAAATTTTACATATAAAGTTGACTAAAGGCATATTGTGCTATAGAATTTTACAAGAAAAATTCAGGATAAATTTAACGAGGGTGAGCGTTATGGAGAAAGTAACGGTCGTTGTAATCGGCGGCGGAGCGACGGGGCTTGGAATTCTGCGCGATTTATCTATGCGCGGCGTCAAAGCTCTGCTGGTCGAGAAACGCGATTTAATAAACGGCGCAAGCTCGCGCTATCACGGACTCCTTCACAGCGGCGGGCGTTATGCCGTTAAGGATCAATCGGCGGCAAGGGAATGCATTATTGAGAATCAAATCCTGCGCAAAATCGGCAAAAGTTGTGTGGAATCTTGCGGCGGCATGTTTACGCGGCTTGACATTGACGACCCAGCTTATGAGGAACTTTGGGTTAAAGGTTGTGCGGACAGCGGCATTGAAGCAACTCCGATAACTCTTGACGAGGCTTTTAAGTTGGAGCCGAGACTTTCGCGTAAACACATTAAGAGCGCGTATTTAGTTCCCGACGCCGCGATTGACGGTTTCCGCATGGCGTGGCAACTTATCGATTCGTCTAAAAAATACGGCGGGCAAGTCAAGACTTACACAGAAGTTATTGGCTTTGATACCGTCAACGGCGAACTGCGCGGCGTGAAAGTTCGGAATCAATTCACGGGCGAGGAATACGAAATTGCTTGCGACATTGCGGTTAATGCGGCAGGCGGCTGGGCGGGCATTATCGGCAAATTGGCGGGCGTCGAAATCGGCGTTCAGCCCGATAAAGGCACGCTCATTGCTTTTAATCAACGGATTGTTAATCATGTCGTCAATCGGTTGCACAAGTCTTCCGACGGCGATATTTTTGTTCCGCACGGTTCGATAACGATTTTGGGTACGTCGTCGATGAGCGTCCCCGACCCCGAAGATACTTCGACTTCTCGCGAGGAGGTTGAAAACTTGCTTAAAATCGGCGAGCAAACTTTTGAAGACCTGCGCGACTTCAGGATTTTGAGGACGTTCGCAGGTTCCAGACCTTTATATATTCCGCCGGGTGGAGCTATGGGGCGTAGTGCGTCAAGAGGCTTTGCGATTGTCGACCACGAACGCGACGGATTAAAGGGCTTATTTACGATTGTCGGCGGCAAATTTACGACGTTTAGATTAATGGCGGAAAAAATTTGCGATAAAATCTGCGCGAAGTTAAACGTCAAAGAACCTTGTCGGACTGCCGAAGAACCATTTGTTCCCGAAGTCACAGCGGAAGATAAAAAAATAGCTAAAAAATTTTTCCCGTCGTATGGAATGGAACTTGCGGCGGACAGACTCGGAGCCGAACGCTTTAAAAGAGTTGTCGAGCGTTTAAAGAACGACCCAGAAAGTCGCGAGCTTGTTTGCGAATGCGAAAATGTTACACGCGCCGAAGTCGAGGAAATTTGCAAGGAAGATACAAGCTTTATAGTTAATGACGTGCGGCGGCGGACGCGAATCGGCATGGGCACTTGTCAAGGGAATTTCTGTGCGTTAAGGGCGGCGGCAGTCTTCGCGGAGGTTGGCGTTGAATCGACGGCTAAAGATTCACTTGTCAGATTGCGCGAATTTTTGCAAGGACGTTGGAAGGGAATTCGCCCCATATTGTTGGGAAGGACGCTCCGCGAAACCGAAATGACGCGGGCGATTTACGAACTTTCAATGAACGTGACTGGAGGCGAGCCGCAATGAAAACTTCTGACGTAATTATAATCGGTGGCGGACTTGCGGGTTTAATGTCGGCGGCAGTTGCGGCGAGTCGTAAACAATTTGTTACTGTGCTGACTTATGGGTCGGGTTCATTGCCTTTATCGAGCGGCGCGATTGATTTTCTCAACGCCAAAGCTCCCGACAAAGCGATTAAGAATTTGCCCGACTATCACCCGTATAAAAAAATCGGCATTAAGAATATCGAGGCGGCGGCGAAATTTTTCTGTGAAGTTGCCGCGCAGGACAATCTTCCCTACAACGGCAAACTTTCCGCGCAGATTCCGATTGTTACGGCGGTCGGCACGTTGAAATATTCTGGTCTCGTTCCCGAATCAATGGACGCTAGCATGCTTGCCGATAAGAAAAAAATTTTCGTCGCGAACATCAAGGGCTTAAAAGATTTTTATGCAAATATGCTTGTCGACAACCTTAAAAAATATTTCCCGAATAAAACGTTTGAAATTGCTCAACTCGACCTTAACTTAATGGGCGGGCGCGATATTACTTGTATGGACGCCGCGCAGATTTTGACGGATAACGAACAGATTTTGGCGAGCGAATTGAAGAGCTTAAACGCAACCGCCGATGACGCGATAATTATTCCGCCGCTTCTCGGAGTGGCAGGGAATTTCTCGCGCTCCATAGTTAAATCGCAAATTCATGCAGATATTTTCGAGACGACTTGTCTGCCGCCTTCGCCTGCGGGTATTCGTATTCAAAGGGCTTTCATGAATTATCTACAGAAGGCGGGCGTCCGTTTCTACGAAAATACAAAAGTGGTGCGCGGCGTATTTGACGGAAAAAAAGTTACGGGCGTCGTCGTCGAAACTTCAGCTCGCGAAAAAGTTTTCCCTGCGCGGAAAGTAATTTTGGCTACGGGCGGTTTTTACAGCGGCGGAATTACAATGAGCGACTTCGATTATCCCAAAGAGCCGATTTTTGACTTGCCCGTATTTTTCCCGACGGGCGCGGAGAATTGGAGCAATGAAAATCTTTTCAGCGACAAGCCGCAAGGTTTTTCGATGACGGGCATTTTAACCAACAATAATTTAAATCCCGTTGACGAAAACGGCAGAGTTCTTTTCGATAATCTGCACGTAGTCGGCGCGAATCTTGGCGGCGTTGATTTTATTTATGAACGTTCGGCGGGCGGCGTGGCAATTTCTTCGGCGTATAAAGCCGCGATGATTTAAGGGGGGCTTTGCATTATGAGCGACGCGACTAAAGCGATTTTCACGGGCGACAGGTGCCTTTCGTGTACGGCTTGCATGGCAAATTGTCCCGTCATGGCGGCGATTAAAGAATACAGAGGACCGAAACTCGTTGGTCCTGCGCATGGGCGGATGCACTTTTCTCAAGAGGACGTTGAGGAGAGTTTAAATTACTGCTCGAACTGCAAAAGTTGCGACAGAGCTTGTCCGTCGGGCGTGGCGGTTTCTACGCTTAACATGTTGCAACGCGCCGAATATTATAAAAAGAATGAACACCTGCGCTCGGAAGATATGTTGGCGCACGGCGAACGTATGGCTAAAATTATTCGCAAGATGCCTTTTGGCGCGAAAGTTGCAAATATCGGTATGAGTGTCGGAAAGGCTTTGGGCGTATTCAGCGCGTTGGGGCTTGCTGGCGAAAGAAATATGCCCGCCTATGCCGCGACTTCTTTTAAAAATGCTTTTCCGAAAATCAAGCAAGATTCGTCGAATAAAAAAGTTGTGCTGTTCACGGGCTGTTACATTAACGACAATGAACCGCAAGTCGGCGAGGCTTTTGTCAAAGTTATGAACGCGAACGGCTACGAAGTTTTGATTGACACGGGCTTTAACTGTTGCGGGTCGCCGCTAGTCGTGACGGGCTTTTTAGACGAAGCTCGCCAACACGCCAATAATAACGTCTCCAGAATTTTGGATTGGAAACGGAAGGAAATTCCTGTCGTTACGCCCTGCACGAGTTGTTCGCTTATGCTTAAGGAAGAATATCACGAACTTTTTGGCGAACACGAAATGCACGAGGCGGCGACTAATGTTTATGACGCCTTTGAATTTTTAGAGATATTGCAGGAGCGCGGCGAGTTCAATGAAAATTTAAAGCCGTTTGACCAAAAACTTTTATATCATGTGCCCTGTCATTTGAAGTCGCAAGCTATCGGACTGCCCGCCATGAATATTTTGGAGGAAATTAGCGGCGTAAAAGTTCAGACGGCGGACGCGGGTTGTTGCGGCATTTCGGGCAATTACGGCTTTCGCAAGGATAAATACGCGATTTCTATGAAGATAGGCGCGAAACTTTTTGAGCGCGTCAAGCAAAATGATTTCGACAAAGTTATCAGCGATTGCGGGACTTGTCGAATGCAGATTCATCACGGGACGGACATTAAGCCTTGCCACCCGATTGAAATTTTGGCTAAGGCTTATTAGAGATAAGGAATTAGGGACAAGGATTTAGGGATAAGGGAAAACCCTTTACCCCTGACCTCTTGACCCTGACCCCTTAACAAGGAGGCGAGAATTTTTCCGAGTAAGGCGTTTAAAAATTTGAGGAGGGATTTTTGAATGGCAAAAGATTATGTAATGGCTCTCGACGCCGGCACAACGAGCAATCGCGCAATTATTTTCGACAAAAATTCTAAGATTATCGGCTTGGCGCAAAGAGAATTTACTCAACATTTCCCAAAACCCGGTTGGGTCGAACATGACGCCGACGAGATTTGGAGCACAATGGTTGCCGTCATGAAAGAAGCTCTCGAACATTCGGGGCTGGTTGCAAGCGAAATTGCGGCTATCGGCATAACGAATCAGCGCGAGACAACCGTCATTTGGGATAAGAAAACAGGGCGTCCGATTTACAATGCTATCGTTTGGCAATCGCGTCAAACTGCGCCTATTGCTGAGGCTCTCAAAGTCGAACACGCCGAAGAATTCAGAGATAAGACGGGGCTTGAGATTGACGCTTATTTTTCGGGCACGAAGATTAAATGGCTCCTTGACAACGTTGAAGGTGCTCGCGAAAAGGCTGAGGCGGGCGACTTGCTCTTTGGCACGATTGATACTTGGCTGATTTGGAAACTCACGGGCGGCAAAGTTCACGTTACCGATTATTCCAATGCCTCGCGCACGCTGATTTACAATATCAACACGCTTGAATGGGACGACCAACTTTTAAAGTATCTTGATATTCCGAAGTCGATTTTGCCCGAAGTCAAGCCGTCGTCCTATGTTTACGGCGAAAGCAATCCTATGGTTTTGGGCGCGGCAATTCCTGTATCGGGCGCGGCGGGCGACCAACAATCCGCGCTTTTCGGACAAAACTGTTTTGAACCCGGCACTGCAAAAAATACTTACGGCACGGGTTGCTTTATGCTTATGAACACGGGCACGGAGATTCATAAATCTAAAAACGGGCTTGTCACGACGATTGCTTGGGGGCTTGACGGCAAAGTCGAATACGCGCTTGAAGGCTCGATTTTCGTAGCGGGCTCAGCTATTCAATGGCTCCGCGACGGCGTTCGTATGGTTGACAGTGCGCCCGATTCTGAATGGGTTGCCAAGAAAGTTAAAGATACGGGCGGCGTTTATTTCGTTCCCGCGTTCGTCGGACTTGGTGCGCCGTATTGGGATATGAACGCTCGCGGAATGATTATCGGCATAACACGCGGCACGACGAAGGCTCACATTGTCCGCGCAACGCTTGATTCGTTGGCTTATCAAACTCGCGACGTTTTGGAGGCAATGGAGGCTGACAGCGGCGACAGGCTTACTTCGCTTAAAGTTGACGGCGGCGCGTCGGCGAACAATCTTTTAATGCAATTTCAAGCTGATTTATTAGGCGTGCCCGTTGACCGTCCGCAGATTGTTGAGACGACGGCTTTGGGCGCGGCTTATCTTGCTGGCTTGGCAGTCGGCGTTTGGAAGAATAAGGACGAGCTTAAATCGGCGTGGCAACTCGAAACGCGCTTTGAACCCGAAATGAAACGTTATGAGGCTGACGCACTTTATAAGGGTTGGCGCAAGGCTGTCAAACATGCGATGAATTGGCTTGCTGACGATTAAAGTAGAGAAGTAGGGAAATGGGGAAGTAGGGAAATAGCTACTTCACTACTTCCCTACTAACCTACTTCCCTACAAAGGAGGACTTATCATGGATAACTTATTAGGCGAATGTTTAGGCACAATGGTTCTGATTGTCTTCGGTTGCGGCGTCTGCGCAAATATGTCTTTGACGAAATCTAAGGGCAATGGCGGCGGTTGGATTTGTATAGCGACGGGCTGGGGATTTGCAGTTACGTTGGGCGTCTTTACTGCAACGACGCTCGGAGCACCTCAAGGCGATTTGAATCCTGCTGTTACGCTCGCTAAGATGATGGCGGGCATTTATACTCCCGTACAATTTGCGACTACTTCGGCGGCTCAACTCGTCGGAGCAATTATCGGCGCGACTCTTGTTTGGCTGTCTTATCTGCCGCATTGGGCGAAGACTAAAGACCCTGCGACGAAACTTGGCGTCTTCGCGACGGCTCCTGCTATTCGCAGTCCGTTTGCTAACTTTCTCTGCGAAATGATTGCGACTTTCTTCCTTATGTTCATTATCTGGATGATTTTCTCGAAACCAGTCGGCTCGCTTGTTCCGGGCTATGGACCTTATATCGTCGGTGTTTTGATTTGGGCTTTGGGCTTATCGCTCGGCGGACCTACAGGTTACGCAATGAATCCTGCACGTGATTTGGGTCCTCGTATTGCTCATGCAATTCTGCCGATTGCGGGCAAAGGCGGCTCCGATTGGGGTTATGCTTGGGTTCCGATTTTCGGACCTCTTTGCGGCGGCGCGTTGGCTTATGTTGTCGCTACAGCTTGCGGCGTCTTGTAACATTTATTTTTAAGCAAAAAAAAGTCGGGAGTCTTTAAGGCTCTCGACTTTTTGATTTATAGTCAGAACGAATTCCACTTTATCTGCGCGGAATTAATTTTTACTCTTGATATAATTTATAAGCCCGCCCGCGTCGGCAATGCCTTGAACAAATGGCGGCAAGGGTTGTGCTTTAAAAGTGTCGCCCGTCGTAAGGTTTTCAATCGTGCCTGTCGAAGTGTCGATTTTCAAAACGTCATTGGCAGAAATTTTCTCAACGTCGTCGCCGATTTCAAGGAGCGGCAATCCGATATTAATTCCGTTACGATAAAAAATTCTTGCGAAACTCGCCGCGATAACTACGGGAATTCCCGACGCCTTAATCGCAACGGGCGCATGTTCACGACTGGAGCCGCAACCAAAATTTTTTCCGCCAACCATAATGTCGCCCGCCTTGACGTTCGCCGCAAAAGTTTCGTCAATGTCAACCATGCAATGCTTAGCCAATTCCGCAGGATCGAATGTGTTCAGATACCGCGCAGGGATTATAACGTCGGTGTCGATATTGTCGCCGTAACGCCATACTTTGCCTTCGATTTTCATTTAAAGCACCTCCTCAGGCGTAGAAATTTTTCCCGTGATTGCACTTGCCGCCGCCACGAAAGGACTAGCCAAATAAACTTCGCTGTCAACGTGTCCCATGCGTCCTCTGAAATTTCTGTTCGTCGTCGAAACGCAACGTTCGCTCGCGCTCAAAATCCCCATGTAGCCGCCCAGACAAGGGCCACACGTCGGACAACTTACCACACAGCCCGCGTCGATAAAAATATCTATCCAGTGGCAATTCATAGCCTCTTTGTAAATTTCTTGACTGCCGGGAATGATTATACAACGAACGTCGGGATGAACTTTGCGCCCGCGCAGAATCCCAGCCGCTATTCCCAAATCTTCAAGGCGTCCGTTTGTACAAGAACCAATTACCACTTGATTAATTTTAATCTCGCCGAGTTCCTCGACAGTCTTAACGTTTTCGGGCAAATGCGGCAACGCTACTACAGGTTTTAACTCGCTCAAATTAATTTCGACCGTCGAAGAATATTTTGCGTTATCGTCAGCATAAACAGGCTCGAAAGGTTTCTTAACGCGACGAGAAACATAAAGCTCCGTGCGTTCGTCGAATGGGAAGACGCCCGCCTTTGCGCCCGCCTCAATCGCCATATTTGAAATAGTCAAGCGGTCAGTCATC
The DNA here is from genome assembly GCA_017549815.1 of Selenomonadaceae bacterium. Lineage (GTDB taxonomy): Bacteria > Bacillota > Negativicutes > Selenomonadales > Selenomonadaceae > Quinella. The sequence goes on from JAFYNH010000010.1 coordinate 22,142, forward strand.
GAAAGTTCCGCGACGCCTTCGCCCGTGAATTCCAACGCCTTATAAAGTGCGCCGTCCACTCCGATTTTCCCAATCAGCGTGAGGATAACGTCCTTGCCGCAAATATTTTTAGGTTTCTTGCCCGTCAAGTGAACGTTAATTGCTTCGGGAACTTTGAACCACGCCTTACCGGTTGCAAGTCCGACAGCTAAATCCGTTGTGCCGACGCCCGTCGAAAAGGCATTGACTGCGCCATAAGTGCAAGTATGAGAATCCGCTCCGATAATCAACATGCCCGGCGCAACAATTCCGAATTCGGGCAGAATAACATGTTCAATGCCGACGCGCCCTTGTTCGTAGTAGTGCTTGACATTATTTTTGCGGGCGAAGTCGCGCATAATCTTTGCAAGGTCTGCGCTCTTAATGTCTTTGGCGGGTTGGAAGTGGTCAGGTATCAATGCGATTTTATCGGGATTGAAAACGGGTCGTCCGATTTTTTCAAACTCCTTTATTGACGGCGGTCCGGTTACGTCGTTTGCCATGACTAAATCCAAATCGCAAATGACTAATTGCCCCGCCTCGACGCTTTCAAGTCCCGCGTGTCGTGCAAGGATTTTCTCGCTCATTGTCATTGTCATCTATATCACTCTCCTAAAGTTTTTATTTAATTGCCGTAACGTCTCTTTATTTCGTTAAGTATCGTTCCTACTCGCGTCCAATCCAAGTTAGCTTTATAAGTCAATTTGTAAAGAAAAGTATCAGCAAAAATTTTGTCGAAAGGAAAATTTGAGTAAGAATCATGAAGACGCGGGAACAAGTTATGAACATTCGTATTGTTAATAGGTATGTCGTCGATTTCTTTTTTTACTGCAGGAATATTTTCGTAAGCCAAAATCATCATAAAATCCATAAGCAAATAATCGATGACTTCATCATATTCGCGCCAATATTCGTTGTAAAATTCTTTTTCAAAAGTGAACAATGGGTTATGAATAACGGAGGTTCCTTGAATAAAACCCGCCCATCTGCCGTAAGTTACGTGGTGCGAAAAGTTATCCCTATAGTTTTTTTCCTTATTAAATCTCTGCGTGAAGAAAGGTTTTTCCAAAAGATTTTTATGATTTTCCAATGGCTCGGTAACCAAAATCGTCGAATCTAGCCATAAACCGCCGTATTTCTCCAAAAGATTTATGCGTATGACATCTGAAAAATGTGCTGGAGAAATTTTACCCGCACGGAATTTGTCCATGATATGCGGCGCAATGTCGACGTACTTTGAAAAATTTTTCTCGTCGATGAAAATGATTTTATAACGTCCCGCGTTTTTCTTAAGCGAATTATAACAGCAGCGAACGATCGGCGGCAAACTTTCTTCGCCCTGCAACCAGCAATAATAAATTTGATATTTCTTGACACGCGGACAAGTTTTATCATTTATAAGGTCTTGAGAATGCTTTTTTGTCAGAGCTGAATATTTTTCCTGTAAAAAATCTGTGATTTGTTCGCTCCGGACGAAAGCGGCTCTTCGTTGCGGAGTAAGAGGATTATTCAGAACCTGTTGCCAGCGAAAGAAAATAATGAAGTCATCCCGAAGTTGCGATGTCCACAGATTTTGATCAGTAAGTCGAAGACTTTCTTGAAACTCGCCGAATAAAATTAAAGCAAGCGCGAGGTATTGTCTACGAACGGGATTATTTTCTTGCCGAACTTGCGATAAAATTTGTTGAGAGATATTTTTCTCTTCGTCAGCAAATTTTGTTATACGCCGAGATTCGCCCGCCAATTTCCAAAAATCCTCATAGAACTCTGCTAAATGCAAAGTTTTCATTGCTTCGGGCGGAAAACTCAAAAGAGTTTCCGTCATTTGAAAACGTCGACAGAATAAATCAAAATCGGAATCCTTTCTTGCTGTCCTTACAAGATTTTCCAAGTTTGTTGCTCGTTGCTCCAAATTTTTAAGCTGAATATTTTTCTCGCGAAGTTCAGCTTCTAATTTAGGTAGTTGAATTGGAGTGGGGGGGGGTAAAATTAGAGTTAATCATAAAAAATCCTCCCAATTAATGAAAAGGAGCCGAGAGCAGAAAAATTTTACTCCCGACTCCAAATCAAAATCGTCTGTCCTTAATTAATCCTTCGAAAGGTCGGAGCCGTCTTTGAGCCAACTCATCATGCCGCGCAGTTTAGCACCGACTTTTTCAATCTGATGTTCGGCGTGAATTCTGCGCTGTGCAAGGAAGTTTGCACGCCCCGCCGCTCTGTTTTCAACAAGCCAATTACGCGCAAAGGAGCCGTCCTGAATCTCGGAAAGTGCCTTTTCCATAGCCTTGCGAACTTCGGGCGTAATAATCTTCGGTCCAGTAGTGTAGTCGCCGTATTCCGCCGTATCGCTGATTGACTTGCGCATTTTCGCCATACCGCCCTCGTAAATGAGGTCTATTATCAATTTTGCTTCGTGGCAGCACTCAAAGTAGGCAATTTCGGGCTGATAACCCGCTTCAACCAAAACTTCAAAGCCGGTTTGAATCAAATGAGTCAAGCCGCCGCAAAGAACGCATTGTTCGCCGAAAAGATCAGTCTCGGTTTCTTCTTTGAACGTCGTTTGAATGACGCCTGCGCGGGTGCCGCCGATTCCGCGAGCATAAGCAAGCGCAATGTCAAAGCAATGTCCCGAAGCATCTTGTTCGACTGCGAAAACGTCGGGAACGCCGCCGCCTTCAACAAAAGTTCTGCGGACTAAATGTCCCGGTCCTTTGGGAGCTACCATAAAGACATCACAATCAGCGGGCGGAACGATTTGTTTGAAGTGAATGTTAAAACCGTGAGCGAATGCCAACGCCGAACCTTTTTTGAGATTCGGAGCGATTTCGTTGCGATATACGTCCGCTTGTTTCTCGTCGGGTATCAAAATCATTGTAATATCGGCGATTTTAACGGCTTCAGCAACCGTCAAAACTTTCAAGCCTTGACTCTCGGCGACTGCTTTAGAAGGCGAACCCTCATAAAGTCCCACAACCACATTGACGCCGCTGTCTTTGAGATTGAGCGCGTGAGCGTGCCCTTGACTTCCAAAACCGACAATTGCGACAATTTTGCCGTTCAGAATTTCCCAATTAACGTCATTGCAATAATACGTTTTAGCCAAAATGAACTACCTCCAAAAAAATCATTAATGAAACTCGCGGAAGTGTATCACTTATTGCCGCCTTTTTCAAGTTTTTTCCGTGCCCAAGTTCTTTTATTCGATTCTTTGATTTTAGCGATTATCTCAGGTGACCGCTTCTTGCCTTTAAGAGGCGAAGGTCTACCTTTATTAGCGGCGGAAATTTTAGCGCAAGTTTCGGGCGGACGCGGTTTCCCATAATTGGGATTATTTTCGCCTGTTTTAGAAGCAGAAATTTTAGCGCAGGTTTCGGGTGGAGTTTTTTTGCCGTAGTTGGGATTTTTTTCTCCGCTAACATCAGCATGATTGGCGGAAATTTTTGCTTTGTGTTCATCAGAAAAAGGTTTACGCTTTTTGCCTTTATTTTTGCCCTTGTTAGAGGCAGAAATTTTAGCGCAGGTTTCGGGTGGAGTTTTTTTGCCGTAGTTGGGATTTTTTTCTCCACTAATATCGGGGTGATTAGCGGACATCTTCGCACGCGTCTCTGGGTCGGGATTTACAAGCCCTTCGCCGCCGTCCGTTAAATTATATCCTTTTGGAGCTTTGCAATCGAGTTCTGCAATCCAAAAGATTTCGCGCTCGTTCATCTGTTCGACAGGACAAACTTCGATGACTTCGACGGTAAAATTTTCCCAGCCGTATTTGCGAATAGCCGCGCCAAGCCCCGGACTGCCTTTTTTGCTGTCGTGCCGATGTTGCGCCATTCTCTTTTCCAGCTTTTGCTTTGTTCGCCCGACGTAAATCTTGCCGTTGAGCGTATTCGTGATTTTGTAGACGACGCCGAGTTTCTGTTCCGACGATTCAGCTGATGACGACGATTCAACTGGTGGCGATTGACAACTGCCTTTCAAATTGTTAGAATCATCCATATAGTTTTTCCCCCTTGCTGTTAGTTGGTTTGTAGACCAAGCTAATGATAGCAAAGGGATTTTTCTTTGTCAACGGCGCAATAATCTACAACAGATTTTTTCCGTAATATTCGCGGACTTGATGATAATCGGTTATAGTGTTTTCACCGCGCTCAAGGGCGATTAACCCTGTGCGAATAACTTCAAGAATTCCATAGGGCGCAAGTAATCTGGTAAACGCCGTAATTTTTTCGTCGTCGCCCGTTACCTCGAAAATGAGCGTAGAAGGTTGAACGTCAACAACATGCGCCCTGAAAAGCTCCGCCATTTTTAAAACGTCAAGGCGCGTGTTATCGTCGGCTGAAACCTTAATCATCGTCATTCCTCTAGTAACTGCCGTCGCCGAA
>JAFYNH010000071.1 GCA_017549815.1 Selenomonadaceae bacterium
AGGTAACGGGCGCATTTTCTTTAACTATGACAGTATCGGCACCTGCGCCGCCGATAATTTCGACTTCTCTGCCTTGACCTTTGGTAGCGTCGACAACAACAATGTCACCGTTTTTACCGAGCGTTATGAATTTTGCACCGCCCGCATCTTCGCCGACGTAAGCCAAGTTGCCGCCCGCGTCATTGAATTTAACGCTTTCAGTTTTGTTACCAAAGACAACGTATTGAGGGGCGGAACCCTTAGAATCAACATCTTTAACAGCGGTTAATGTAGCATTTGGCGTGAGTTCTTCCAAAATGTCTTCGATATTTTTATTGGCGATTTCAGGCTCTTTAATATCGTCGTCAGCGTCATCAGCGTCGTCAGCATCGTCAGCATCATCAGCGTCATCGGCATCGTCAGCGTCATCGGCATCGTCAGCGTCGTCGGCATCATCAGCGTCGTCAGCATCGTCAGCATCGTCTGCGTCATCAGCGTCATCGGCGTCATCGGCATCGTCGGCGTCATCGGCATCGTCAGCATCGTCAGCGTCGTCAGCATCATCAGCGTCATCGGCGTCGTCAGCATCGTCGGCGTCGTCAGCGTCATCAGCATCGTCGGCGTCGTCGGCATCGTCGGCGTCGTCGGCATCATCAGCGTCGTCGGCATCGTCTGCGTCGTCGGCATCATCAGCATCGTCGGCGTCGTCAGCGTCATCAGCATCGTCTGCGTCGTCTGCGTCGTCGGCATCGTCAGCGTCATCGGCATCGTCTGCGTCGTCGGCATCATCAGCGTCGTCGGCATCGTCTGCGTCGTCGGCATCATCAGCATCATCGGCGTCGTCGGCATCGTCAGCGTCATCTGCATCATCAGCGTCGTCGGCATCGTCAGCGTCATCAGCATCATCAGCGTCATCGGCATCGTCAGCGTCATCAGCATCGTCAGCGTCATCGGCATCGTCAGCGTCGTCTGCGTCGTCGGCATCGTCTGCGTCGTCGGCATCGTCTGCGTCATCAGCATCGTCTGCGTCGTCGCCAGGATCGTCGCCACCCCATGTATAATCTACATTGTTACCAGTTTCGCTGTCAGTTACTCCAGTTATGTTACCGTTCGCGTCTACTGCTACAACGGCAGAACCATCGTGCTCGCCAGTGATTTTTAATTCTTTCTCATTTACAGTAAGCGATTCGGCATCGGTCGTTATCGTAATGCTTTTGGCGTCGCTAATTGTCGAGCCTTCAGCTACTTCACTAACCCCAACAACATTTTTATTATTGGTAATGCTGTAGCCCTCTGTGCTGTCGACTTTAATCGTGGCACTTTCATTAATAGCAAGTTCAATGGCGTCGCCTTCAACTTCAATCGTACCACCGCTTGCAATACTTACTGCTACTGTGCCGTCAGCGTTTAATGCAGCATTGCCGCCTTTGTCCGAGTAGGCAAAAGTAGCACCATTTAAACCGATTTCATCATCAGCCTGAATGTTATCAATCAACAAGCCAGTATCGGTCTTTTTAACAGAAGCTTTTGCATTTACCGAAGAAAGACTGACTTGGGCAGGAGCGGCAATAGAGCCGTTATAAAGAGTAATCTCGTCTCCGACAGCACTGAGGTCTTCACCAGAAAGAGCGTCACCTGTCGCGGCAAGAACAATACCCGTAATGTCGCCGTCGCCATTCAATATTACAGCGGTATCAGCACTATTCTTGGTGAGAGTATATTCGCCCTCTGACAATTCTACTGACGAAGACAAGAAATCACTTACCGTGTATTTGGTGGAATCGTTTTTTTCGATTGTGTAACCACCAGTTTTAGGAAGATTGGTGTTAATATCATCATTAATAGAGAATTCGTCATCTGAGGAAAGAGTAGGAACAGCTACTTTATCGCCAACAGCAGAGAGATTGAATCCTTTAGCTGTACTTTCATCAACGACAATGACGGCGGCACTTGAAGTACTGTAATTCAAAACAGTTTTGTTGATTGTAATTTCACCCGCGCCCGACGGAGCATTAATTTGAGTTGCGCCATCTGCACTGCTGACATTTGCGCCGTTTTCATTGACCGTAATAACTGTTTCTTCGTCGCCCGCCGTGTAAGTGAACGGTTTATCGATACTAATTAAATTTTCAGTAGCAATACCGCCGACCTTAATGCTTCCACCAGTAATATTAAATGAACCGCTTTCCAACTCGACATCAGCTATTTCATTGCCGCCGTAGATATTGAGAATCGCGTCGGAATTTACATCGGTGAAGGCAATAGTAGTGCCGCCGAAAGTAACTGTTGCACTTCCGAGCTTAGCGATAGGAACAGGCTCGTCGGCAGAAGAACCAACGTTTGAGCCAGTCGTAATTTCGCCTGCGCCGCTACCGGGCAATGAAATTCCTTCGACGGAAGTTATGACGTAGTAAGCTGTTGAGTCATCGCCTTCGATAACATATTCTTCACTATAATCAGCGGCACCAACGGTAATATTTTCAAAAGTTGTTCCCACGCTAGCATTAGCTTGGAAATAATATTTACCTGCTTCGGGTTCGGAGGGCACGACACCCTCGACCGTTATTGTTTCATCGTCAATTACAGCCGTAATGGCGAAACGCTGAACATCAAACTTAAACAAATCAATCATTTAAGGAAAACTCCTCTCTTAAGTCTTGTTTAGACTTACGGAAAAAAATTGGTAATGATCCGATAGAATTCAAAGAGATTCGGACTATGAATAACAAACCCGAAGTCTTTTCTTTGCGAGTCGAACTTAATCGGATCATTCTGAAATTGAAGTTCCTCGCATAGGACGAGAACCTTTTGTAAATACACGCACTTTTTTTTAGGGCGGAAGTCCTAACCGCCACGTTGGTTTTCACGGCAGAACGATTTAACTGCCGAAAGAGGTCAACCGCTTAGGCTGAAACCAAAACAGCGTTGAATCGGCAAATGTTAAATAATTCGCCGTTCCAAACGCCACAAAAGACTTTCGAGCTAGACTTCAGATCCCCCAATCTTGGTCAAAGCTCCCCCTTACGAGACAAGTCAGCGTCCACCAAACGCTTTTTGACTGCCAACCAAATAATATTGCAGTGAAAAAATTTTGTCAATCATAAAATATTAAAGTTCGCCTAGAAACAGCATTGGAGCAAAGAAATTTTTTTGCAATTTACGCGGTGATTGTCTATAATAAATCTGAATAAAAATTGAAAAGGGAGTGAGACTTTTGCCGACAAGACTAATTGACTTGGCAGCGAAGTCGCAAGAGATACAAGATAACGAAATGCCCGCCGCGCTAATTTATTTGGGAGAGCGTGCTCTCGTCCGCGATTGGCAAGAATTATTTTTCGTCGCTGTGAAATGTCTTTACGTCGAATTTCCCGACACGATTAACAGCCTTTGCAGTACCGACCCGACGCGCACACTTTTTTTGCGGACGAATACGATTGACATGGAACGCCCTAAAAAAATTGCGTCGATAATTCATTTAGAGACTAAGCGCACGCCTAATCAAATCCTCAAGGCGATTAAAATTATTTTCAACCGCGCAGGCGTTCGCAATATTAAAATGCAGATTGAAGTTTACGAGTTGCCGCAAGTCACCGAATCGCTTTACACAGAAAATTTCGCGCCGCCATTACCCGCTGAAATAATTCCACCGCCGCCCAAAAGATTTAAAGCTCAAAAGCCCGTATTTCATCTCAATCAGACGATAGAAGAAATGTTGGCGGCTCTCGACGCAATGGAAACTTATCCGCAAAAAAATTCCAAAGTTGTCCTACCGCACGCGACGACATACGGACGAACCGAGCCGCAAGTTTTCGGGAATTTATTTTTCATATTGGAGGGCAAGCGGCATGGTCCTTTTGCTAATGAAAAAAATCGTTACGTCGCGCTAATGCAACGTCTCGCCGAACTTTATCCCTATCAGATTTTGAAGGAGGCGGGACACCACATTAACAGCCAACACCGCTTAACGTTGATGAAGGGTGGCAGTTATTTATATTTCCGCGAGCCGGTCGAGTTGCCGAACGATTTATTTTTGGATAAGGACTTCCCAGACCGAATTTTAGTTGAGAACGAACGATATTTTTTGGCGCGTTGTGGCTTGCACTTTGAAAGCGTTATGTTTAATTCTTAGGAGTTAGGGGCTAGGAACTAGGAACTAATCTCCCCTAGTTCCTAACAACTAGTCCCTAGTCCCTAGAAACAAAGAAGCCTCCGATTTCTCGGAGACTCCCGTTTATTTACGTTGTGAATTTATTTCGGTTTGAAAGTTTCGGCTTAGAAGAAGAGTTCTACACGACCGAAGAGACGTTCTGCATCGCCTTTACCAGTGATGTATTTGCCTTTGAAGTACTTGGCAAGGAATACGACGTTATCCATCGGAGCGACCGAGAAACCAGCAACTACGCCTTTGGTTCCTGCATAGCAGTCATCCCAGTTGATAGCGCAGAGAGACGAATTGGAGCCGAGTTCTTTGTAACCTGCCCAGACCGACCAACGACCTTTAGCAACCGGAGCTGCGCCGCCGCCACCATAGAGGTTACCATATTGGAAGAGAGCCTGCCAAGATCTGTTTTCGTAATCAGCTTTTTGGTTCTTCGCATATGCGCCCCAGAGTCTGGCTTTGTCACTGAATCTGTAACCGAGATTTGCCGACCAGATCTTAGCTTGATTTTGCTGTCCGCTCTTACTGTAAGCAGTGGTTTTGAAGTCGTCATCTCTTACACTGTAGTAGCCTGCGCCACCGAAGATGCCTTTTTCGCCCTGATCATATTGAACGTTTACAGCCCAGAAACTGGAGGGATCGTTGCGAAGACCACTTTCACTCCAAAGTCCTTCCGAACCTGCTGCAGCGCCCCATCTTGCATGAGCACTGACGTCGTCTTGACGCCCATTCCACGAACCAGAATTTCTTAAAGAACCGCCAGCAGTACCCGCCGCGAGACGACCGCCAATACCTCTGAATTTCCATTTGCTACCAACAGTGATTTCGCCGCCGCTGTATTCAGTATCCCAAACGATACCGTCTTCATTGGTGTACAGCGGTGCTTTACCTACGATAACTTGGAATTTGTTGTAATCACCTTGTGCCCAACCACGTTCCAAGCTGAATTTGCCAGAATTGTTGCGGCTAAGGTCTGCGTGTGCGTCGATACGAGCGCGGAGTGTCCAGTGGTCGTTTACGTGTGCGACAGGCTCAAAACGGAAAATCCAGTCATCCATGTTGACTTTGGTCTTGCCGTTGTTATAAACGTTGTCCGTGCGTGCACTCTTGTAGGTGTACTCAATCTTGCCGTGCCAGACAACTTTGTCGGCATACTTTTCGAGTTCTGCAACGCGAACGCCGAGAGCATCGAGTTCATCACGGAATTCAGCCGCGAGACGGTCGAGTTCAGCTTTACCAACGCCGCCCGGATTCTTCGCCATAGCTTTGGCAACCATCTGAGCCATTTCGTAACGGGTGATATTGCGATCGCCGCGATAGGTGCCGTCGCCGTAACCTTCGACAACGCCCAAAGACGCGAGTTTTGCAACGGACTGATAAGCCCAGTGACCCGCAGGAACATCGCTGAACGGATTAGCCGCCGCGAAAGAGGTTGAGGCAGTGCCGACAACAAATGCCGCTGCTACTGCTGCTGCTACTGTTTTCTTCATTTTGAACATCCTCCTTAAAGATGCCGCTAAAGGTTTACTTCGGATTGACTCTCGCGACTCGGTCTTTAGAAGTTCTGTTCAAATTTTGAGTGGCCGTGTTTCCTCAAATGACCCTGACTTCGTTTAACCTTGTCCTTCAAGTCGACGCCATAATAGCGCAGAAAAATTCGGCTGTCAATAGTTTGCAAAAAAATTTTATTGTTGGTTTCAGATTGTTTTCATGTTATAATTTAAGTTTTTGATTCTGTGCGGTCTCCCAACAGGGCAAACACATTTTAAAGATAGCACGGACGCGAGATTTTTTCTTGACGGCAACCTGAAAATAAAAAATCCCGCTCGTATTGAACGGGAAAATTTTTATCACGAACAAGAATTTATTTAGCGTTGCGCTTAGCTTTAAGGTATTCGTCCATAGCCTTCGCGACGCTCTTTGAATATTTGACGGCAAGCACAACATTTTTCGCGCCCGCAACCACGTCGCCGCTGGCAAAGACGCCTTCGCGAGTCGTGCGTCCGTCGTCGTCAACTACAATCAAGCCGCTTTCCGAAACTTGCAAGCCGTGTGTCGTGTTGACGATTTTATCCTTCGGTCCTTGACTTATCGCAATAATCGTACTGTCGGCGGGCATAAGGACAGGTTCCTCATCGCGAATCAGATTACCCTGCTCGTCGAAAACTTTCGGAGTAAAAATCGGTCCTGCCTCCGTGAATTCCTTAATCGCCATGCCCTGCTGAATATCAATGCCGTCGACTGCCGCATAATCGAGTTCGCGTTGACTGGCGGCGATTCTCTGACGGCGGGCATAAAGTGTAACGTGCCGACTGCCTTGACGAACAACAGTCCGCGCCACGTCTATTGCCGAATTGCCTGCGCCGATTATCGCAACCGTGTCGCCCAAGTCGTAAGCGTCGGGGTTTTGCAGATAGTCAATCGCATAGTGAACGTTGCCGAGAGATTCGCCCTTGACGTGAGGTCTGCGCGGACGCCAAACACCCGTTCCGATAAAAATTGCGTCGTAGCCGTCTTGAAATAAATCGTCAAGATGAAGTGCGCCGCCTATCGCGGTATTCGGGCGAAAATGAATTCCCATTTGCCGAAGTTTAATCTGATAACGGTCGAGAAGTTTTCTCGGCAAACGGAAAGCAGGAATTCCATAGCGCATCATGCCGCCGACTTTATCCATACGTTCAAAGATAGTGATTCGATAACCAAGCGCGGCAAGTTTTATGGCGATTGTAATTCCCGCTGGCCCCGAACCGATTATCGCGACACTTTGCCCGGTATCGGGGGCACGTTCAAGGCTTATCTTGTCGAAATAAAAATCGGAAATGTAATTTTCAATGCTGGGAATTTGAACTGCCGAACCGTCCTTGCGCTTGCCTTGAATGCAGTTGCCTTCGCATTGATTTTCGTGGTCGCAAACCAAAGAACAGACGACGCTAAGCGGATTGTTTTCAAAGAGCATACGCCCCGCCTCTTCGGTTTGACCCGCTAAGAACAAACGAATCATTTCGGGAATATCGGTTTGAATAGGACAGCCCTTGATTCGGCAAAGCGGTTTCTTACATTGCAGACAACGACGAGCCTCTTCGATAACGTGTGCAGCCATAAAATTTTCCCTCCTAAAATAAATTATGCACTCGCAGTTTAAATCAATTCGGCGCAAATGTCTACGCCTAAATTTTCTTGCCGAGATAAGCGCAAAAAAATTTCATGACGGCAGGATTTTTTTTTGTCATGAAAAATTTACCATTGCACTAAATAATCAGGAGATGTTTTGATGAAAGAATTAATGTTGGGCAATAAAGCACTTGCTCGCGGGCTGTGGGAGGCGGGCGTTAAGTTCGTTTCAAGCTATCCCGGTACGCCCTCGACCGAAATAACGGAGGAGGCTGTCAAATTCGACGATATTTATTGCGAATGGGCTCCAAACGAAAAAGTTGCAATGGAATCGGCTTTCGGCGCGTCATTGGCAGGACGCAGAGCCTTTTGCGGACAAAAACACGTCGGATTAAACGTCGCCGCAGATCCTTTGTTTACTTTAAGCTATACGGGCGTCAATGCGGGCTTGGTCGTCGTCGTCGCGGACGATGCGGGTATGCATTCTTCGCAAAACGAACAGGATAGCCGCCATTACGCAATCGCCGCCAAAGTTCCCATGCTTGAGCCGAGCGATTCTGCCGAAGCTTTGAACTTCGCTAAACTCGCCTATGAAATTTCCGAAGAATTCGATACGCCCGTTTTAATAAAAATGTGTACGCGGGTTGCACACAGTCAATCAGTCGTCGAAACGGGCGAGCGCGTCGAAGTTTCTAAAGCTTATGAAAAAAATATCGCTAAATATGTCATGATGCCGGGTAATGCTAAGAAAAGACACCCGATTGTTGAAGAGCGGTCGCGCAGATTGCTTGAATACGCCGAAAAAACTCCAATTAATCGCATAGAATTCACTACGGACGAAATCGGAATAATTACGTCGTCTACAAGCTATCAATACGTCAAAGAAGTTTTCGGCGAAAGCGCAAGCGTCTTGAAACTCGGCATGATAAATCCTTTGCCCGTCGAATTGATAAAAAATTTCGCGGCTAAGGTTAAAAGGCTTGTCGTCGTTGAAGAACTCGACCCGATAATCGAAACTCATGTAAAAGCACTGGGCTTGACTGTCGAAGGCTCCAAAATTTTGCCGAGAATAGACGAATTCAGCCAAAATCTTATTGCGGAAAGATTAGGGGGCAGGATTCAGGGGTCAGAGGTCAGTTTGGAAGAACAAATTCCTGCTCGTCCGCCCGTTATGTGCGCCGGTTGCCCTCACAGAGGATTATTCTACTCACTTAAGAAACGTAAATGCACTGTGCTCGGCGATATAGGCTGTTATACTCTAGGAGCAGTGCCGCCGCTCAGTACGATTGAATTAACGCTTTGCATGGGCGCAAGTATCGGCGCAACTCACGGTTTTAATAAAATGCTCGGCAAAAACAGCGAAAATAAAACCGTTGCAGTTATCGGCGACTCAACTTTTATGCATTCGGGCATGACGGGCTTAGCTAACGTCGCTTATAATCAATCCAATTCTACTGTGATAATTTTGGACAATTCGATAACCGGTATGACTGGACATCAACAAAATCCGTCGACAGGATTAAATATCAAGGGCGATCCAGCAGGTAAAATCGATTTGGAAGCACTTTGCCGCGCTATGGGGATTAATCGCGTCCGTATCGTCGATCCTTACGATTTAAAAGCTTGCGACACCGCAATTAAAGAAGAACTCGCCGCTCAGGAGCCAAGCGTCATCATTTCGCGTAGACCTTGCGCCCTTTTGAAAACCGTCAAGCATAATCCGCCACTTTACGTCGATAAAAGTAAATGTATCGGTTGCAAATCGTGTATGAAAATCGGTTGCCCAGCCATTTCAATGAGGAATGAGGAATTAGCAATTAGAAATGAAAAAAATAACTCCACATTGCAGTTAAAGGCGGTCGTCGACCAAACTCAATGCGTCGGTTGCGGCGTTTGCAGTCAACTTTGTCCTAAAAAAGCTTTTGCGAGTACGTCGGAGGTTAAATAAAAATGGAGACTAAAAATATAATAATCGTCGGCGTCGGCGGACAAGGTTCATTGCTTGCAAGTAAAATTCTTGGACATTTGCTCCTTAACGAAGGCTTTGACGTTAAAGTTTCGGAAGTGCACGGTATGAGTCAACGCGGCGGCTCCGTTATAACTTACGTCCGTTTCGGCGATAAAGTTTATTCGCCCGTCGTCGATAAGGGGCAAGCCGACTTCATCGTTTCTTTTGAAATCTTGGAAACTGCGCGGTGGCTGTCTTGCTTAAAAAAAGACGGACAAATCGTCACGAATACCCAACAAATCGACCCTATGCCTGTTATCACCGGCGCGGCTACTTATCCTGAAAATCTCGTTGAAAAAATCCGCGATAAGGGAATTAAAATCGACGCAATGGATTGTTTGACTTTGGCAAGGCAAGCAGGCTCGCAAAAAGCCGTTAATATCGTCTTGCTCGGTCGTTTGTCCAATTACTTCAATATATCGGAAACCGCGTGGCAAAATTCGCTTAAAGCTAACGTCCCGCCAAAATTCTTAGATATAAATCAAAAAGCCTTCGCACTCGGTAAAAATTTCCAAGCTTGAAGACTATATCTTAAAAAATATTCGTCTGCGTAGTGATTAATCCTCACCGCGCAGATTTTTTATTGTCGGCATAGGCTATCAAATTATTTTCTTTATCAAACGTCGTCGGAGTGCTTAGGAATGAATAATCAGCCGCTACATTATCATTAACAATCGCACTAAGCTGATTATTTCCGTTAAAATCGTCATCGTCGGCTAGGAACCAATCACTGTACGAAGTTTTTTCATTAAATCTTTGCGTCGTCGGGTCATCATTGCCCTGTTTAATTGTTATCGCCTTATTTTTGCCGTCTTTTATTGTTATCCTGCCCGAATCAACTTTAAGAATAACATTTCCTTCAGAATTAGCGTAAACTTCGCCTATCGTACCAGATTTAATCCAAATTGTATCTTCATTCGGCTTGTAATCGACTATAAAATCATCTCCGTCGCCTCCAGAATAAACAAAAATATCTCTGCCAGCGTCTCCTTGCAATGTATCTGCGCCTTTGCCGCCTATCAACGTATCATCACCGTCTCCGCCAAAAATCGTGTCATTTCCAGCGTCGCCGTCTATATTATCGTCATAAACACTGCCGTCAATGTAGTTACGGAGTTTATTACAAGTAATCGAGAGCGATTGCGAAGCTAAAGTTGCATTTACTGTTGAAAGGCTCTTACTCGTGCTGAAATCAAAACTGTTCTTAAAATAATTTGCAGTGATTGTGGCTGAAGTTTCTTTTTCATTCTTTATAACCGTCTTTTCGCCGTCAAGAAAACCTTGCTCAACTCCATTTTCAATGTATGTGACGCCTATATCGTTTTCGCGTGCATCTTTTATTGTTATTTTACCTTTGCCGACTTTGAGGACAACATTGCTCGATTCAAGCGTCGGAATAACTTTGGCGTCATAAATTATAATTTTGTCATCTTCTTCATAGTCTTTTATGACATCATTGCCGTTTCCATTGTAATAAATGAACACATCTGAACCTTGTCCGCCAGTAAATGTATCGGCTCCGCCGCCGCCGCGAATTGTATCATTTTTTTTGCCGCCAATAACATTATTCGCCTTATCGTTGCCGATTATTTTAATATCTTTTTGAATTGCGGAGGCGTTTATCGTAATTATATCGTCGCCGCCATTAACCGTCGTAATATCGAATTCTTTTTCGGAATAAGAGCTTGAAAGAGTAATGCCCGCGCCTTTAATCGTGTAAGGCTCGGAACTCGTCTGGACTGTCGAATAAGTTTTTGTACCGTTCGCGTCGGAATAGCTAAAAGTTTTATCAGCCGCGCCCTTAACGGTGATTTTCCCCTTGCCAACTGTAAATATAACGTCATTGCCACTTGTCGAAGTCGCCGCCTTGCCTTTTGCTATCTTAAGCGTATCATTTTCATCAAAACCGTAAAGAATATCGGAGCCGTCGCCCGAATTATAGACGATAACATTATTTTTAGCGGCAGAACTTAGGCTAATGACATCATTGCCCTTGCCGCCATTTATTGTCGTGTTATTGCCTGCGATTTTTACGGTATCATTATTCGTTCCGACAATTATTGAAAGATTAGAGCCTTTACTCGTGATTATGTCCTTATTCGAGCCGCCTTTTAGCGTTGCTTTTGAAACTGAAGTGACAAATTGATAGCCGTTGCCGTTATTGTTTAGCGTGACGTTTTTAGCCGCGCCGATAATCGAATTTGGAACTGTAATAACTTTTCCACTGATAGAAAGCCCATTTGCAGATTTAACGCCATTAATTGTCGCCAAAGTCGAGGCGGATTTAGCTTTTGAATAAGTAATTGACTTGCCGTCGCTTGAAATGGAATAGCCCGCGCTTGTCGATGCCGCTTTATAAGTCGCGGCATTATTTTTGTAAGACCAACTTGCCGAAGTTGCTTGTGGAGTCGCAACGCCATTGGCAATTTTCAAAGTGTAGCCGTCGCTGATTGTAACGGTTTTTTTATTTAGCGAATTCGTGCCGACAGTCACAGTTTTTCCGCTTATCGAAAGTCCGCTTGCCGATTTAACGCCTTTAACCTTCACTAAATCTTTACTCGACGCTTTATTGAAGGAAATGGATTTTTTATCGCCCGCTAGTGAATAATAAGCCGTGTTTGTCTGCTTATAAGTGGCGGTTGAATTGCCATAGCTCCAATTCTTTGAAGTTTTGGCAGTTTTATCAACGTCGCTGGCAAGTGCAATGGTATAATCGCCGCTGACGGTTACTTTGCTCGCGTTTAGTGCAGATTTCGCAACGGTTATGACTTTGCCATTAATGGAAATCCCGTTTGTCGATTTAACGCCGCTGACTGTCACCAAAGTTTTATCGTTCGTGCCATATTTAGCCGTCGTTCCGCTCAATTTCCAAGAATTAGTTTCAGTTTTAGTTTCTTCGCCTACGATATTCACAGATGAAAGGCTCGCCGCACCGATTAAAGAAATTTTTCCAGTTCCGACAGTAAAAATTATATCATTGCCGCTTTTAGTAGAAGAATATGAGCTACCTACGATACTTAGCATAGAAACTGTACTAAAATTTTCAATTAAATCGTTTCCATCACCTTCAGAATACTTAATCAAGCAACTGTAATCTCCAGTAGAATGGCTAATTATTGTATCATTTCCTTTACCACCAACAATTGTTGCATCTTCCATATGATGTATTAAATCATTTCCTTCACCGCCGAGAATTGTATAGTACCATCCGCTATAACGAATTGTGTCATTACCTTTTCCAGCATTTATAGAAACATAACTAGTACCGTGACCGTAACCATCAACATAATCATTGCCCGCGCCTGTGTTGATTGTGCACTCGGAGCCAGAATTATAAACGGAATCATTACCTTCGCCCGTGTTGATTGTGCACTCTTTGCCATCGTTATAAACGGAATCATTACCTGCGCCGGTGTTGATTGTGCAATACCAGCCCCAATCGTTATAAACGGAATCATTACCTGCGCCCGTGTTGATTGTGCACTCTTCGCCTTCGTTATAAACGGAATCATTACCTGCGCCAGTGTTGATTGAAACGGAGTCTGCACTGGAAATGTCGTTATCATCATCGTCATAATCTTCGTCATATTCGTTATGAATAGAATCATCGCCGTTTCCGGTGCTAATCGTTACCTTGCCGCCGTAATTTTCGATTAAATCAGCCGCGTTCGTGCCTGTGATAAGAGTTTCGTGCTTCGTGTTATTAATTTCAGCCATAAAAACCTCCTCCTTTTATCAATAACCCCAACTGAAAACGAATTCAAGCGGAATAGTCAGCCCGTCAAAGATTTTAACTGGAATTTCATTCTTAATAGTAACTTCCTCGCCTTTGCTTTTGAGCCACTCCGCCTCTTCAATATCCGCATCGTCGAAAAGAATATATTCATCGTCAAGAAAATATTTGCCGTCTTGCAGAAGATAAACCGAAACGATTTTGGCACGCGGGTCGATAATCCAATACTCGCGGACGCCTTGCGCCTCGTAAACATCTTTTTTTATCGTAAGGTCTTTTCTGCGCGTCGAATGCGATAGAACTTCAACGACCATATCTGGTGCGCCGTAAATTGCCTTGCGATTAGCAAGAATTTTCTCGTTAGACTTCAAAATGACGCACAAATCGGGCTTGTAAAGACTGCCGTCCGAAAAGTGAACGTCAACATCGTCACTGAAAACGTAACCGCTTTTGTGCTCCAGAAAATAATTTGAAAAAACTGTTACGAGTCGCGAAATGATTCCGCTGTGATCGAGATTCGCCGCTGGTGACATAAATTTTTCGCCTCCGATGATTTCATAAGACGGATAGAGCAACCGTTCATTGAAAATTTCAGCCATAAGACCGCCTCCTAACTAAAATTATTTATATCCCCACTTGAAAATATAATTCAGCGGGATTTTTAAGCCGTCGAGAATTGCAACTGGAATTTCATTTTTAATTTCGGCTTTTTCAGCGTCCGTCATCGATTTCAAATCGTTATCATCAGGCAACATATATTCATTGTCGAGAAAATATTTGCCGTCTCGCAGAAGATAAACATCAATAATTTTTGCCCACGGGTCAACAATCCAATATTC
The DNA here is from genome assembly GCA_017549815.1 of Selenomonadaceae bacterium. GTDB lineage: Bacteria > Bacillota > Negativicutes > Selenomonadales > Selenomonadaceae > Quinella. The sequence continues at coordinate 13,830 of JAFYNH010000071.1, forward strand.
GCGCACGCCATTTGCTTCATAAGTATCTTTTTTGATAGTAATATCTTTTCTGCGCGTTGAATAAGATAAAACTTCGACGACCATGTCCGGTGCGCCGTAAATATCTCCGCTCCAACTGATAATTTGCTCATTTTCCTTTAAAACGATACTAAAATCTGGACTGAAGAGACTTCCGTCGGGAAAATGAATATCTGCGCTGTCAGTAAAACAATATCCGAGTTCTTTTGCGTCAAGGTAAGTGCCGATAAACATATAAAGTCGTCCGCCAATAGCATTATGTCTTGTATTCGCTGCAGGTGCCATAAATTTTTTACCTCCAATGATTTCATAGGACGGATAGAGCAACCGTTCGTTGATAACTTCCATAAAAACAGCCTCCTATTCAAAGTATCGACCGAAAATATTTTTTATCTTAACATTGAAGCCGTCCAAAACTGCAACAGGCACTTCAAATTTGACTTCGGAGCGTTCTTTATCGGTCATATTGGCTAAATCATTCTCGCTGTAGTTCTGATAGACATTATCGAGCACATATTTACCGTCGCGAAGCAGATAAACTTCAATGCTCTCACTCCAAGGGTTAATAAGCCAATATTCGCGAACGCCATTATGCTCATAAATATCTTTTTTAATAGTCATATCGCGTTTCATAGTCGAGCGAGAAAAAATTTCGACTACCATATCAGGAACGCCATAAAAATTTTCATCTTCATTGTTGAAGACGATATTATCATTTTCCGCGCTGATAAAAATAAAATCGGGACGTAAAGTATTGCCATCGGGAAGATTAACGACAAAGTTATCAGAAAATGCTGAG
>JAFYNH010000072.1 GCA_017549815.1 Selenomonadaceae bacterium
ACACTATTTTTTTAGAGAGGAAGGCTAACCTCTTTTATTGTTAAAGGAACTAGGAGCGAGTTTTTAGGAACTAGTTTTTTCAGTTCCTAGTTCCTAAATCCTAAAAACTAAAGTTAGGGGTCTTACGCCGCTTTCGATAATGCCGTTCGTGATAAAGTGGATAGGGCGAGCCTTGAGTTTTTTGACGAGTGCACCGAAATTTGAATCATTTTTCGCGGTAGAAATGGTTGTTTTGGGAAATCCCGACGTGCAAGCGGTTTCAGCTGTTCAGCTACGACGCATTTCAACTCAACGTTGCCTTACAGTGGCGATAATGTCAATGAGTTGCGTTTCGGCGGCGATTGTCGGCAGTTATATTCAAATGATGCCCGCAGAATTCGTTTTAACTGCAATTCCGCTTAACGTTATAAATGCGTTGATGATTTCGCACATTTTATATCCTGTCAATGTATCGCCCGAAGAAGACGACGCAATTTTTAATACTCCGACAGGCGAAAAAAAATTGCCCTTCTTTAATTTTCTGGGCAATTCAATTCTAAACGCGGGGAAATTAGTCTTTATCGTAACATGTATGGTTATCGCGTTCGTGTCATTGGCGAAATTGATAAACGCGGGACTTGCGCTGATAAATCCCGCAATAAGTTTGGAAGCGGCATTGGGCGTCTTAATGTTCCCGTTCGCGTGGTTATTGGTACCCGACACCGCAGAGGCATTTCAACTAGCGCAATTTATGGGAACAAAGCTTATTACGAACGAATTTGTCGTAATGTTGCAAGCTCAACCGCTTATGGAGACTTTCAGCCGTCACATGCAATGCGTTTTAACGGTTTTCGTAACGAGTTTTGCAAATCTGGGCACGGTCGGCATTTTAATTGGAACCTTCAATGGAATTGTCGATAAAGAAAAGAATGATTTAATATCGCGAAGTGTAAAGTACATAATTTTATCTGGAATACTTGTATCGTTAATGAGTGCAGGAATCGCTGGACTGTTCACGCACTGATAGTTTCTAATGAAAGCTAGAGGGAAGTTGAAACCCGATACTTTTCCCTATTTCCTACTAATCCCCAGTTCCTAGTCCCTTGTCCCTAGCTCCTAGTTCCTACTTTTGCAGAAAATTTTTTCAGTGGCAGGGGATTTTAACAATGCGGCGAATAGTTGTTAAAAAGTGGCGATTGTCACATGCTAAATAGGAGGATCATCATGGACAACGAAAAAGATTTAGTGAAAAACGAATCGGGACTTGGCGCGATTAAAATTGCTGACGAGGTTGTCAGTATTATTGCGGGACTTGCGGCAACGGAAATCGACGGAATCGCGGGCATGAGCGGCGGCGTAGTCGGTGGTATCGCGGAGATGCTCGGACGCAAGAACTTTTCCAAAGGCGTCAAAGTCGAAGTCGGTGAGCGCGAAGCGGCGGTTGATCTCTACATTATCGTCAAATACGGCGCGAGAATTCCCGACGTTGCATTGGCGGCGCAGGAAAATATCAAACGCGCTATCGAGACGATGACGGGCTTGTCAGTTGTCGAAGTCAATGTTCACGTGCAAGGCGTCAACTTCCCTGAAGAAGAAGAAAAAGTGGAAGAGACTCGCGTTCATTGAGCAAGGAATTAAAATTGTCGGGAGGTGAAAAAGTTTTATGGGGATAATTCGTAGCCTTATACTACTTTTTTACGTCCCGGCGGTCCTAGCGGCGGTGGCGGTATGCGCGGGCGTATGCTTAGATTTCATACCGCAGGACGTTTGGCAAAAAGAATTGAATTACATAATTTCAAGACAAGAAACTTTGGCAGTCTTGGGCGGCATGGGCTTAGCAAGCTTGATACTCTTGACGGGGATTTTTAGGCGCAAGTCGGATAATAGTATGTCGCTGTTATCGGACGACGTTCACCTTGAAATAAACAGACCCGGCGAAGTCAAAGTTACAGTTCCTGCGATTGTGGGCGTCGTCGAACGAGCGGCGGTTACGATTAGCGGAGTGCGGTCGGCGGAGGCGTCAGTTTATCGGCAAGACGGAGCAATCCCAATAAAAGTCAAGCTGGTGATAGTAATGAGTCAAAATTTTTCGGCTCCTAAAGTCAGCGAGAATGTCATTGCCGCAGTTAATGATGCTTTGTCAACGGCTCTTGAGCTTGAAAATGTGCCTGTAGAAATTAAAGTCAACGAAATTACTCATGCAATTATTGAACGCGACAAGCGCGTCGTTTGAGGTGCCGACATGTTTAAAAGCATAGTTAAAAAAATTTTCTCAGTACCTGTTTCGGCGGTGAAGAGTGCTCGCAGTGCAAACGGAGAATTTTTGCTAAAGAAAACTGATTACGGGCTTGTTCGCGTGGAGTTCGCGGTTATAAAAAAAATCTCGGAACGCGCCCTTGAATCGGTGGCGGGAATTCAAAAATCGGAACTTTCGGTAGAAAAATTATCGGAGGCGAACCCGATGAGAATCCGCTTGGAAGTGTCTTTAGTCGAGGGTTATTCCGCGCCGCGAATCAGCGAGGCGGCAGATAAGGCGATTAACTCCGCGTTAAAGGAATTTTTACAGTTAGAATTTTATGTGCCGGTTGATGTCAAAGTCATGGAAATTGCGCAAGTTGTCGCACCCAAGAGGCGGCGAGTCAGATGACGGGCGGTGATAATATGCTCGAAAACCTAAAGAATCTCTTGAATGAAATTATTACTGGAATTTTTGAGACGCATCGCACAAGAAAATTTGGTTTTATCGCGGGCTTAATTACGGGCGTGGCGATTTTGACTATCGGCTTTTTAAATACGTTTTTTATCTTTTTATGTGGAGTTGTCGGGCTGTTTGTAGGCTCGCGTTTCGACAGTAAAGATGATTTGGTTGAAAAGATTATTCGGAAACTGGATGAAATGTTGCCGGAGAAAATTCAACGTTGGTAAATTTTTTGGAGATAAATCTATGGATCGCAAAAGGAGCAACTACAAATTAACTCGCCGACTTGCGCGGGAAACTGCGTTCAAGGCATTATTTCTGTTGGATTTTAACCCTGAAGAGGGCGAAGATATTGCCATTGAAAATTCGATTGAAAACACGATTGAACTAGTTCGCGAAAAGTCTTTTGCAAAAACAAACGAATCGGCGGCGATTGAAGATGAGTTGCTCTTGTCGGAAGAAAATCTTGCCTACGTTAAAGTTTTATTCAAGGAAGCGCAGGCTAATCTTGAAAAAATTGACAAGGTGATTGTTGCACGCTACTGGAAAGAGGGCTGGCAACTTTCGCGAATCATGTCGGAGAATAAAAATCTTTCGCGGCTTATCGTATACGAACTGCGACTTGTCGAGCCGAAGGCTACAAAAGTCAACGTCATGAATGAGGCGGTTGAGCTTGCCAAAAGGTACGAAACCGCTTTGGAAGAGGTACTTGGAACGTCGACGCTTGAAGAGGAATTAAGATTTTCGGAAAAGAATTTTGCCTACATTAAACTTTTGGTCAAGGGAACGCGGGCGAATCTCGAAGAAATTGACGGAATAATAGTTTCGCATTTAAAAGAGAGCTGGCAATTTTCGCGGCTGATGACGGCGGACAAAAATATTTTGCGACTTGCCGTATATGAAATGAGATTTGTCGAGCCTAATATCCCAAAGAGTATCGCAATAAATGAGGCGGTTGAGCTTGCCAAAAAGTACGGTACTGATGAGTCGGGGCGATTCGTAAACGGCATTCTTGAGGCGATTTCAAAGTAAAAATTTTTTGCCGGACTTGAGTCCGGTTTTTTTTTAGAATTAATCGCGGAGGCTTTTGTTATGTTCAAAGATTTATGGAAAAGGCGTGTGAAACTCGTTGAGGAAAATTTGGCGGAAGAATTGAGGCTGACAAAGTCGCTTGACGAAAATTTAATGCGGGCAATGGAATACAGTTTAATGGCGGGCGGCAAGCGATTACGTCCGATTCTTTTAATGGCGGCGGCGGACGCGATTAACGGCAAGGGCGAAAAATATTTGCAAGTCGCCTGTGCGCTTGAAATGATTCATACGTATTCGCTGATTCATGACGACCTGCCCGCAATGGATAACGATGATTATCGGCGCGGCAAGCTCACGAATCATAAAGTTTTCGGCGAGGCAATGGCGATTTTAGCAGGGGACGCGCTATTGACTTTAGCTTTTGAAGTCGTGCTTAGGCAAAAGAACGTTCCCACCGGAATTTTATTCTCGGTTTTAAACGAAATAAGCAAAGCGGCGGGCGTGGCGGGTATGGTCGGCGGTCAAGTTATCGATTTACGTTCGGAGGGCGTTCAAGTTGATTTGACGACGCTAAAACTCATGCATATGGGCAAGACGGGCGCATTATTTCGGGCGGCGATTCGTTGCGGCGCGTTATTGGCTCAAGCTCCAGATAAAAAATTGGACGCGCTCACGATTTACGCTGAAAATTTCGGACTTGCCTTCCAGATAACCGACGACATTCTTGACGTTGAGGGCGACGCGCAGATTTTAGGCAAACCGACTGGCTCCGACATTAAAAATAATAAATCGACTTACGTAACGTTGACTTCACTCGCCGACGCTAAAAAACTCGCCCAAAATGCTGTAGACGACGCTTTAACTGCGCTTGAAAATTTCGGCTCGGAAGCTGACTTTCTGCGCGAACTTGTTCAGTATCTTATCGACAGGAAAAAATAATTTGCTTGAAAGGATTTTATCTTGACTGCGCCGAATATCAGCAGAAATTTTTTATGAGGAGTGTTTTTAATGAGGAAAATTTTTTTGACGACGTTGCTTGTTATCATGATGAGCGCGGCGACGGCATTGGCGGCGAGTTGGACGCAGATTTACACCGACGACAATGACGACGAGATTTTTTTCGACACGGATTCTGTAAGTATTTCTTCAATGACGGAGAATAGGGACGAGGTTACCTTTAGTGCGCAATTCCGCATGAACTACAGCGAAAAGGGGCGTCAAGCTCTTATCAACTGGTATCGTGACTATTCGATTATGCCGCAGGATATTCAAAGTCTTGCTTACGACGTGACGACGATTAACTTCAGGAAGATTGGCGACAAGCGCGTGTATTACATTTCGGAGCGTAAATCCTACACGGCGAGCGGCAGACTTTTGGAAGATATGCACTTCGTGAATACCAACCCGACTTGGGAGGAAGTTCCTGTTGCATCGGTCGTTGATGTTGAATATTTTAATGCATTTTTGATTGTTGACGGCAAGAAATTTGAACCGAATTATTAAGCTACAAACAAAATTTTGACGGGGCGACGCGACACTTAGCCGAGTCGTCTTTTTTTTCAAAAAGGAATAGAGCATGAAGGAACGGCTTGACATTTTATTAACGGAGAAAAATTTTTTTGACAGTCGCGCCCGCGCTAAGGCAATGATAATGGCGGGAAAAATTCTCGTGAACGGGCAGAAAATCGACAAGGCGGGCACGTTGATTCCCGTTGACGCTGAAATTAGGATACTCGGCGAGGAAATGCCGTTTGTAAGTCGCGGCGGCTTGAAACTTCAAAAAGCTCTGGACGTGTTCAAAATAATTTTAAGTGGGAAGATTGCGGCGGACGTTGGAGCGTCGACAGGCGGCTTTACCGATTGCATGTTGCAACACGGCGCGAAGAAAGTTTACGCGATTGATGTTGGCTACGGGCAACTTGCTTGGAAACTTCGCAGTAATGCGCAGGTCGTCAACATGGAGCGGACGAATATTCGCAACGTGACGCGCAAAGATTTTTTAGACGAACTGGAATTTATTTCTATTGACGTGGCGTTTATTTCACTGGAAAAAGTTTTGCCAGTCGTGTATGATTTACTTGTTGATTCGGGCGAAGTCGTTGCGCTGATAAAGCCACAATTCGAGGCGGGGCGCGAATACGTCGGCAAGAAAGGCGTCGTTAAGGATAAAAAAGTTCATGCGGCGGTTATCGAAAAAGTTTTGAACTTCGCGGCAGGGCTTGGCTTCGGAATAGGCGGGATAAATTTTTCGCCCGTCAAAGGACCCGAAGGCAACATTGAATATCTTGCGCATTTGTTGAAGGGCGGCTACGCTACCTTTGACGTGGACATTTTATCAACGGTTGATTTGGCGCATGAGGAATTGGATTGAATAATGTATTTGGCGCGGTGTTTGGAGTTGATGCGGGCATGATGCAAATTGCGGTTTTCCCGAACATTAGTAAGCGGCGAGCGGGTGAAATCGTCGAACGCATTTTTAATTTCTATAAGGATAAGGACGTAAGGTTGGTAATGCCCGCGACGGAGGCTCGGCAATTTCGCAAGGAAGAACACGGCTTGCCCTGCGTCGAGCGGGTTCATGTCGATATGGCATTGAGTATCGGCGGCGACGGGACTTTACTTGGTGTCTGTCGAAGATTCGGAGAACAAAGCGTTCCTGTCTGCGGGATAAATTTAGGGACGCTGGGATTTTTAGCTGACATTGAGCCGCGTGAATTGGAAAGTCGGCTTGAAAAAATTTTGGCGGGGAAATATCGGGTTGAGCGTCGGCTTTTATTAAGCGGCTACGTTCGCAAGGAGCTTGGCGAAAAATTTTTAGGCAATGCGATTAACGACGTTGTTATAACCAAAGGCGGCGTTGCGCGAATGTTGCGGCTGGGTCTCTATATAAATCATACGCACTTAATGGACTACAAGGCGGACGGAATTATCGTTGCTAGTCCGACGGGTTCGACGGCTTATTCGTTAAGCGCGGGAGGTCCTATTCTCAATCCGAATATTCGCGCCCTGCTTTTAACGCCGATTTGCGCCCATACTTTCCAAATGCGCCCGTTGATTGTCAATGAGGACGACGAAGTTTTGATAAAAATTTCCGCCATGCAAGATGTTATCGTCACGCTCGACGGGCAAGTCAGTCATAAAATTCAGCCTAATGATGAAGTTGTCGTCCGCAAGTCGAATACGACCGCGCAGATTGTCAAATTCGACGATAAGAATTATTATGACGTGCTCAAAGCCAAGATGTGGAGCTGAAAGGAGACGATATTTTTGCCTATCATTAATTTTCCACCGACATTTGATCCAAATTATTACAGAAGGTCTTACCCAGAACTTAATTTTTTTCCAGACGGCGTTTTGATTGAACATTATAAAAGATTTGCGATTGAACGTGGACATTCGACTTGCGCTTATGATCGCCAAGAACATCTTAAAGTGATGTTGCAAGATGTTGTTGAGAATACAAATTTAAAATTTTTAGAAATAAGTCCGTGGGATAATCCTCTTATTTATGGAAATAACGTTAAGTATTTTTCTACTGCTGACTCCGAAACATTAAAGAAAATTGCTGTCGAAAAAGAAAGACCTTTCAACAATGTTCCAGAAAAAATAGATTTCATCAGTTCAAACGGCAATTTGGATATAATAGAGGAGACTTTTGATATTGTCGTCAGCAGTCATGTCATTGAGCATTGTCCCGACCTCATCAAACATCTTCAAAGCGTTAGCAGAATTCTTCATCAGGGTGGATTATATATTTTGATTATTCCAGATAAACGCTATTGTTTTGATCATTATCAACCCGAATCGACGATTGAAGAAGTTATTGACGCCTTTGTCGCTGAAAGAAAATTTCCTCGTCTTTCTAAAGTCATTAAGCTTTTTACAGACACACATAATTATGCGATTCGTCATTGGTTGGGTGATCACGGTGAGCGTAATATCGGCTATCAAAACGAGGAAAGTCGCGAAAGACTTTTGAAAGAGATTGAAAAATATCTTGCGGCTTTGAAAAATGATGAGTATATTGATACGCATAACTGGCAATTTATACCTGATTCTTTCGGTTACATAATAAGTCTTTTAAAAAAGTTAGGATTTATTGATTTGTCTCTCTACAGACTTTGTCACACGGTTTTTGCACGTTTTGAATTTATTGCTGTGTTAGAAAAAAATTGACGGAGGAAAACTTTTGAACGAAGAGACTAAAAATAAAATCGCCGCGCAGGCTGAGGAAATTCATTTCGCGGAGAATTTGCCCGCAGAGATTGAAGGCTTTAAACTTAAAAAAATTTTCGCGCCCGTTGAAGATAAATTTATTTTTTTTACCTACGTCGCCGACGAAATTCATTGCGGCTTAACGACTTACTTTCACGAGGAGACGACGGAGTTTAAAGTTTGTCAAAGAATAGGCTTGACGGAATTTTGTCTGACGAATTTTTTCACAGAGGACTTTAAGACTTTCCAAACATTGCTTGACGCTGAACTTGACGGCGTGATTAAAAATCTGCGCGGCTGTCGGGATAAAAAGCTTAACAACTTCCTGCGCGAGAAAAAGATTGACACTTGGACTTACGGAAAAGATTTGCCCGTGACGCTTGAGGGCTTTGAACTTTTTATAAATCCCGCCGCGCCCGTCGAAGTTACGAACGGTTCTTTTATCGTCATAAACTACGCCGACTTCGCGATAAACAGCGACTTTGTTCTTTACTACAACATTTACACCGACGAATTCAGCGGCGAGTCGCGGATTAACGGTGCGCCGCATGTCAGTTACTCCTTCGACGCTAAAACTTTAACGGAGCTGGAAGATAAGCTAAAGAAAAATTTAACTACAGAATTGCAAGCCATTAGAAGATAAAAAAACTCCCGTCGAAAATCCGGCGGGAGAAATTTTTTATCGGACAAATTTTATCTTCTATAAGCAGTGACTTGCTGATAATGTTTCTTGAAGAATTCTTCGGCGACCTGCGGGAAGAGCGCGTAACTCAAAACGTCTTCATCAGTCGGATTGAGGAAACCTTTATTAATCAATTCGTCTTTGAACTGCGCGAAAGTCTTGCCCTTAGCGTCTTCAATTGAGCAATCTTCAATGATTTGGTCTTCGGGGATTTTAAGCGTCTTAGTGATAAAGTCGCGGTCGACGGGCACGGGCGTTCTGCCAAATTTACCGCGAACCATATCTTTAAATTCGTTCGGAACCATTTTATAGCGTTCGCCCGCCATGACGTTAAAGGTTGCCATAGTGCCGACAATCTGACTGGACGGCGTAACGAGCGGCGGATAGCCTGCATCTGCGCGGACACGAGGCATTTCGTCGAGCAAGTCTTGATATTTATCTTCCATGCCCGCTTCTTTGAGCTGGTTAGCAAGGTTGGAAAGCATTCCGCCGGGGATTTGGAAGTCAAGAACATTGACGTTAATATCGAAATAACCTTTGAGCGCGAATTCCTTAATAAGCTCCGCCTTGACGCTAAGAAAATGTTTAGCTATCGGCGTCATAGCTTGACGGTCAAGCCCTGTATCGCGTTCGGTACCCGCGAGCATAGCGACGATTGTCTCCGTGCAAGGTTGGGAAGTGTCGCCAGCGAAAGGACTCAATGCGCAGTCAACAATGTCAACGCCCGCCTCAATCGCCTTGAGATAAGTCGCGTGACCAAAGCCCGACGTGCAATGCGTATGCAATTCGACAGGAATATCAAGCGCGGCTTTGAGTTTCTTAACAAGGTCGTCAGCGGCATAGGGCGCGAGCAAGCCCGACATGTCCTTTATACAAACCGAGTGGCAACCCATTCCCTGAAGTTCCTTTGCAAGCTCAACGAACATTTCATTTGTATGAACGGGGCTTATCGTATAAACTAAACAGCCTTGAACTTCGGGCTTTTCTGGACACTCCAAAGCGGCTTTAATGGCGACGCGCAGATTGCGAACGTCGTTAAGGGCGTCGAAAATACGGAAGACGCCGATACCGTGTTTGGCGGCGTGCTGAACGAATTTTTCTACAACGTCGTTGGAATAGTGATTGTAGCCCAAAAGATTTTGTCCGCGCAGGAGCATTTGAATCGGAGTTTTAAGGTTGGCTTTGAGATTTTTAAGGCGTTCCCAAGGGTCTTCGTCCAAAAATCTCAAGCAACTGTCGAAGGTCGCGCCGCCCCATGCCTCAAGAGCTTTGTAGCCGATTTTGTCCAAGCTCGCCAACATAGGCTCCATTTGACGATAGCGCATACGAGTTGCCATAAGCGATTGATGTCCGTCGCGCAGGACTGTTTCCATAATTTGAAGCGGTTTCGCCATATAGTACACTCTCCTTTAAATTTTATAGTTGCAACGATTATAGGTTTTCCTTTTCACAATGTCAATCGACAAACAATCGCTGAAAAAAATCTGTAAAAAATATTGGCAAGCGGCGTAGGATTTTGTATAATGCGCAAGGAATCATTTTTTTATAACAGGCGGTGATTAAAATGAGTGATATAGTAACGATTAAGGGCTTGAAATACGGCTTGCAGTTGACTTTCGCGAAGGGCGCGAGTTTTGACGACGTGCAGGCTAATCTTCTCGACAAGCTCGAATCGGGTAATGGTTTCTTTATTCGCGGGACGACGGTTTTTGTGCCGAAAGGTTACTTTGCCGAAGAACAGAATGAGGCTCTGCGGAAAATGTTTCACAGGCACGGAATGCTTTTCAGTACGGAATTGAAACGTCCGAATTTGGCTCCGCCCTCGCGTGACACTTCGACTAAAGCTCCCGCGCAGAAACCTAAAGAGAACGTCGAAGAAGCTCAAAAAATGATGGTGATAAATCACACGATACGGGGCGGGCAGGAAATTAAAGTTAATTGCTCGGTGCTGATTTGTGGCAATGTAAATCCCGGAGCGCAAGTTGTAGCGGGCGGCTCGATTGATATTCGCGGCACGTGCAGAGGTTTCGTTCATGCGGGAGCCTTCGGCGATAAGACGGCGTGTGTTGTGGCGGATAGACTTATGCCCGCGCAGATTCGCATTGCCGATTTGGTAGCGCGTGCGCCCGATGAACCCGAACAAGTTTCTCAAGCCGAACGCGCTTTGATTAAGAATAACCAAATTATTTTTGAGCCGGTTGCGAGATAAATAATTAGGAATCAGGAATCAGGGGCTAGGAGCTAGGAACTAGTTCCCAGTTCCTAAATCCTAATTCCTAGTAAGGAGAAAAATATATGAGTCAAATAATAGTAATCACGTCGGGCAAAGGCGGCGTCGGCAAGACGACCACCACTGCAAATATCGGCGTCGGACTTGCAATGCGCGGAAACAAAGTCGCTCTTATCGATACCGACACGGGACTCCGCAATTTGGATTTATTGCTCGGTTTGGAAAATCGCATTCTTTATGATTTAGTCGACGTGACAAGCGGGCGCGTTCAATATAAAAAAGCTCTCGTCCGTCATAAGAAATACGAAAATCTTTATCTGTTGCCGACTTCGCAGATTAAAGACAAATCCGCCGTCAATCCCGAACAACTCGTTAAACTTTGCGACGAGATGAAAAAGGAATTCGATTTTATCGTAATCGATTGTCCTGCGGGCATTGAACAGGGTTTTAAAACTGCGATAGCTGCCGCCGATACCGCGATAGTCGTAACGATGCCAGAAATTTCTGCAGTGCGCGACGCGGATAAAATTATCGGCGAACTCGGTCGCGCTGATAAGGAAAATATCAAACTTATCGTCAACAGGATTCGTCCGCAAATGGTCGAGAAAGGCGACATGCTCGACATGGGCGACATTGACGAAATTTTATCGATAGCCTGTATCGGACAAATTCCCGACGATGAAAAAGTTGTTGTCGCGACGAACAGAGGCGAACCCGCTATAACGATGAGCGATTCGACGGCGGGACAGGCTTATAAAAATATTGTCGCCAGACTTTGCGGCGAAAATGTTCCCTTCCTCAAGCCTCAAAAGGAAGGCTTCTTCGCTCGGCTGAAAAAACTTTTCGGCTTGCTGTAAGGAGGGCTGCCCATGCTGGATGTTTTAAAAAGGGTCTTTGGTATGTCGGAAAAAAAATCGGGGGCGGTCGCCAAAGAGCGTTTGCAAGTTGTGTTGATTCACGACCGCGCCAGCATTTCGCCGGAGATCATGGAAAAAATTAAAGAAGAGATAATAACCGTCCTGTCGAAGTACATGAACATAAATCGCGCCGACATGGAAATTGCTCTGGAAAATGATTCCGATTCGGTTGCGCTTGTCGCCAATATTCCCGTAAATTCAATGCGTCATGCGAGATAAAAATTTTTTGGGCGGTCAACTTCGACCGCTCTTTTTATTTCTATTTGGAGAGGAGTTTTAATCATGTTTGATAAAAAATCTGGGACTTTAGCTAAAGAACGTTTACAAGTTGTATTGATTCACGACCGCATAATTGTTTCAACGGAGCTTATGGAAAAAATTAAGGGGGAAATTACGGACGCGCTATCAAAATATGTAGACGTGAACCGCGACGAAATGGAAATTACGCCAGAAAATGATTCTGATTCAGTTGCGCTTGTCGTAAATATTCCTGTAAATTCTGTTCGACACTGTTGAAAAATTTTACGCGCTGTGGTAAATTTACGTTGCATAATTTTTGGGAGGAAATTTAATGGACAAGCAAGCTCTGATTGAAAAAATAAAGACTATGGGAGCGTCTCCTAGTTGCTATCCTGATTTGAAGGTGGCAGTCAAAAAATATTTAGACGCCCTAGGTACGAAACGTGAAAAGATTGCCGCTGAAGAACTCCTTAGCGAAATTGAAGCGGACGTTGTCTTAACTGACCAATTGGTTATTTTCGCTCACTCGAACAGCGCAATCGAAATGTTCGGAGCAAAACGCGCAAAACAATTCGCCGCTAATGCCGATGAACTAAAAAGACGCGGCGAAAAATATTGTAACTGCCTTGCTTGCACTTACGGGCTTGAAATTCTCGCTAATAAAGATATTCTGCTTGGATAAAAATTTTTTTGGAGGACTCAAAATGGATAAGCAAACTTTGCTTGAAAAGATAAAGGCGATGGCGGCGGCTCCCAGTTGCTATCCCGAACTCGTGGCGGCGGCTCAAAATTATATCAACGCGGTCGGCACGGCTAAGGAAAAATCTGCCGCTGAAAATTTAATCGCCGAGATTAAGGAAGACATAACCGACGTTGACCATTTAGTTGCATTTGCTCATTCGGAACGCGCCAAAGAAATTTTCGGGGCGGAAGGGCAAAAAAATTTCGCCGCTCATGCCGATGAACTCAAGGCAAACGGTGCTAAGTATTGCGATTGCGGCGCGTGCGCTCCTGCCGTAGAAATTCTTAACAACAAAGAAATTCTTCTCGGCTGAAATATTTTTTAGGCACGGCGAATTAATAACAAGACATCTTCTAAGCTAATATATTGGCTGAAAATCATCTCCTATATAATTTTACCCGTCGAAAACTCGGCGGGTTCTTTGTTTATTCAAAGCAGAAATAAATGGCAAGCGTTCCTTTATCTAAGCCGACAGAAATTTTATTGCTGTCTGCGCGGTTACTTACGGCATTAGGAAGATTCTGCGTCAAAGTTGCGCCGTCAAGCTCCCAATGAAGATTTTTAGTCTTGACGCCCGCGCAGGTTGAAGTTATCGGCAACAGCGAAACGGCAAGCGGCTTTTTAAAAAATTTTATCTCGGTCGATTCGCCGCCGCGCAGATAAAAAATAATTTCGTGTTCGTCGGCAAGGAAAATTTTCCTGTCCAAAGCCGCACAGGTGAAAATCGTACTATATAAATGGTCGAAACGTCCGCCGAAAGCTCCCGTCAAAATCGCGACGTGTTCGCCGAAAATTTCTTCAGCCCGACTTAAAGCTAGTTGCGTGTCGGTAAAATCTTTATCAGCAGGATATTGCTCGACGGGAATATTTTTTTTACGCGCCCAATCAACCGCCGAATTCTCCGCACTGTCGAAATCGCCGATTAAGAAATCAGGGACAATTCCGCAAGCCCGACAAAGTTCAATGCCCTTATCTATGCAAAAAATTTTCCGCCCGCTCGCAACGTCTAAAAAAAATTCGCGGCTCGGAACTCGTCCGCCCGCTATAAATAAAATTTCCTGCGCGGAAGACTGATAAAAAATTTCACACTGCGGAATAATCATCTCAATCTCCTAAAAAATCGTGTTCTTTTCTCATACTTAAAAATCTGCTTTTTAGCTTTTAGGTTTTATCATTACGCATTGCGCATTACGAATTACGCATTAGATAATCGCATTTGCCAACGCCATACCGACTGCCACGCTGACGATACACGTAATTAAGCCCGGGATTTGGAAACTGTGATTGAAAACAAATTTTCCTATTCTAGTCGTGCCCGTGCGGTCGAAGGCGATACCTGCCAATACCGTCGCATAAATCGGAACGAGAAAATAGCCGTTGACTGCAGGGAACATACCAATCATCGCGGGCGGCGTAATTCCCAGCGTTATTCCGAGTGGAGCCAATGCGCCGATAGTTCCCGCTTGACTTAAGATAACGGCGGAGAGCAGGAATAAAATTATCGCAAAGACCCAAGGATAAGCCGAAATCAAATCAGCCGCGCCCGACTTAATAAAATCGATATTATTGCGCGTCAAAGTATCGCCCGCCCACGTCAAGCCGAATATACAGTAGACGCCCATTAAGCCGTTGCGGAAAACCGACTGTTCGATAATCGAATTGACCTTGACGCCGCAAGCAATAATCATAATGCCCGCCATTGCCATCATAACCATTTCAATACACATCGTCATAGTAAAGGAAACCATTTTGCCGCCCATTTCGGCAGACGGACGCAATTCAGGGAAAATGCCGAAGATAACGACGATAACCGTTGCCAAAAGATAAATTGCCACTGCGCGTTTGACGCTCGGAGCAAATTCTTTAGCCTCAGCGATTTTAGCCTTTTCATGAACAGCCGCCGCCTCGCCGCGTTTAACACGTTCGAGATATTCTTGGTCGACAGCTAAATCTTTGCCCATGCGAGCCGCCCATAACGAACCGCATATGACGCCGATTAACGTTGACGGAATGCAAACTATAAGAATATCAATCAACGTGACGCCTTGCGGAGCCAAAAGTCCGACGAGTGCAACGGTCGCCGCCGAAATCGGACAAGCGGTTATGGCTTGCTGAGAGGCAATAACCGACATAGAAACAGGACGTTCTGGACGGACGCCCGCCTCTCTTGCGACTTCGGCGATAACTGGCAGGATACCAAATGAAATATTGCCCGTGCCGCACATGAACGTAAAAACCCAACTGATAATCGGAGCATAATAGCTGATGCGATTCGGATTCCTGCGCAAAAGTTTGACGGCAATTTGAATCAGATAATCCATGCCGCCCGATGCCTGTAAAGTCGCCGCGATAACAACAACCGTCATGATAATCATAATGACATCAATCGCGGGATTGCCCGGCGCGAGTCCAAATCCGAAAACCAAAATTGCTATGGCGAAACCGCTCGACATGCCGAGAAAAATTCCTCCGTAGCGTGCGCCGATAATCAGCATTATCAGCACAACCATAAGTTCAGCCCAAAACATAAAGTCGCCTCCTTTAATATTTGTATACAAAACTCAGCAACATTGCTCGCGAAAAAAAATATTGCCGCAAACACGACAACGATACTAAAAAATTTTTCCATGATAAAAGTTCCTTACATTGCAACTATAGAAATACCCTGTTCGTCAGCGAAGGCAATCATCTTTTCGCGCTCAACCAAAAGCGTTTTGCCCGCCTCGATAGCCAATACCTTTGCGCCAACCTTCGCCATATTTTCAATCGTGCGATAACCGACCGTCGGCACATCGAAACGATTATCTTGCTGGGGCTTTGAAACTTTAGCGACAACCGCTCCGCCGCAAGCCAATTTGCCGCCGCGTTCAATGCAGGCGTCCGTTCCTTCGATAGCCTCCAAAGCCATAACTGCGCGATTTTTTACGACAACCGTCTGTCCAACGTCAAGGCGTCCGAGTTCCTTAGCAATTCTGAAGCCGAATTCCATATCTTGACGTTCTTGTTCCGTCGGCTCGCGTTGAGTTATCGTCCCTCTGTGCGGCATTAATTTTCTTATCAAGGCGGTTTGGTCGAAAGTTTGAATTCCCGACTTTGCCAGCTCGCGAACGAACGCCATCATTATTGTATCGTCGCGGCGGTCGGGCAATGACATTATAAGTTGCAACATGTGCATATCGGGCACCACTGCGCCATTGAATAAAAGTTCCTTCGTGACTTTGCCAATCAGCGTAACTTGCTGAACTTGGTTGTTCTTTAAGTAGTCCAAAATCGCGTCTAACTGCGCGACACTGATGAATTGATAATCCTTTGAAAACTGCGCGATTTGCGGGTCGCTGTCTGGCAACAATCCGACCGCATAAACTTCATAGCCGAGCTTTTTGGCGGCGCGTGCACATTCTACAGGCAATTTCCCTGTACCCGCCAATATTCCGAGCTTTTCCATTAAATTAACCTCCGATTTGTTTTTTTAAACTTTAATCGCGGGCATTGAAGCGGCAAGTCTTTGAGCCTCCGCCGCCCTTTGACGTTGATTATTCTCGACAAATAGTGGGAATTTTGAAGAGAGAATTTTTAGCGCGTTTAAGACTTCGTTTAAAGTTTCCGTCTCATTGTACCGCTGAGATAAAATTTCCTTAACCAGCCGCGCAGAAGTTTCTAGCGTAACTTTTTCGCCGCGTTGCCAATTCCTTAAATCCTTCGCCAAATATTCACGGATAATATCTTCGCCCGCGTCGTCAAGCTTTCTGTCGCTTTTTGCCAACGTTTCCTTGATACTCTTAGCCGTCCAAAGCGCGATTTCGTCAATTTCCTTGCTGGTCATAAAATCACGCCCTCATTTGTCATCAAAATCACGACGCTCACGACAAATCCCACGCTCGGCATTGCGTAAAAATCTCAAGAAATGTTCGACTTCCTCGCAAGAATCAACTTCCTGCTCAATCACGGCGATAGCCTCCGCTAAGCTCAAGCCCGAACGATAAAGAATTTTATACGCCTTTTTAATCAGCCGACGACTTTCAAGCGGAATGCCCGCCCGCGAAATCCCGACATTATTCAAGCCTACAACTTTAGCGGGGTGTCCGTCAACCAGCGTATAAGGCACGACATCTTGAACTAATTTACTCATGCCGCCAATCATAGCGTTGCGCCCGATTTTAACGAATTGATGAACGCCCGCCATGCCGCCGATAACAACTCTGTCCTCAACAATCGCATGCCCCGAACAGCTCGCCAAATTCGACATGATAATTCGGTTACCCAGCGTGCAGTTATGGGCAATGTGAATATAAGCCATTAACAGGCAATCGTTGCCAATGCGGGTTTCATTGCCTTCGCCCGTCGCACGGTGAATAGTTGCGCCTTCGCGAATCGTCGTTCTGTCGCCGATTATCGTACAACTCTGCTCGCCTTTGAATTTTAAATCTTGCGGCTCGGCACCCACCGACGCAAATTGAAAAATTCTGCAGTCCTTGCCGATAGTCGTCCACCTGTCTATAACCGCGTGAGGACCGATAATCGAACCGTCGCCAATTTCAACTTCGTCGCCGATAACGCAGTAAGCACCGATTGTGACGTTTTCGCCGATCCGAGCACTTTTGGAAATGACCGCGCTCGGATGGATATTCGTACCGTTATTCGCGATTAATTCTCCATTGCTTTCTAGATTAGTCATTCTCCTTACTCCCGTTTCTCAAAGCTCGTCCCGACCCTTTAAAACAAAAGTAAAGTCAGCAACGGCAACCAATTTATCGTCAACGTAGCCGTCAGTATGCAAAACGCCGAACAAGCCGCGCACTTTGACAATCTCCGCCTTAGTTATGAGAGTGTCGCCGGGTACAATCACTTTTTTGAATTTGATATTGTCCATGCCGCCGAAGAGGGCGATTTTCCCGCGATGTTCTTCGGGATAAAGCATAGCGACGCCGCCGACTTGTGCCATTGCTTCAAGCTGAAGGACGCCCGGCATTATGGGATGTCCGGGGAAATGACCGGCGAATTGCGGCTCGTTCATTGTGATATTTTTTAAGCCCGTCGCCGATTTGAAAGGGTCGATTTCCAAAATTCTGTCCACCAAAAGCATAGGCGGGCGGTGCGGCAAAATCTTCATGATGTCTTCAATTTCCAATACCATTTTTTATATCGCTCCTTTGCTAGGAATTAGTTGTTAGGAATTAGGAACTAGTAGGGGTTAGAGGTTAGGGGTTAGAGGTTAGGGGTTAGTTCCTAGTTCCTCGCTCCTAGTTCCTAAATAAATCTTTTTTGCAAGTTGAGTGTTAAGGGCATGTCCTGACGCCGCCGCTACTATATGGCAACGCAAAATGCCTGCAAGTCGCAAGTCCCCGATAACGTCTAAAATTTTATGGCGGACGAGTTCATCGGGATAATTTAATTTATTGAGCCAGCCCGCGTCGTTGTAGACAATGACATTTTCGAGCGTGCCGCCGAGTCCAAGCCCCATAGACCTAAGCGCGTCAATTTCTTTTTCATAAGCTATCGTCCGCGCAGGCGCAATTTCTTTTGCGTAAATTTCTTCGGTTATCTCGAAGTCGGCATATTGAATACCGATTAACGGGTGAGGATTGACCGAGACGAAACTCACGCGAAAGCCGTCATAGGGCAACGCCATAATGAATCGCTTGCCTTCTTCGCCATCGACGCGATAAATTTTTTCGACGCGAATAATTTCACGCGCCTTGTCCTGTTCGACGACGCCCGCTTGTTGAATCATTTTGAAAAAGTCAATCGAGTTGCCGTTAAGGACAGGCGGTTCTTCGGCGTCAAGTTCAATCGCGCAGTTGTCGACGTTGCAAGCATTGAGTGCGCTCATCAAGTGTTCAATCGTGAAAACTTTCGCGCCGTTTTCTGCAAGCGTCGTTGCTCTGAGAGTCGCCGTAACATTCGCCGCCGTCGCATGAATAATCGGACGTGCTGGCAAGTCTGTTCTCAAGAAAATTATTCCGCTGTCAACGTCGGCGGGTTTAAGCGTGAGGCGAACTTCTTTGCCCGAATGCAAGCCGACGCCCGCGCAGGAGATTTCTTTTTTTAAAGTCCGTTGTCTTTGCAACACCAAGCCCCCTTTCAGAAAAAAATTCGCGGCTATTATACCATTAAAGAATTTTAACGTCGATAATGCCGCAAAAAATTTCGCTTTAAATTCCGACCGAAAAATGATTATAGGGATTAGGTGCTATTTATAAAATCAACTAAGAAAAAAAGGCGACTTTCTGATAATTTGCTTACAAAAAATTTTTCACGACGAATACTTTTTTAACAATCCTTGACAAGCTTAAATTTTACCGATATAAAGTACTAAAATTTGTTTATAGTTTCAATGTCAGCATTAAAGGAATCGGGGTTGAGGTCTTGAGAACGTCGTTGGCTATGGCAAGCTCATAGTAATTTGGCTTTCAAATTGGAAAATCTATCTTCCTGCGCATGATAAAACTTTTGGAGCGACCGACGGCGGGCAAGATTTTATTTGGCGGAGAAAATATAGCGGCTACGGGCTATAATTTGAGCTTAGTCCGTCAAAAAATCGGAATGATAAATGTTTAATTATCCCGACGAAATAAGCGGCGGACAAGCTCAAAGGGCGGCAATAGTGCGTTCATTGATGATGAATCCAGAAATTTTGTTATTTAACGAGCCGATGAGCGCATTAGATCCGACAATGGTTGGCGAAGTTTTGGCGGTTATTCGTATGCTTGCCAAACAAAATCTTACAATGATAATCGTAACGCATGAGATAAATTTTGTGCGGGAAGTGGCGGATAGAGTATTATTTTTTGCAGACGGCGAGATTTACGAGGAAGAAACGCCCGCGCAGATATTTGACGCGCCGAAAAAGCCAAAGACGGTGGCATTCATGGCTTTTGCGGATAAGTATGGGCTTGGCGAAAAATATTCTCAAAGATTGCAGTTATGTTGCGAGGAAATAATATTTGAAATGATTTCGGGCTGTTACGACAAGCGCGACAAAATTTTTATGACGATAGAAATAATTTACACGGAGACGGAAAGAATTTTGGAGTTGAATTTGAGTTGTGGAGGTAACAGTTACAATCCATTCGACAAAAAAGCCTCTGCGGACGACAGAGACGATTTAAGCTTAAAAATTTTATATGGCTACGGAAAAAATTTCTCGCATTCATATTCTGACGGCGAAAATAAGGTTCGTATGGAGATAACACCGCCATAAAATTTCTTTATAAAAATAAAAAATAAAATCCCCTGCAAAGTTGCGGGGGATAATTTTATTTGGTTATTAAATTCAGTCGCGCAGATTATTAAGCGCAGAATTCAAACGTTCAAGCGAAGTTTTTTTGCCGAGCAGATATAAAATTTCAGTGACGCCGCCCGGGGTAACTTTTTTCATGGAAAGCGCGATTCTTAAAGGCCACATGACCGCGCCGATTTTCAAGCCCGATTCCGTGACAAACGCCGAAATTTTTTCGTTAAGAGTGTCAAGCGTCCAATCGTCGACCGTTTCAAAAATTTTTATCGCAGGTTCAAGAATTTCAATCGACTTTTGCGGCGTAATTTTATTGCGCTTGTTGCTAAAAAGTTCAACGTCAAAGGGCGGCAAATTTTTAAGGAAGGAAATCATTTCGGGAATATCGGAGAGTTTGGCGACGCGAGTTTTCAACAAACTAGCAAGGAAAATTTTTCGTGGAGCGTCGAAGTCCATAAAATATTTGTCAGCCGCGCAGGCAAAATCTTCGTCACTCATTGCCTTAAAATATTCGCCATTCATCCAATCGAGCTTAGCATAATCAAACACGGCGGGCGACTTGCTTAAGCCGTCAATGCTGAAAGCCTTAATCAGTTCGTCCATAGAAAAAATTTCCTGACAAGAATTTTTAGGACTCCAGCCCAATAGCGCGACATAATTCGTAATGGCTTCGGGCAGATAACCCGCCTCAATCAAGCCGTTAAAGCCTGTTGCGCCGTGACGCTTGCTGAGCTTGGAAACTGTACCGTCCGCCGCCTTGCCCATAACCGGCGCAAGATGAATGAACGTCGGCATTTCCCAGCCAAAAAATTCATAAAGCAAAACATGCTTGGGCGTCGAAGTGATAAACTCTGTGCCGCGTATGATGTGCGAAACTTCCATTAAGTGATCGTCGACGACGTTGGCGAAATTGTAAGTGGGCATTCCGTCGCTTTTCAATAAAACTTGGTCTTCAAGCTCCGAATTGGCAATCGTAATGTTCCCGTGCAACACGTCATAAAAAGTCGTCTCGCCGACTAACGGCATTTTCTGACGAATAACATACGGTTTACCTTCGGCAAGATTTTTTTCAATCTCCGCCGCCGATAAGTCGCGACAATGGCGATTGTAGCCGCCGAATTTATTTTCCTCTGAAGAATTTTCTCCCGCGCAGAAACAACGATAAGCGTGCCCGCTCTCAAGCAGTTGCTCGGCATATTTTTTGTAAATGTCCATGCGCTCGCTCTGAACGTAGGGCGCGAAAGCTCCGCCGTGATGAGGACCTTCATCGGGAATAATTTTTGCGGCGGCAAGTGTGCGTTCGATAAACTCAACGGCGTCGGCAACAAAGCGGGCGCGGTCGGTATCCTCAATCCTCAAAATAAAATCGCCGCCCTGCGACTTCGCGAATAAATAAGCATAAAGTGCCGTCCTCAAGTTGCCAATATGCATATAACCCGTCGGGCTTGGCGCAAATCGTGTACGAATTCTATTCAAAGTATCTCCTCCTTTTTAGGGAAGTAGCGCAGTAGGGAAATAGTGAAATAGCTACTTCGCTACTTCTCTATTTCTCTACTTCCCTAAAGCTCCAATTCATCGGCGCGTTCAGTCATGCCCTTAATACAAAGCTCCATAAGCAAGCCGAGTTCCATTCCCAAATCGTCCGCGCCCTGCTGAATCACTTCGCGATTGCACTTGGCGGCGAAACGCTTATCCTTAAATTTTTTCTTGAGACTTTTAACCGACATGCCCGCCATTTTTTCGGGACGCATAAGCGCGTAAGCATGAACAATACCGGTTAATTCGTCGACTGCGAATAAACTCTTTTGACAATCGGCTGTCGGCTTAACCGTCGCGCCTGTCAAGCCGTAGCCGTGAGAAATTATCGTGGTGATGTCGTCTTCAGAAATGCCTTCAGGCTCCAAAAGTTCGCGGACGTGTTGGCAATGTTCGTTGGGAAATTTTTCAAAGTCAACGTCATGAAGATAGCCGATTGCCGACCAATGCTCCTTATCCGCGCCGAAATGTTCAGCCAAAGCCCCCATTGCCGCGCTGACTGCCGCCGCGTGAATAAATAAATGTGGCTCGGTCGTATGCTTGCGCAAAATTTCTTTCGCCCGCGCCAATGTCAATTCGCTCATTAAAATCTTTCCTTTCCTTTGCGATTCGTGATAAACTTACCACAAAAAAGGAGTTGATTCAACTTGCTTGACGAAAAGAAAGTTGCGTTTATAACTTGCGTGAACAGTGATTGGTGGTACGACGAGTGCCTTTTATACCTTAAGCATCTCAACATTCCCGAAGGTATGACGGCGGAGTTTATTGACATTCGCGACGCTAAATCTATGACTTCGGGCTACAACCGCGCCATGAAAAGTTCCGACGCTAAGTATAAAATTTATCTGCATCAAGATACTTTCGCCGTAAATAAGAATTTGATTGCCGACCTGCTGAAAATTTTTAGCGACAAGACGATTGGCGTTGTCGGCGTGATTGGCTGTATGAATTTGCCGCTGACGGGCGTTTGGTGGGACGGAATGAGGACTTACGGGCGAGTTCTGCACGCTTGCGAGCCAGAGAGCGTCGTTGATTCGGAGTGCAATGAACCCGACGGCGATTATCAAGAAGTCGAGTCGGTTGACGGACTTTTTTTGGCGACGCAATATGATTTGGAGTGGCGCGAGGATTTATTTGACGGCTGGCATTTATATGATACTTCACTTTGTAAGGAGATGAGCCGCGCAGGTTACAAGGTTGTTATTCCGAATCAGACAAAAGATTTTTGGTGCATACACTGCCCGAAGGAAAAGCCGCTTGACCCGAAATATCGCCGCTATCAGAAAATTTTCCTGCGCGAATACGGCGACGAACTTAAGCCAGAAGTGTGAAAGGCAATTAGTAATTAGTAATTAGTAATTAAGAATTAGGAATGCGCAATAAAATGGAGATTTTTTATGGAAGATATTAAACCAAGCTTGACAGAATTCATATCGGGTGAAGATTTTTTAAAGAGGATTTTGGTCG
>JAFYNH010000073.1 GCA_017549815.1 Selenomonadaceae bacterium
GCGGCATTTACGTTTTCATAATTGCCGAGTGCAAACTCATTGCTAAAAGTCGCCGGCAACGTTACCGATTTATTCTCCGCGTCGTGGAATATGCCGTTGCTGAAAATTATTTCCGCGTCGTCCTGTGCAACCGTTACAGAAGATTTACCCTTAACGGTTATCGCGCCGTCATCAACTTTTATAACCGCGTCGGCGTTATTCATGTAAGCATTCTTAAGAACAACGTCGGAACCAAGACTTATCTTGTCGCCGTCGTCGTAGTTGTAGATGACATCAGAGCCTGTGCCGCGTATCGTCTTTTGATATGCGCCGTCTTTATTGTAAGCAGTCGTCGTTTGCTCCGCATGTTCATAGACGAAAATATCAGCTCCCGCGCCGCCGTACAGATAATCGTTGCCTTTGTAGCCGTTGAGTGTCGAGCCGTTCGCGCCTGCATAAATTTTATTCGCCTTGTCATTACCCAAAATTTTAACCGTACCCGCGCATGTTGAACCGTTAATCGTCGCAATCGTCGAATCAGCAGCTGTATAAGTCGCAATGCTTGCCTTCAATTTAACCGAAGTCCGAGCCGAATTATAAACGCCATCAGCTTCGTACTTGCTTGCAACGCCGTTAATGTTTATCGCCTTATCCTTGCCGTCCTTAATCGTCAAAGAATTTTCGCCGCCAAAGTTGAAGATTATATCGTTGCCGCTTATCGCATAGTTTTGATAATCCGAAGTCAAGCTGATTTTATCCGAGCCGACGCCGTAATCAGCAATAATATCTTTGCCGCCGCTGTAGACGAATAAATCATTCCCCGCGCCGCCTGTCAAGGTATCGTCGCCCGCTTTGCCGTTCAGGGTATCCGCGCCTTTGCCGCCGACGATTGAATTGGCTTTATCATTTCCCGTCAGCTTAGTCGCCGCCGTCCGATTCGTTGCGTCTACATTATATAAGTCGTCAAGCGTATATTCATTAGCGAAAGTCGAAGGCAATATCACCGTGTTAGTTCCTTTGATAAATATGTCGTCCTTGAAAGTTATTTCCGTATCGCTTTGCATGAATTTAACTTCCGACGCATTCTTAACCGTTATCGTGCCGTCATCGACTTTGATAATCGCGTCGCCGTTCTGTTTGTAGCCGTTTTTGATTATCGAAGACGCGGAGCTGAGACTTATAATATCGCCCGTGCCGTAGTTCAAAATTACGTCACTGCCAGAGCCGTAAAGCGTCTTGGGAGTTCTGGTTATCGTATTGTCGGCTTCAACTTTAGCGGTTACAGTCTCTTGCGGATAATTGTCATAAACGAAAATATCTGCGCCGTCGCCGCCATAAAGGGTATCGTTGCCCTGGCCGCCATTAAGTGTCGAGCCGTTTTTGCCCGCGTAAATTTTATTAGCTTTGTCATTGCCGACTACTTCAAGAGTGCCTTCGACCAACGAACCGTTTATCGTTACCTTTAAAGAAGCCGCACTATAACTGCCGACAAAATCCGCTGCAAGCGTTTCGCCTGTCTTTGTCTTACTAGGCTTGAATGTCGAAGCGGAAACCTTGCTTATCGTCTTACCCTCAGCACCTTTGAACGTCAAGGAATTGTTTTCGTCAAACGTCCAGATTATATCGTTGTCAACTGTCGACGCCGTGTAATTGCTCACGCCGTCCAAAAGTACTTTGTCCGTGCCTGTGCCGTAATCCGTGATTGTGTCGTTGCCGCTGCCGTAAACAAAAACGTCATTGCCCGCGCCGCCCGTGAGTTCATCATCGTCTGCGCCGCCGTCCAGCGTATCATTTTTAGCGGAGCCGATAAGCTTATTATCAAGCGCGTTGCCAGTAATTTTTATCGCCGCTGTGCGCATATCGGCATCAACATTTTTTATGTCGTTCGCAAGCGTATATTCATTGGCGAAAGTCGCGGGTATCGCTATCGTCCCGTCGGATTTATGGAATAAGCCGCCGCTGAAAACAGTTTCCTCGCCGTTTTGGACGATTTTAACTGTGTCGGTGTCCTTAATCGTTATCGTGCCGTCGTCAACTTTGATAATCGTGTCGTCATTCTGTTTGTAGCCGTTTTTGAGCACCGAAGACGCCGA
>JAFYNH010000074.1 GCA_017549815.1 Selenomonadaceae bacterium
ATCTTGTCTTCTTCTGAAAGCGGATAATCTCCGATGCCATCGTAAGCTTTAATTTCAGCATGAGTTGCGGTTGCGAAAAGCATAATCGCGACGATGAATAGCGCGGAAACGGCTCGTCGAAAAAAATTTCCTCTGTTCATAGTAATTCCTCCAAAATTTTTACGAAAATTATATCACAGCGTCTTGATTTGAACAAGGGCTTTATTTTTTGGTTAAGTATGCTATAATGCGCAGGCACAAAGGAGGAATCGAATTGAAGTATATGACAGGCAAGGAGATAGCGGCGGCGTGGCTGAAATTCTTCGAGAGCAAAGGACATTTGGTAATGCCGAGCTTTTCGCTGATACCGGAAAACGATCCGACGCTGTTAATGATAGGAGCGGGAATGGCACCGCTGAAACCGTTTTTCACAGGGAAATTGAAGCCGCCGTGCCCGCGAGTTACGACAAATCAACGTTGCGTGCGAACGGGCGATATAGAAAACGTCGGACGGACTGCGCGGCATCATACGGCGTTCATGATGCTTGGGAATTTCTCATTCGGGGATTATTTCAAGGCAGAGGCAATTCCTTGGGCGTGGGAATTTTTAACGGAGGTTTGCGGACTTCCACGCGAAAAATTATGGGTATCGATATATCCGAACGACAACGAGGCGGAACAAATCTGGTTAAAGCAACCGGGATTGAATCCGGCGCACATAATACGGCTTGAGGATAATTTTTGGGAGATAGGACCCGGACCGTGCGGCCCCGACAGCGAAATTTATATAGATTTAGGCGAGGAACGCGGTTGCGGCAAAGAAAGTTGCGCGCCCGGCTGTGATTGCGACAGATTCCTTGAGATATGGAACCTTGTCTTCACGCAATTTGATAAAACGGAGGACGGGCAATATAAACCGCTTGAGCATAAGAATATTGATACGGGTTGCGGCTTGGAACGTTTAGCGAGCGTCTTACAGCGTAAAAATTCCAATTTCGAGACGGATTTACTGTTCCCGATAATCGAATACGTGGAGAAAATCAGCGGAATAAAGTATGGCGCGGGCGAAAAATCGGATATATCGATGAAAGTTATCGCTGACCATGCGCGTTCGATGGCATTTATGATAATGGATAAAATTTTGCCGTCGAATGAGGGTCGCGGGTATGTTTTAAGGCGGATTTTACGTCGAGCGATAAGACATGGGCGCATGTTAGGGATAAAAGGTGCATTTTTAGAAGGTGCGATAGACGTAGTCGCGAAAATTTATGCAGACATGCCCGATTTCGAGGAAATGACACGAAACTTGTCGTATATCAAGAAAGTAGTACGTCTTGAGGAAGACAGATTTGCGGCGACGCTTGCGCAGGGCATGGAAATATTAAATTTAGAGATGTCGAAGGCGCAAAATGGAATTTTAAGCGGCGAAGTATGTTTCAAACTATACGACACGTTCGGATTCCCGTATGAATTGACGGAAGAGATATTGGCGGAGAATAAATTGGCTCCGGACAAGTCGGGCTTTGATTCTGCAATGGAAAATCAGCGTCAACGCGCCCGCGCAGCTCGTGCGGCGAATGAGCGGCTTGACGTGCCGGATTTGCTGAATTTAGATACTCAAAACCTTACCCGCGATGAGAAATGCACGAAGTCTAAAGTATTTGCGCTGTGGAGTGGCGGAAAATTGATTGACGAACTGCACGACGGCGACGAGGCGGGAATAATATTAGAATGCACGCCGTTTTATGCGGAAGGCGGCGGACAAGTCGGCGACGAGGGCTGGCTATTCAGCGAATTTGGCAAGATAAAAGTTTCCAACGCTAAAAAACTTCCCGACGGCACGATTTATCATGAATCCTACGTAGAAGAGGGGCAAATTAAGGTTGGCGACGCGGTAGAGATAAGAATTGACTTCGACAAGAAGTTATCATCTGCGCGGAACCACACGGCGACGCATTTATTGCAAGCGGCGTTGAAAAAAGTCGTTGGTCAGCAAGTAAATCAAGCCGGCTCGTTGGTTACGCCTGAAAGATTACGCTTTGACTTCTCGAATTTTGAGCCGGTGACGGCGCAACAGCTTGCGGACGTTGAAGAAATGGTAAATGAGGAGATATTAAAGGCTTGCGACGTAGAAATTCGCCAAATGCCGATAGCGGAGGCTAAAAAACTCGGCGCAATGGCACTTTTCGGCGAAAAATACGGAGAAATAGTCCGCGTGGTAAGTGTAGAGGATTTCAGTTGCGAATTATGCGGCGGGTCTCATGTAAAGAATATCGGACAGATTGGGCGGTTTAAAATCGTCAGCGAAGGCGGAATTGCGGCGGGCGTTCGTCGTATTGAAGCTGTTACAGGTCGGGCGGCGATAAAAGACGCGACAAAGCAAAATGAGCTGTTGAATCAAGTTTCGACGCTGTTGAAAGTCCGCGCAGAAGATATACCCGCGCAGGTTGAAAAACTTTTGGCGGAAGATAAAAATATGCGCAAACAGCTTGAGGAAGTCCAACGAATCAAGGAACGCGCCGAAGCTCAAAAACTTTTAGTCGGCGTGGAAGAAATAGGCGGCTTGAAGTACTTAAAAGGCGTGGTACAAGCAAAAACGCCCGATGATCTGCGCGGCATGGCAGATTTCTTGATAGACAAGCTGGACGGCGGCGCATTGGTACTTGCGGCAGTAAATGACGGCAAAGTTTCGCTCGTCGTCAAGGCAGACAAGAAAGCTATCGCGGCTGGAGTCCATGCTGGCAAAATCGTCAAGGAAATTTCCAAATTAGTCGGCGGTGGTGGCGGTGGTCGTCCCGATATGGCTCAAGCGGGCGGCAAAAATCCTGAAGGCATTCCGAAAATGTTCGAGGCGGCTAAAAATATTCTCGCCGCGCTCTGAAAATAAATATTTGATAAAAAAAACCGTTCAAAATTGCTTGAGCGGTTTTTATTTTGTATAATGATAAAAGGAGGTAAGGATTTTGAATAAATACGAACACGGAGGGCTGATTTACGATAAAAATGGCAAGTCGGGCGATTGGTTAGACTTCAGCGCGAATATAAATCCGCTCGGAATATCGGAAAAGATTTTGCAAACGCTGACTGACAATCTGCGCGGAGTGATAAATTATCCCGACCCGAATGCTACGGAATTAAAAAGAGCAATTTCTCAGCGATATAAAGTTTCGGAAAAGAATTTAGTCGTTTTAAATGGCGCGGCGGAATTTTTTTATTTATGTTTGAATGTCATGCGCCCGAAACGTGTTATAATTCCTGTGCCGAGCTTTTCGGAGTATGAACGGGCGGCGCGAGCGGCTTTTTGCGAAGTAAGCTATTTTTTCACAAGGGCAGAGGAAAATTTTTCGATAAATATTGATAAACTCTGCGCGGAAGTAAAATCTTCGTCCGATTGCGTGATAATCGGTCGTCCGAACAATCCGACGGGCAATTTAATTTCGATAAAAGAAATTTTGCGGCTCGCGCAGGTTGCAAACGTTATAATCGACGAATCCTTTATAGATTTTTTGGAAACGGAATCGGCACGAGGATTTATTAATGAAAAAATATCTGTAGTGCAATCCTTGACGAAAATTTTTGCGATACCGGGCTTGAGATTAGGATTTGCGGTAGTGGAAGAAAATTTGGCTAAGAAATTGAACTTATCAAAGGACGTATGGAACGTAAATTTCTTGGCGCAGAAAGCAGGCGTCGCGGCATTGACTGACGAAGAATTTTTAATAAAAACTCGTACTTGGCTGGGTATTGAACAGAAATTTTTGATTGAGAGGTTAAAAAATCTGCGCGGAGTAAAAATATTCATGCCGACAGCGAATTTTATCCTGTTCAGGCATGAAAAGGCGGAAAAAATCTTATCAGAGTTGCGACGGGCGGAAATTTTGCTTAGGAGTTGCGAAAACTTTACGGGACTGGATAAATTTTATTTACGGACGGCGATTCGTTCGCGAGAGGAGAATTTGAGGCTTTTAAATGAGTTGGAAAAAATTATTTAACATGACGACCCGCGAAAACTTTGGGCAATTCGTGAGTATCGCGGGAATTTTTATTAATCTGCTGTTGAGCGTCGTAAAATTGATAATCGGAGTGATGAGCGGCGCGATTTCGATAATAGCGGACGGATTTAACAATCTTTCGGACATGGGCACGTCGATAGTAATGTTGGCGGGCTTTAAAATAGCGGCAAAACCTGCAGATGAAGAACATCCGTTCGGACACGGGCGAGCGGAATATTTGGCGGGGCTTTTTATAGCGACGGCGATGATTTTGGTTGGCGGGAACCTTTTATATTCGTCAGTGATGAAAATTATCGAGCCGAAGGCGTTAAGCGTCGATAAAATAACGTTAATAGTGTTGAGTTTGTCAGTTGCGACGAAATTTTTCTTGGGAATATTTTACAGACACGCGGCGCGGAAGATAAATTCGTCGGCGATAGAAGCGGCGGCACTTGACAGCTTTACGGACTGTTTAGCTACGAGTGTAGTAATAATTTCGGTCTGTGTGTGGCTGAAATTTGGAATAAACATAGACGGAGGCGCGGGGATTTTTATTTCGGCATTTATATTGCGAAGCGGCTTTAGTTCGCTGAAAGAAATTTTAAATCCGTTGCTTGGCGAAAGGGCTAGTGAGGAATTAATTGACGGGATAAAAAAAATCGTCACGGACGCGCCCGAAGTTTTAGGCGTACATGACTTAATTATTCACAGCTACGGGGCGAAGAGGATTTTTGTTACAATGCATGTTGAAATGCCCGCGACGTTGAAACTTTTAGAGGCGCATGAAATTATTGACCGTTTGGAGCGAAAACTTCAATCGACATTCCAAATTTCGGTAACTTTGCATGTTGACCCCGTTGTTATAGGCGATAAAGCCTTTGACGAACACAAAGAACTTGCTGAAAAAATTTTAAAGGAGATTGACGGCAATTTATCGCTCCATGACTTCCGAATTGTGCCTTACAAGACGGGCAGGAAATTAATTTTCGACGTTTCGATACCGCAAAACTTTTCCATGAGCGATAAAGAGTTTAAGAAAGAATTTCAGCGGCGATTGATTGAGTTGCACTCCGACGACAGGGCGATTATTCATCTCGACCACCAATATTGTTAAAAAAGAATCCCCTCACGCGAGGGGACTCTTTTTATATTCCGAATTTTTAATTTCACTTTTGGTGGAGACGAGGGGGATCGAACCCCTGACCTCTTGACTGCCAGTCAAACGCTCTCCCAGCTGAGCTACGCCCCCAAAACGCGGCTATCTTAAATCATTTTTAGCCCGTTGTCAAGAAAAATTTTATTCAACTTCGATAAGCTCGTATTGCGGATTGCCCATGCCCTTTTCAGCCATAGCCGATAACTGCCGCAAGCCTTGACGAGTTTCAATACGCTCCTTCATGTCGTGGCTATCGGACGCGGCATAAATCAAATCGCAACAAGCTTGGTCGACGGCAAGAATATCCGTTGAAACCGCAATGCCGATGTCCTTCATAGTCGGTTCCAAAGCGGCAGTACCTTCGCAGTCGCAGGAAACGCTGATTCGGCGCATGACGTTTAAAAAGACAATGTGCTTGCCGAAATAATCGCAGGTCGCCTTCGCGCTGTCCGCCATAAGCTCCATAAAATATTCTTTAACGGGCCACTGCGTCCAGTCGGGGACATTATTCGGGTCGACGCCGTGAACTTGCGCCTTGCCAACGTGACCGCTTGCGCAACCGATAGCGATATTTTTCATTGAGCCGCCGAAACCGCCCATTGCATGTCCTTTGTAGTGCGTCAAGACAATCAACGAATCATAATTGACGAGGTGCGCACCCATAGCAACTTCCTTGAGATGAAAGCCGTTGCGCACGGGCAGATTAACAATTTCTTCGTCCTCGTCCATAATGTCAACGTCGCAGAAAGTCCAGCCGTTTACCTTAAGCGTCTCGCGGTGTCCTTTTGTATCGTAGCGGTCGCCGTGATAAAGCGTGTTGCACTCAACGATTGTAGAATTCGGGACTTGCGCTTGGAATGCCTTAACCATGTCACGCGGCAAAATATTTGGGCCATTCTTCTCGCCCGTGTGAAGTTTAATAGCGACTTTGCCATAAATATTTTCGTCAATCATTTTGTAGAGCTTGATTAAATGTTCAGCGTCGATTGTCTTAGTGAAATAAACTTTCGCCGCCGAGCCTTGATAATTTTCGCCAGTGACGTTTTTACTACCGACGACGGGTGCTTGATTTGCCATAAAAATTTCCTCCTTCATTATCCCTGCGCAGGGGATTTTTTTCAATAATAATCGTTGGAGTTTACTTAAGTCAAGGGTTTTTTATCGGCACGAAAAAGACAGCCGCAAAATTTTCTGCGACTGCCTTAAAAATTTTCGCTCAAAATTATTTCTGTTTCTTTTCCTTAATACGCGCCGCCTTGCCCGTGAGTTTACGCAGATAGTAAAGTTTGGCACGACGAACCTTGCCGCGACGAACGACTTCAATTTTGTCGACGCGGGGCGAATGCACAGGGAAAATTCTCTCGACGCCGACGCCGTAAGAAATCCTGCGGACAGTAAACATTTCGCGGACGCCGCTACCATGACGACCAATAACTACGCCTTCAAAAATCTGAATGCGCTCGCGGTTACCTTCGACGATTTTCGCATGAACGCGAACTGTATCGCCGGGGGCAAATTGCGGAATGTTGTCGCGAAGTTGTTCTTTCTCCAAAAGTTCAATGATATTCAATTTTAAGTCCTCCTATCTTTGTCCGACGTTCTTGCCCGCACGCAGAGGAACATCTCAACAGCTTGCAAAGTCTAACATAAAAATTTTATCGCTGTCAATATTTTTGTTGACAAACGCGGCGATTTGTAAGAATATATGCGCGTTGAAAATTGAATACAGATTGAATCAGGTGGCGCGAGCCTCAATAAGGAATTCGGTATAAGCCGAAGCGATCCCGTCACTGTAACGGCGAGCGATTCTGCAATTATGTCATTGGATGAAAGTCTGAGAAGGCGCAGATAGCTAAGACCCGAAGCCAGGAGAATTGCCTGATTAACAATCACCGTTTGACTTGCGAGCGACAAGAAGGGGATTTTTTTCAATGCGTAATGCGTTAATGCGCAATGCGTAATTGAATTTGCCTTTATTCTGCGCCCGCAAAAGGGCGTTTTATTTTTACTCAGGCGAAAAGTTTTTCTCCATTACGGAGAGGCATTGCTCATACATTTCTTTTGCTGAGGAATCAGCGGCTCCCGTCGAGTTGTCGGGAGTTTTTCTTTGCAAAAAAATAACCCGAACATTTCTGTCCGAGTTGAAAATTTTTCTACCGATTAAATTTCCGAAAGATACTTTGTAATAGCCGCGTCGTAGTCCGCCGTGTGAGCAAATGCCTCCGCCGCTAAAGTTTTACGAACGTCAAGCGGAACTTCGCCCTTTTCGGCAATGAGATTAGCAATTTCGTCGTAGCGTTCGGGGTTGGTTATAACCGTCACGAATTTAAAGTTCTTCGCCGCCGCCCGAATCATCGCAGGTCCGCCAATGTCGATATTTTCAATCGCATCTTCAAGCGTGACATTAGGCTTGCGAATCGTCTTCTTGAAAGGATAAAGATTAACGACGACTAAATCAATCGGCTCGATACCGTTTTCCTGCATTTGCTTAACGTGTTCGGGATTGTCGCGCACAGCCAAAATCCCGCCGTGAATTTTCGGATTGAGAGTTTTGACGCGCCCATTCATGATTTCGGGAAAGCCCGTCAAATCGCTAACGTAAGTAACGGGAATGCCCGCCGCACGAATCGCCTTGCCTGTACCGCCTGTGCTGATTATTTCGACGCCGCACTTGCTGAGTTTCCTCGCGAACTCCACCACGTCAATTTTGTTCGATACGCTGATTAATGCACGTTTGATTTTCATTTTGCCGCCTCCAATTTCAACTTTCCGCCCGACGATTTTAAGTCGCCCTTCGGTAAACAATTTAATCGCCAATGGATAAATTTTATGTTCTTGCTCCAAAACTCGCGCCGCCAAAGTTTCTTCGGTATCGTCTTCAAGAACTTCAACCGCCGCTTGCAAAATTATCGGTCCAGAATCGGTGCCCTCGTCGACGAAATGAACTGTGCAGCCCGAAACTTTCGCGCCATAAGCCAAAACGTCTCTATGCGCGTGCGCTCCGGGAAATGACGGCAATAACGACGGGTGAATATTCATAATGCGTCCTTCATAATGCTTGACAAAGTCCGCGCTCAAAATCCTCATAAAGCCCGCCAAAATCACCAAGTCGACGCCCTTAAGATGTCTTAAAAGCTCCGCCTCGAAATCTGCGCGGTTAGAAAAATTTTTCCTGTCTATGCAGATATTTTCAATGTCCGCTTTTTCCGCCCGCTCCAAAGCTCCGACGTTCGGTTTATCGGTCAGCACGATTGAAATTTCCGCCTTTAAATAGCCGCTCTTAATTGCGTCGATTATCGATTGTAAATCCGTGCCGCGTCCCGAACATAAAACGCCCAACTTAATCACTAAACTCACCGCCTTTAATCGTAACGCCTTCTCCCTCGACGACGCGCCCGATTTTATAAAATTCTTCGTCAGTCAAATTATCGGCAATTTCGGCGTCAACAATCAGAATCATGCCAATGCCGCAGTTAAAAGTTCTGAACATTTCGCGGCGCGGGACGTTGCCCCATTCCTGTAAGCACTTAAAAATTTTCGGGACAGCCCAAGCGTCAGCATTAATCGTTGCGCCGAGACCTTCGGGCAAAGCACGCGGAATGTTATCATAAAAGCCGCCGCCCGTTATATGAATCAGCCCATGAATTTTCTCGCCGAACTTTTTAATAATCGGCAAGCAAGTCTTAGGATAAAGGCGCGTCGGCGTCAAGAGTTCTTCGCCCAAAGTTTTATCGTCAGAAAACTTTTCGTCGCCCGTAAAGCCCATGCGCTCAAAGACAATTTTCCTAACCAGACTAAAGCCGTTGGAATGCAAGCCGCTCGAAGGCAAGCCGATTAAAATATCTCCGACTTTAACCCGCGCAGGTGTTATCAACGATTTCTTTTCGACGACGCCGACCGCAAAGCCCGCAATATCATATTCACCCGCAGGATAAAAGCCGCTCATCTCCGCCGTCTCGCCGCCAATTAACGCGCAACCCGATTCCTTACACGCATTGGCGACGCCTTTGACAATCTCGGCAACCTGCGCGGGGTTCAATTTACCGACTGCCAAATAATCTAAGAAAAACAACGGCTCGGCTCCCTGAACCAAAATATCATTAACGCACATTGCAACCGCGTCTTGCCCGATTGTGTCATGCTTGTTGAGTTTGAACGCGATTTTTAATTTAGTTCCGACGCCGTCCGTGCCAGAAACTAAAATTGGTTCATCATAATTTTTAAGCGCGAACAGTCCGCCAAAGCCTCCAATATCGCCTAAAACTTCTTCGCGATAAGTCGAGCGAACAAAATTTTTTATCAATCTGACTGATTCGTTGCCCGCGTCAATGTCGACGCCCGAATCTTTATATGTCATCTGCTCCATTAGTAATTCTCCCTGAAATATTTAATCGTAACTTTCAGCCCGTCTTCAAGCTTAACCGTCGGTTGCCAATTCAATTTCTCCTTAGCCAAGTCAATCACAGGACAACGTTGCGTCGGGTCGTCGCTCGGCAAAGGACGATAAACTATCTTAGACTTACTACCCGTTAATTTCAAAACTAACTCGGCAAGCTCAAGCATTGTGAATTCGCCCGGATTGCCTAAATTTACAGGACCAGTAAAATTTTCAACGTTCATCATTTTGACAATCCCGTCAATCAAATCGTCGACGTAGCAAAAACTGCGCGTCTGCGTGCCGTCGCCGTAAACCGTTATATCTTCGCCCTTCAAAGCTTGTATAATAAAATTCGAGACGACACGCCCGTCATTAGCCGTCATTCGAGGTCCGTAGGTGTTGAAAATCCTAACGACACGAATATCCAAGCCGTGCTGCCTGTGATAGTCAAAGAAAAGAGTTTCAGCGGTACGCTTGCCTTCGTCGTAACAAGCGCGAATGCCAATC
This sequence comes from Selenomonadaceae bacterium, assembly GCA_017549815.1. Classification (GTDB taxonomy): domain Bacteria; phylum Bacillota; class Negativicutes; order Selenomonadales; family Selenomonadaceae; genus Quinella. Next base: position 10,013 of record JAFYNH010000074.1, read on the forward strand.
GGATTAACTGCGCCGCGATAACTTTCGGGTTGCGGATGAACTTTCGGATCGCCGTATACTTCAGACGTGCTCGCCTGTAAAACCCGCGCAGAATTTTGCTTTGCGCAACCTAAAGAATTCAATGCGCCCATAACGTTAGTCTTAATCGTGCGGACAGGGTCGCGCTGATAATGCACAGGACTTGCAGGACATGCTAAATTAAAAATCCAATCAACCTCCGCATAAATCGGCTGAATCACGTCGTGGCGCATAATTTCAAAGTTCGGATTGCTCAACAGGTGCGCGATATTCTTTTTCTTGCCCGTAAAAAAATTGTCAAGGCAAATGACTTCGTGCCCGTCATTAATAAGCCTGTCACAAAGGTGCGAGCCTAAAAATCCTGCGCCGCCCGTAACTAAAACTCTTTTTCCCAAATTCAACACCTCGCAAAATTTAAGGGGACAAGGGAAAATCTTAATCCCTTATCCCCCGAAACTTTAATAATATTTTCTTATGACTTCATACATTCCCCATTCAATCGGCGTGTCGCTGGGGTGTACCTCACCGCTGTAGCCTTGTGAATTCTCAAAGTGCACGTCAACGCCGACGCCTCTGAAATCAGAAAAATTGTAATCAAGGTAATGCGGCACTCCGCGTTCATCACGCATTTTGAGAGTCGCGGAGCTGATAAACATGTCGCCTTCACGATAGAAGTTGATTGTTTCTGTCATTATGTAGCATACCCAACCAGTCGCGTCCGATTTGCCGACGTAAACATCTTCCGCTTCAGCCTTGACGCTCGCGCAGATTATCATTCCGACAATCGCCGCCATAAAAAATTTTTTCAACAATGTTATTTTCCCCTCACATGGTCAAACGGTCAAGCATTTCTTTATAAGCCTCTTTGACGCCGCCCAAATCTTGACGGAAACGATCTTTATCAAGTTTTTCGTGCGTGACAATATCCCAGAAACGGCAATTATCAGGAGAAATTTCGTCCGCAAGAATAACTTCGCCGTCAAAGCGTCCGAATTCGAGTTTGAAGTCAATCAAGTCGACGTTCTTAGCCTTGAGGATTTCGCGGAGAATCGTATTAATCGAAAACGCCACGTGCTCCATTTGATTCAATTCGTCAATCTTCGCCAAGTCCAAAGCCATAATATGATAGCGATTGAGCATTGGATCGCCGAGTTCGTCGCTCTTGTAATAGTATTCGACAACCGGAACCGTAAGCGGCGTACCTTCTTCCAAGCCGAGACGCTTAACCAGACTGCCCGCGACGATATTGCGAACGACAACTTCAAGCTTAATCATGTCGAGCTTTTTAACGAGCATCTCGCGTTCGCCGATTTTTTCGATGAAGTGACTTTTAATCCCGCGATCTTTGAGTTGCTTGAAAAAATATTCGCTGATTTTGTTGTTGATAATGCCTTTGCCCTCAATGATGTCGTGTTTCGCGCCGTTGCCCGCAGTGGCGTCGTCCTTGAAGTAAACCAAAAGTTCGTTCGGATTGTCGGTCTCGAAAACGGTTTTAGCCTTGCCCTCGTAAAGCAAATTGCCCTTAATCATACTATTGCCTCCTAATGTTTATTTGTTGAACTAAACTTTTCTTTGCTTGCCCAAAGAAAAGTTTGCAAAAGAAAAGGCACCTCGCAGGGGCGTCGCCGCTTGAACATCCTGTTCAAACGCGGCGTCGTGGGGCGTCATCCATGACGCCCCCTTGAAGTTTTCGACTCCCCGCGACATCTTCTTGGTTCAATTTTCATTTTAAAGATTAAAACGTTCAAAAATCATATCGACATGACGCAGGAAAAATTTGTAGTCAAAACAATCGGCAATTTCTTCTGCGCTGAGATATTTCGTAATGTCGAGGTCGTTGGCAATGTTGGTTTGAAAATCTTCGCCCTCCATCCAACGTTTCATAGCGTTGCGCTGAACCCATTTATAAGCGTCTTCGCGCAGGACGCCCTTACTTACAATCGCCAACATGAGCCGCTGACTGTAAATCAAGCCGCCTGTGCGATTCATATTATGCAACATTGCTTCGGGATAAACAAGCAATTTGTCGACGATATTTGTAATTTTTCTAGTGCAGTAGTCAACGTTAATAGTCGAGTCGGGCAAAATCACGCGCTCAACTGAACTGTGCGAAATATCGCGTTCGTGCCAAAGAGTAATGTCTTCCATAGCGGCAACGGCATTTCCTCTGACAAGGCGAGCCATACCCGCGACACGCTCACAATTAATCGGGTTGCGTTTATGCGGCATAGCGGAGGAACCTTTTTGTCCGAGCGAAAAATATTCTTCAGCCTCGCGCAGGTCGGTACGTTGAAGGTTGCGAATTTCCGTAGCGATTTTTTCAAGTGTGCTTGCGACAATCGCCAAAGTCGTCATATATTCGGCGTGGCGGTCGCGTTGAATAACCTGCGTAGCCAAGCGGACGGGCGTCAAATCTAATTTCTTGCAAACCAATTCTTCAATCTTCGGGTCGATATTTGAATAAGTGCCGACTGCGCCGCTAAGTTTGCCGACGCTGACGATTTTTTTAGCATGTTCGACGCGCTCAATATCCCGTTCGATTTCCGCGCTCCAAAGCAAAAGTTTAAGCCCGAAAGTCATCGGCTCCGCGTGTATGCCGTGCGTCCTGCCTATGCAAGCCGTGTGTTTGAATTCAACTGCGCGGCGTCTCAAAACTTCGCGGAACTTTTTCAAGTCGTCAAGGATAATTTCTGCCGAGCGTTTCATCATCAAACAAATCGCGGTATCTTTAACGTCGCTGGAAGTCAAGCCCTTATGAATATATTTCGAGTCCTCGCCGACGTATTCACCGACGCAAGTCAGAAAGGCGATAATGTCATGGTGCGTGACTGATTCGATTTCGTGAATACGTTCGAGATTGAAATTGGCTTTGGCGCGAATGTTCTGCGCGGCGGCAACGGGAATTTCTCCGAGTTCAGCCATAGCGTCGCAAGCGGCAAGTTCAACGTCAAGAATTGTCTGCCACTCGTTTTCAATCGACCAAAGTTTTCCCATTTCGGGCAGTGTGTAGCGTTCAATCATATTTTTTCCTCCCTGTTAAAGGTTATAGACTATAGGGGTAAGGGTTCAGTGGTTAGGATTCAGGGTTTTGCTATCACCTTTTCCCTGACTCCTGACACCTTTACCACTATAACTAAAAGCTTTTATAAATCAAAATAATAATGCGTCGACAACTCGACAAGTTCATCTGCAATTAAAGAATGAAAGCCCGCGAACGATAAATTTTCAGCCTGCGCGGAAAAAGTATAATGCCCGACAGCCCACGCCGCTACTTGTTGAGTCTCGGAAAGTTTGGCAAGATAAATAGTCGTGCCCGTCGTGTTATCAACGCGCCACTTAACGCCCGTAACGCCGCTTATGTCGCGTAATTCCTCGCCGTCAGCCCGCTTGTGAGTCCTTATCGATAAAGAAATTGTCGGCTCCCACCTGCGCCCGTATTGAACTTCGACAATGCCGTTTTGCGCATAAAGAGCCGTAATTTCATAGCCCGACTTTTTCGGTATGTACAACGGGATAAACTGAACTGCGCGAGCGACTTCGGTAAAATTTGAGTAGATTGTTTTCTGGTCGGGAATATTAACAGTCTCTGTCGGTTGTGGCGAACTCGGCGGTTCATAAATTGTCTCATAATTCGGTTCATAAGTCGGCTGTTCAGGCTCGACGGTTGGCGGCGTTATCGGAACTTCGGGCGGCTTTGGCTCAATTATTGTCGGCGAACTTGGGTCGATTATAATGGTTTCTTCGTCTTTAGGTTGCTTGTCTTTTTTAGGGCGCGTGTCGTTGCGTCGGCGACTTTCCTCAATTTTGCGTTCGTTATCTTTTTCCTTTTCTTTGCGCGTCTGCTTGAGTTTTTTCTTGCGCTCCTTAATTTCTTTATCAGTCTCCTGCGTCCGTTTAGTTGAAATGCTTTCGGTCAACGCGGGATTTATATCGTTAAGCTCTTCATCGTCGCCTGATTTTTCTTGCTCTGCCGCAATCAAAGCCAACTCTCTATCTTCTTCAGCCGCGTAGCCCGCGCAGGGGAATTGAATCGCCGCTAATATCATCAGCGTTGCGATTTTCTTTCTGAACTCCAAAAAATATTCCTCCTCTTAGTTCTTTACGCCGATTATAATTCATAACAACCCTTATAGCAACAAGTAAGGAACTAATCCCTAATCCCTACTAGTTCCCAATTCCTAATCCCTAGTTCCTATCTAACAACAAAAAAGGCGAAGGCTTGAGCCTCCGTCTTTTCTGCTATTTGGAACTAAATAGATTTCTCCATATCTCACCTTCTTATTGCCGATGTTTGGTGGACATCGCAAGAAATTTTGCCGCCGATTAAGATGAGGGGACATCTTTTTCGGCTTTGTGGCGTTTATGTTGTTTTAATCGGATTAACGTGGATTATATTTTAGAATGATTAGAAGATTATTAGAAAGCGATTAATTTTTTCGCTAAAGTGTCTTCCAAATCTGTGCTTAACTGTAGCAGAAAACTTTTTTGTTTGCAAGCCAATGTTCAAAAATTTTTCTTCGGCTTTAAAAAATATTGTATTCAAGGCGACGCAGTCTTGAAATTCTTTAGTGCGACGAATATAATATGCGGCAGTTATTTTAAAGTGGTATATTGAAAGGATGAATTTGAAGTGGCAAACGTCGACAAGGAAGCACTCGCCTTGCATAAAGAACATCGTGGCAAGCTGGAAGTCAGAAGCAAAGTTCCGCTGAAGACTAATGAAGATTTGACGCTTGCATATACGCCCGGCGTGGCGGCTCCCTGTCTTGAAATTAAAGATGACTTCGATAAAATTTACGACTATACGAATCGCGGCAACTTGGTAGCAGTCGTCACTAACGGCACGGCAGTTTTAGGCTTAGGCGACATTGGCGCGGGCGCGGGTCTCCCCGTTATGGAAGGCAAGGCGATTTTGTTCAAAGGCTTTGCGGGCGTCGACGCTATTCCCATTTGCCTCAATACAAAGAGCGTCCCCGAAATTATCAAGACTATTCAGCTTATGGCTCCGAGTTTCGGCGGCATTAACCTTGAGGACATCAAGGCTCCCGAATGTTTTGACATTGAACACGCTTTGAAAGATTCTGTAGACATTCCCGTTTTCCACGACGACCAACACGGCACAGCGATTGTCGTTGCGGCGGCTCTGATTAATGCGTTGCGTCTCGTCGGGAAAAAGTTTGAAGATATAAAAGTCGTCGTCAATGGCGCGGGCGCGGCTGGTATGGCGATAACCTATTTGATTCAGAAAATGGGCGCGAAAAACGTCTTACTCTGCGACTCGACTGGCGCGATTTACGAAGGACGCGGCAAGGGCATGAATCCTTATAAAGATCAAATCGCCGCCGTCACCAACTTTGATAAAGAGGCTGGAAAATTAATCGACGTAATTCACGGCGCAGACGTATTTATCGGCGTGTCGAAGGCGAATCTCTTAACGGAAGAAATGGTTAAGATGATGAACAAAGACGCGATAATTTTGGCTATGGCTAATCCCGTGCCCGAAATTATGCCCGATAAAGCTAAGGCGGCAGGTGCTCGCGTTGTAGCGACGGGGCGCAGTGATTTTCCGAATCAGGTTAATAACTTGCTTGCATTCCCCGGCATATTCAGAGGAGCTTTGGACGTGCGGGCGACCGACGTTAATGAGCAAATGAAAATCGCGGCGGCTTATGCGATAGCCTCACTCGTAAGCGACGAAGAACTTAACGAAGAACACGTTATCACGACGCCTTTTGACAAGCGCGTTGCTCCGACGGTTGCGGCGGCTGTTGCTAAAGCGGCTATTGATTCGGGCATTGCTCGCAATAAAAATATCACGCCTGAAGAAGTCGCTCAACATACTCGCGAACTCTTGAAGGTAGGAACTAGTTGTTAGGAACTAGGAACTAGGAACTAGGATTTAGGGTTCAGAGTTCAGGGAAAAACCCTTTACCCCCGACACCTTTTCCCTTACCCCTTAGCAAGGAATTAATTGCGCATTACGAATTGCATTTCTGTGCTCGTAGTCGAGTGGATAAGACGTTAGCCTCCGAAGCTAAAGAGCGCGGGTTCAACTCCCGCCGAGCACGCCAAAATAGAAATTAGGAACTGGTGATTAGGAACTAGGAACTAGTTGTTAGTTGTCAGTTATCGGAAAATAAAAAAGCGGTTCCAATTTTCGGAGCCGCTTTAATTTTTTATTTCAAAAAGCCGTTGATGATTTGTTCTTCCGCCTCTTTTTCCGTCAAACCGAGTGTCATTAACTTAATCAGCTGTTCGCCCGCGATTTTCCCGATTGCCGCCTCGTGAACAAGCATTGCGTCAACGTGATTAGCCTCAAGCGACGGAACTGCCAAAATTTTTCCTTCGTCCATAATTATCGAATCGCATTCCGTATGCCCGTGACAAGCCGCATTGCCGACGATACATAAATCCAATTTCTGATAGGATTTTTCTTTAGCAACCGAACGCGAAACAACGTCCGCCTTAGAATTTTCTCCATTAAGCGAAACATGATAAGCACTCAACGCCTGCTGGACGCCGTGAGTCATTAATCTTTCGCGGACAAATAATTTCGCCTCCGCCTTCAACGTCGCCAAAGTTTTCCTGTTAGTCGAGTCGACGCCCTTAATCTGAACCATTTCCATTTCCATAATACTGCCCTCGTCCAGATTAACTTCGGTGGTGGGATTCAAAATTCTTTTGCCCGTGCCGTCGCCCGAACCGTAATGTTTCTCGACGTATTTGACTTTGGAATTTTTCTCGACAAAAAATCTGTGAACGCCGTCATGTTGCGAATTCTGCACACCGCAATTATCAATGCCGCAACCCGCAACTATCACCACGTCGCAATTTTCGCCGACATAAAAATCATTATAAACCGTCTCAGTCAGTCCGCTCGCGCTCAATACAACGGGAATATGGACGCTCTCATTAACCGTGCCCGCCTTTATCCGAATGTCGATGCCGCTACGGTCTTCCTTTGAAGTGATTTCAATGTTCGCGCTGTTATTACGCCCTGCAAGTTTGCCGTTCACCCGAAAATTATATGCGCCCGTCGGGACTTTATGTAAATCGGCGACTTCGCGCAGGATTCGCTTTTGTATTTCGTCAAAGTTAAACATAATCGCACTTCCCTATTTTAATTTGTCGCAGACGTTGGAAATTGAGTTCGTCCCGATAAGCGTCGGTAAAACTTCTTTGCCGCTCCCCTGTTTTTGTATCCTGCCGTTCGCGAGTACGATAATTTCGTCGGCAATGCTTATCAGTCGTTCTTGGTGCGAGATGATGATTATGGAGCTGTTGCGAATTTCTTTCTGCATTTTCTCGAAGATTTTTATCAAGTTTTGAAAGCTCCAAATGTCAATGCCCGCCTCTGGCTCGTCGAAGATTGTCAATTTACTTTTCCGCGCCAAAATCGTTGCGATTTCAATCCGCTTTAACTCGCCGCCCGATAACGACGAATTGACTTCGCGATTTATATAATCCTTCGCGCAAAGTCCGACTTCCGATAAATATTCGCAAGCGTCGACTATCGTTAATTTCTTTTTAGACGCTATCCTAAGCAGGTCGAAGACTTCCAAGCCCTTAAACTTGACGGGCTGTTGAAAGGCAAAACCGATTCCCAAGTTAGCTCTGTCCGTGATATTTTTATCGGTAATATCTTCGCCGTTGAAGATGATTTGCCCGCTCGAAGGCTTTTCGATTCCAGCGATTATCTTTGCTAATGTAGACTTACCGCCGCCGTTTGGCCCGGTTATCACGATGAACTTTTGGCTATCGATTTTTAAATTCAAGTCGCTCAATATCTCGACGGTTTTGCCGCCGTCATTAACAGAGAAGGAAATATTTTTTAACTCAAGCATAATTGTCACTGCCAATCTTTTTTATTTAGAAACGAATTCCAACCGTCGTGCCGACAGAAAGTTTTTTATCCTTAAAATCTTTATCGCTCTTGCCGTTGATAATAACTTTGTCGACATATTTATTTACGTATTTTGAAATGACTTCCGCAGATTTGTCAAGAGATTCAAGATAAGCTTGCGTCCAAGCGTCTTTGTAACCTTTATAGGGCTTATGGTGTTTAACCGCTTGTCCCATGAAATTCCCTTGCCATAAAATTTGCCCCGTCTCGACGCTGATAAATTGCATGTTGACGACGGTATTTAAAGCCGTGCGCTCCGAAACAGCAAAACCTCCAAGCCCGACGCCCGCGCCGACTCTGCGTAAAGTTTTACCAGTAGAGCCAGAAGTCCACGCGCCGATAAAAGAAGTAAGACCGCCCGCCATGCCGAAAATAGCTCCGACTGAATCATCTTCAACACGCGACGTGCCGAGCGCAAGGACTTCGCAACGAACAACGTAGCCGACGCCTTTATCCGCATAAAAATTCTGATTAAAATTTTCAGGCGTCTCCGAAGGTGCGGGCAATTCAATCGCGTCGAAAACTATAATATCGCCGAGTTTTTCTGCAGGGAAATTTTCTTCGGCAGTGATTGCGCCGTCAAGAATTTCCTCTGAAATATTTTTCGTGTCGACGATATTCAAGAGATTTTTCTCGACCAATTTTTTAAGCAAGCGTTCTTCAAGCAAAGCCGCCGTAGAAAGTTCTTTGTGCCGCGAATTGTCCGTAACTTCGACCGCAATATTTATTCGCTCTTCAGTCGGCAAATTTTTTTTTGCAAAGGTCGTGCCGTGTAAGCTCAACAGAATCGCCAAGCAGATTAAGAAAAGTTTTTTCATCGTTGCTCGCCTCCGATTTTTTTTGAAATTATACAACAGGCAAGCCATAAAAAAAATCCCTTGCGAATTGCAGGGGGAGAAAATTTTTATTTACCTTCAAGCCGTCGGAGCGTTCGGGAAGTATTGATAGAAAGCGGGTTTGTTGCCGCGATTAACTTGCGTGCCCTTCTCGACGAGCCTAATTTGAATTGCCTCCATACGCAGAGACGCGCCCGCAGTTCCGGCAGGTTCGCCATTTTTAGCCCAACCAAGCCAGCCGCCGTTCTCGACATGCGCCCGATAATAAACGTCAAAATATTGCTCCGAACGTCCCGTAAGTTGAATTCGGATTGCCTCCATGCGCAAATTATGTCCGACCGTGCCCGCAACGTTGCCTTCATAAACCCAATCTTGCCAGCCGATATTTTCGACGTGAGCACTGTATTTTATGCCGCCGTTGAAATTTATAACCAAAGCTTCCATGCGTCGGGCTTGCATGACGGTTCCCGCAACTTCGCCTTCGCCGACAGGTTTCATCCAGCCGTTGCCTTCGACGTATGCCCGATAATTTATGTTGCTGTAAGCCGAAACGTTCTGCGAGAAGAAAATCATTACCGTCATAAGCAGAGCCGCGAAAATTTTCCTAGTCATTTTAATCGCTCCTTCAATGCCCGCTCAACGTCGCGTTTGGCGGATTTCTCGTGAAGGGCGTCGCGCTTATCGTAATTATGCTTGCCGCTCGCCAATGCCAATTCCAACTTTGCGCGTCCCTTTTTAAAATAAATTTTCAGCGGTATCAACGTAAAGCCTTTCTCGCGAGTCTTGCCGAAGAGCTTTAAAATTTCCTTCTTATGCAGGAGCAAACGACGTTTCCTTAACGGCTCGTGATTGAAAATATTTCCCTGTTCATAAGGGCTAATGTGCATATGCTCAATAAAAACTTCGCCGTCCTTAACTTCGGCATAGCTGTCGCGCAGATTTGCCTTGCCAGCCCGCAAACTCTTAACCTCCGTGCCCTTAAGCTCAATTCCCGCCTCGTAAGTTTCATGAATAAAATAATCGTGACGCGCCTTCCGATTTTCGCAAACAACTTTCATAGCTTCTTTCATAAAAATCACCTCGCCGCAATCATAGCAACCACGCAGATTTTTTGCAAATTAAAAATCCCTTAACTTTTCGTCAAGGGATAATTTCTATTGGCGGTGCAGAATTTCTTTGAAAACCGTTTCGACTTCGCGGATATAATTTTCCGAATTCATCAGTGGAGATTTTTTCATCATGCCGCGCAGATTTTTACGAAGAATCATCAACAGTTCTTTATCATTAGCCAACGCGACCGCTCGATTAATGTAATCGTCATAAGAATTAACCGCCAATTCTTCAAGCCCGATATTTTTTAAAATGCTAAGCCCAAAGCGCGTCCCGTGTCTCGCGCCGTAAAGACTTATGACGGGAACGCCCATATAAAGAGCCTCGCAAGTCGTGACGCCGCCCGTGTAGGGGAAAGTGTCAAGCGCAATGTCAACGTCATTATATTTAATAAAATAATCTGCCGTAAAACCGTACATTTCAACTCGCGCAATATCAATGCCAAAATATTTCAATCTGTTGCCGACAAAAGCTCTGCCGCTAGCGGTTTCAAAAATTTTATTCTTTAAAATCAAGCGGCTGTTCGGAACATTGTCCAAAATTTTTTTCCACACTATCAACATCGAATCGGTCATCTTGCTGAATTGATTAAAACTGCCGAACGTCACGAAATTTTTCTTAAGGCAAGGCGGCGCAAAAATTTCTTCATTGCTTGAAGGCTCGTAGCAAATATGACTGTGCGGCAACCTAATTAATTTCTCTGTAAAATAATTTGGGTCGCCCGCGCAGGTTTTGTCCGATAAAAAATAATCAAAACAGTCAAGCCCAGTGCTGTTCATGTAGCCAACGCCACTGATTTGTACGGGCGCAGGACGATAAGCCGCCACTCGTAGCCGATTGCCAGACGTATGTCCGCCCAAGTCAAATAAAATGTCAATTTCATCGTTGCGAATGAGTTCAGCCGCTTTGAAGTCTGTCAATGCTGAAATGTCGCGCCAATTTTCAACATTTGATTTAACGTGTTCAGTAACTATATCAAAACTTTTTACGGACGAATAACAATAGGTCTTGAAAAAATTTTTGTCGAGCTTGTATATCAAAGCCCACGCCCATTTAATTACGGAATGATTACGAAAATCGGCAGACAAAAATCCGACGCGAATTCTTTTATGATTATAAAATTTTCTAGGATAGGGTGTTATGTCCGATAAATATTTTTTATACTCGACGTAGAGCTTTTTAAAATCATTGATAGAAAATTTTTCTGAGGAATTCGTCGCCAAAATCGCATTACTTATATCCTCGCAAGCGTCAATGTTATCTTTTGATGTCTCGCCCCCCAAGCAAAAAAAATTCGTCGCTGATTCGGGCATTGCCAATTTTGAACAAGCTGTTCCCAAAAGGCTCAAGGCGTCCGATAACAAAATTTTTTCTTCGGGCAAAGCAGAATCAAGTAATGGCAAAATTTTCTGCGCAAAGAGGAAAAGCTCAACTATTTTGCCCTGTTCGCGCAAGATATATGCCTCAAGCAAGAGCGGCTTTTTCCATTGCGGCACGGAGATTTTTATTTCGTCGAGAATTTTAAGAGCCGCCTCGAAATTTCTTTCTTTGTATTGTGCGAGAGCCGCCGCGTATTTTTCCAATGTGTCCATGATTATTTGTGATTCTTTAAGAAATGTTCAATGCGATTTAAAGCCTCAGAAATTTTGTCAATGCTCGTGGCGTAGGAGCAACGAACATGACCCGCACCGCATTTGCCGAACGCCGTACCCGGTACAAGTGCAACGTGTTCAGTCTGAATCAATTTTTCGGCGAAAGTCTCCGACGTGAATCCGCTCGAAGTTATATCTGGGAAAATATAAAACGCCCCTCGCGGCTCGAAACTGTCCAGCCCCAAAGTCTTAAAGCCGTCGTAAATGAGCTTGCGCCGCCTGTCGTAGTCCTCGACCATTTTCCGCATATATTTTTCGCCGCGCTTAAGAGCCTCGACAGCCGCCATCTGCGCGGTTATCGGCGCACAAAGTATCGTGTATTGATGAATTTTCGTCATCGCTCCGATAAAATCAGGGTTGCTAAGCGCGTAGCCAATTCGCCAGCCCGTCATTGCATAAGCCTTGCTAAAACCGTTTAAAAGAATTGTCCTGTCGCGCATTTTGGGCAGAGCCGAAAAACATTCGTGAACGCCGCCATAAGTCAAGTCGCCGTAAATTTCGTCGGAGATAACAATCAAGTCGTGAGCCTCCGCGAAGTCGGCAATCTTTAAAAGGTCATCACGTTCCATAATCGCGCCCGTCGGATTGTTCGGATAGCCGATTAAAATTGCCTTAGTCTTAGGCGTAATGAACGGCTCCAATTCTTCGGGCGTAATGCGGAATTCGTTTTCGATTTTGGCGGGCACGCTGACAGGGACACCGTTCGCCATAAAAGTACACGCTTGATAAGAGACGTAGCACGGTTCAGGGATTAAAACTTCGTCGCCGGGATTCAGAATCGCTCGCAGTGCTAAATCCAAAGCCTCACTTACGCCGACCGTAACCAAAATTTCCGTGTCAACGTCGTAACTCACATTAAATTTTTCGTTATAATGGCGGGCGATTTCTTCGCGCAGTTTAAGCATTCCGCGATTTGCAGTATAGCTCGTATAGCCGCGCTCCAAGCCGTAAACGCAACTTTCGCGAATAGGCCAGGGCGTTACAAAATCTGGTTCGCCGACGCCCAAAGAAATTACGTCCTGCATTTTGGCGGCAATGTCGAAAAATTTTCTTATGCCGCTCGGCGCAACCGATTTAACCGAAGTCGACAGCTTATCATTCCACGTCATGGCGCAACCACCAACCTGCGGTCGCGGTCGTCGTCTTCCATTATCACGCCGTCTTTCTTATAAGCCTTCAACATAAAATGACTGCGCGTCTGCGTTACGCCCTCAATCGGAGCCAAGCGCGTCGCCACAAAATTTGCCACGTCCTTTAACGATTTGCCCTCGATAATTACAAGCAAGTCAAAGTTGCCGCTCATCAGATAAACCGTCCGCACTTCGTCGAAACGATAAATTCGCTCGGCAATGGAGTCAAAGCCGACTTCGCGTTGGGGCGTCAAATTAATTTCGATTATCGCCGTAACAACGTCGTCGCCGAATTTTTCCCAGTTAATCAACGCGCCGTAGGAAAGGATAATTTTTTCCTTTTCAAGGACGGCGATTTCTTTTTCGATTTCGTACTCGGACTTCTGCAACATTGACGCCAACTCGCCCGTCGTGAGCCGCGCATTGTGTTCAAGTAACTCCAAAATTTCTTTCATAAATTGTCATCTCTCAATCATTATATAAAAATTTTCTTCGGACGCGGCGAAAGTTTTAATCGCGTCCATACCGCCCTTGCTGTGGTCAAGCTTATCATTAAGGGCGCAGAGTAATTCCAAAAAATCTTCCAAAGTCAATCGCGCCTTTGAAATTGCAGTTAAGACCGCCGCAAATTCAATCGCCCGATAAACCGTAACGAACACGCGGCAATTAAATTTCTCGTCGCCTCTGAACGCGCAAGGATAATTCCGCATAAAAAATTCGTTGACAAGATAATTTTCAAGCACTGTAGAAAAGTTTTCGCGCAGTTGATTAAGAATATCTTTCCGATTAGCAAGATAAGTTGCAGCGAGCTGATTCTTTTTATCGGCAGTAAAATTGGCGTCGTACATTGCGCCGAAGATTTCAGCCAGTGTTGCCGCGTGCGCTGATTCGTCGAAGTTTGCAGAAATTTTTTCGCCAAAGAATTCACAGAGACTTTTAAGCCGTTCATTTATCGACAAGTCGCGCCGTTGAAGAATTTTTATTGCCGCCAGCTGACGTTCCAAAAATTTTTCTGCCGACGAAATTCTCTCCGTAAAGTCAAAAAAGTAATTCCTAATTCCTAATTCCTCATTCCTAATTGCAATCGGCTCCTCGCGCAGAAGAATCAAAATCGCGGCTACTGGACAAGTCAGCGTCATTGCTTGCGTAAAAATTTCTTCGCCGAGCTTGTAAGTTACTCGCGGGAAACTTTGACAGATTGCGGGCAAAAAATCTTCACCGTGCTTGAGTTGCAACTTGCATAAAAAATTCTCGTCAAGAAAAGGACACGCGCCCGAATTCTGCATTTTGAAAGCCTGCGCAGACTCGTCTACATGACTAAAAATTTCTTCGCGGTCGGGGAGAATTAAAAACTTTTGGCGCGTCGCCTCGTCGAGAGGAATTCTCCAATCTCGGCAACACCGCGAGTCGCAAGCTCTGCCGTCGCACTTAAAATCTTTGATATAAGTCGGACGATAAATTTTCATCTTATAAAATGCATTGGCAGCCATTCTTCCTGTTCGGGCAAGCCGACTTGTTCTTTGCCAAGCTCGATACTCTTCATGAGGAACGTCATATTTCTTGCAAGCGTCCGCATCGTCTGAAGCCCTTCGGTATCCTGCGCACATTCGCCGGGTTTAAGCCCGTAAACCATATTCCAATATTGACTGCCAGCAATCGCCATGCCGCTAATCGAAAAATATTTATTAAGCACGTCGAAAGCCGCACTTGCGCCGCCACGCCGACAAACAACGACACTTGCGCCGACCTTCATTGTCTTATCCTGCGCCATTGTGCTGTAAAAAAGTCTGTCGAGGAAGGAAATAACCGTGCCATTGGGCGAGGCGTAGTAAACGGGCGCACCCACAACAAAGCCGTCAGCCTCCCTTAAAAGCGGCGCGACTTCATTGACAATATCGTCGAAAACGCAACGTCTCAATCTAAAACAATTTTGGCAGGCGACGCAACCGCGAATAACTTTGTGCCCAACTTGGACAGTTTTAGTCTCAACGCCTTCCTGCTCGAAAACTTTAGACATTTCGTAAAGCGCAATCGCCGTGTTGCCGTGCGTTCGTGGCGAGCCGTTAATCATCAGAACTTTCATCTTTAAAACCTCCTTTATACGCTTGCGAATTATTTTGACGCGCAGAAAAAAAATCCTGTTGATAGGAACTAGGAACTAGGGACTGGGGACTAGGATTTAGGGTTCAGGGGTCAGGATTTAGGGATAAGGGAAAAATCCTTTACCCCCGACACCTTTTCCCTTACCCCTTAGCAAGGGATTAATTACGCATTGCTTTTCAAGTACGCTTAAACATTTTAGCGAGGTCGGCGGCAGAAAATTTTATAATCGTCGGTCTGCCGTGCGGACAAGTATGCGGGTGCGGCGTCTCGGAAAGTTCCTTTAACAAAATTTCCATTTGTCGAAGATTGAGTTCTTGCCCCGCCTTTATCGCCGCCTTGCAAGCCGTCGTTGCCAAAACTGCGCGGCGAATTTTTTTTGCAATGTCGTTTGAATCATTGACGCCGTTAAAAATTTCTTCGACAATCCCGCGCAGAAGATTTTCCGCGTCGGTGTCGGCGGCATCAACGGGAACTTCCATAAGCCGAAATTCATTATTGCCGCTCGGCTCCATTGTAAAGCCCAGCTCCGCGAAGACGTTAAGATTTTGTTCGATAAGCTCCGCCTCCCGCGAATCAAATTTCAAGACGCGATGAATCAATAAGCCCTGCGCGGGAATTTTTTCTGCATAACCACTAAGCTTGTCGAAAAGAATCCGTTCATGCGCGGCGTGTTGGTCGATAAGATATAAATCGTTGCCACTCTGCGCGACTATGTAACAGAGGGCGACTTGTCCGACAGGCTCAAAATCAAGCACAGGCTTTTTATCGGCTAAAACTTTTTCGACAGGTTCAACCTTTTTAGATGGCTCGATTTTCTTAGGCGGCTCCGGAATTTTTTCGGGCGGCGGAGTTTTCTCGACGTTATCGGCGGGCGTTAAACTTTTCTCAAAATCTAAATCGTCATCAGATTTTTTCTTACGCTCGGATTTTTGGGGCTTATCATCGGGAACTTCCTCGACAAGATTTATTTGTTCAAAGTGTGGGGTATCGGGCGCGGCGGCAACTTCGGTTAAATCGTGTTCGGTTGAATCGTCGTGCTTACCTTCTACAGCGTCGCGCACAGCGTGATAAACCGCCTTGAAAATTTTACTCTCGTCCTCAAATTTTATCTCTATCTTTTGCGGGTGAACATTAACGTCGATTGTATTCTGCGGTACGTCGATTTTTATGAACGCGAACGGAAAGCCCGTCTTCGGAATCAACGATTTATAAGCCTCGTCCAATGCCTTTGCAATCGTCCTGTTCTCAACGACGCGCCCATTTACTATGAACGTTTGCCAGCCCCGATAACTCCTTAACATATTGGGCTTGGTGACGTAGCCGCGCAGATTTAATTCGTCGTCATCGGCTTGCAAAGTCAGAAAGGAGTCCGTTAATTCCGTGCCGTAAATCGCGTTAAGCGTGTCGAAAACATTTCCATTGCCGGGCGTCGCAAGCGCAGTTCGGTTGACGTTAATAAATCGGAAGGCTATATCGGGGCGACTAAGCGCAAGCTTGATAACAAAGTCGTTAATTTTATTCGCTTCGGTCGGCGTCGCCTTGAGGAATTTCAGCCGCGCAGGCGTATTGAAAAATAACATTTCAGCCAAAATCGTTGTGCCGACTTTACAGCCGACTTCGTGATTGTCAATGAGTTTTCCGCCGTCAATCGTCAGCTTTATACCGAGTTCATCATCTGCGCGGCGCGTTTGCAAAGTAAATTTTGAGACGGCGGCAATCGTCGGAAGAGCCTCGCCACGAAAACCTAAAGTAGCAATTTGCGCAAGGTCGGTGACGTTTGAAAGTTTACTGGTGGCGTGGCGTCGCACAGAAAGAACGGCGTCTTCGCGAGACATGCCCTTTCCGTCATCAGTCACGCGAATTAAAGCCTTGCCGCCATTTTGAATTTCAATTTCAATACGTTTTGCGCCCGCGTCGATAGAATTTTCAACAAGCTCCTTGACGACAGAGGCAGGACGTTCAACGACTTCGCCCGCCGCAATTTTATTTATCGTGTTTGAATCCAGAAGTTTAATCTCAGACATGCAATCGCCTTTCTACTTGATAAAGTTCAGATAAATCGCAAGCGCAATCAGTCCCGGCACTCCGAAGACGCCGACTATCAGCGCGTGAATAAAAGTTATTTTTATCATGATTATTCCCGTCATATTCACGAGGTAGAGAATCGCCGCGCCGATTAAGCTGTTCCAAATAATTTTAAACGGCAACTCGATTAAAAATTTCAGCGCGAGAATTATCAAAATGCCCGCGACTAATCCGATACCAATTTCAATCATTTTTTTTATTCCTCCAAATTACCTTACATAAATTGTCAGCGTGTTATAAGTAAAAGCTTGCAAAGTTAAATCGGCGTGCGTTAAGTTTTGCAACTCGTTAAAGAGCGTTTGCGGGGAACCGCCATAGCCGACGTTGAAAACTGCGCGACCGTTTTCATAGCTCGAAAGATTTACATTCTGAACGCGATTATTTTGATTCAACGCGGCTTGCACGAGATTTATTTTGGAAAAGTCCGCGCCGTAAACGATAACCTCAATGGCTTGACGGCTAGTATACATGCCCGTTATCTGTTCGACGAAATAATTGCCCATTTGTTCGCCCGCCGAAGTCAAAGCTTTTTTGGCGGCGATTGCTTGCGAATTGTCATAAGCCGAGCCGTATTTACCGTCCGCCGCGATAACTTGCCCCGTCTTAACGATAAACATTTTAGCCTCGACGCGAGCACGACAAGCTTGCATATTCGTCCGCTGATTGCCGGGTAAATAATTTCCCATATCGCCGACGCCTTCGCTGAAACTTTCGCCGACAATCATAATATCCGCGCCGAATTTTTCAGCGGCTTGTTTCATCTGAGCGACGTTCATAGCCATAGGACTTTGATAATTTAAGCCCGTGCCGACTTCGACGACGTTTGAAAAACCCGCATTGAGCAAAGTTTTAACAATAGCGGTTTCGCCGCCCGCTCCGTTGACGCCGTAATTCAAATGTTGTTCGGGGACGTAGACGGCGATTTTGGGATTGCGCAGTTTAACGTTGATAATGCCGAGCCGCGTCAATTCGTTCATGAGCTTTGAATCGGGGTTATCGTCGACAGTGGCGTTAATCGTGACGCGCCAGCCGTTAGGAATTTGTTCGCGGCTAACGACGTAATAGTCATTGACGAATCCGCGAGAGTGCGTATAAATTTGGTCGTTGATTAACATGCTATTTTGGACGAGTGTCTCCGAATCGACGAACAAGCCAACAGTATTTTCGACAGCGGCTCGAAGTGCGTCGTTTTCAGCGTCGATTTGAGTTATGCCCGTACCCGTGACGGTAACATTTTTAGCCGTTGCCTCCGCGCAGATTATCATCAACAACGCGAAAATTATCATGGCAAATTTTTTCATCAACAATCAACTCCATTTTTTCAATTAGGAATTAGGAATTAGAAATGAGTAATGCGTAATGAAGAAAACGTAGCGGTTAGGTGAAACCCGGCGCACATGGACGTGCGCCGCCGGCAATAGAAACATGGATGTTTCTTTGCCGGTCTGACGCCCTTTCTTTTTGTAACTTTTTCTTTGGGCGCAGCAAAGAAAAAGTTTTTAATAATTAGGAACTAATAATTAGGAAATAGGGACTAGCCGGTTCCGCGAATCCACGCTTTGGCAAAGGGGGGATTACTTCCCGCGCTTTACTATGTCGCCCTTTTTAACGTCGCTGAAAAATCCTTCTTCCTTGCAAATCGCATAATCCGTATTGACTTCGATAACTTTAATCTTGCCAACTTCCTCCTGCTTCATGTCGACAACCTTCCCATTAACAATAATCGGATCCGTCTCGCGAGCAACAATCAAAATTTCGCCGGGACGAAGTCCACTATCCGCGCCCTTGTCAATGTAAATTTTATCGCCGTCAATCTCCGCAATGCGAGCACGAAGAGGATTTACGCTGTCAAGCCCCATTAAAAAATTCTCGGCGGCATGTTTGCAAGCATTATTAAAAGCCGCCTCAACGCTCGACCCGCTCTTGTTGCCCTCAATATTTTTAGCAACAATAATCTCGCCCGTCTTATTGTCGACAAGCCGATACTCCAAAGCAATCCTGCCCTTGAATTGATTGACAAATCCACTTGCCGCCGCTCCTATTCCTAAAGCCGCGCCGATTGTCGAAATAGTCGTTGCCGTCGGATTTTGTTCGACAAATGCCGTCGTCACCTTGCCGACTAAAGTATAATCCGCGCCAATCAATTTCCCAATCTCAATCGCTTCATCGGAGTCGCCTATAATATTTTGTAAACCTTGCTCCCGAAGTATCGCACCCATTTGCGCCCGCTCGACTACCGTATAAGTCCCTGCGTTATGTATCGCCACTATTAATTGTTCGGTCATTATCTCGGCAACTTTTTGTTCGTTGTTGCCCGAAACATTTTCAAGCGGCATGACGGCTACGCTTTTTTTAGCGGCGGCGCAGTTCAACGATAATAAAATCGCCAACGCACTCATAACCGCAAATATTTTTCTCATGTAATCTATGAACATGGATAATTCCTCCTTGCCAAATTTTTTTTTAATATATCAGCCGTAACTTAAAATTTCAATAAGAATCTGCAAAGCCTGCGCAAAAAATATCGCTTGATATATTTGAGTAATTCTAATAAAATCTGTCTACAAACACTATTTCGCGAGGTCAAGTCATGGAAGAAAAAAATACACACGAACAAGAACAAGAGAAAGAAAAAAGTACGATACCTATGGCGATTGTCGGCGGCGCAATCATCGCCATACTCTTAATTTTTTCTACGCTTTGGATAAATCGGAGTAATCTAAGCAGTATTTCATTGGCGGTACACTCTGCCGGCGAAATTTATCTGCGCGAGATGACAGACCGCCGGGAACAAGTCCTTAACGCCCGAATAAGTTCCAGAGTAAATAACCTCCGCGCCGCAATAAGAGCTTTGACCCCCAACGATTTGAAAAATGTCGACAGCCTAAAATTGTTCCTCGACCGTATGAAAATCCTTTACAGTGTCGACCTGTTCGCTTTTGTCGACGCTAACGGTAGAATCCTCACGCCCGAAGGTGTTATGGCTGATACTTCCGATTATTTCTTTGCCAACGAAGTTTTTAACGAGCCGAAAATTTTTACCTATAACGCTGATGTCGCCGTCGTCATTCCCGTCAAAAATATCAAGTTCGAGGGCGTCCCTATTCAAAATTGTTTCCTCCAAGTTACTATCGAAAAATTCCTTGAGAACATTTTGACTTACACGACCGATTGGGAAGTCACTTTCTTTAATCTTTATCACCCCAACGGCGACTCGCTAACCGATTCCGTTTTAGAATATCTCGACGGCAATTCAAATATTTTTAAAGTTATGGAGAAGGCAACGTTTGAAGGCGATCACACGCCCGAAAAAGTTAAGGAAGATTTCGCAAACGGACAACAAGGTATGGTTGCCTTTACTTATCGCGGCATGGACAGATCTCTTTACTATCGCCCCGTTCCGAAGACAAATTGGATGCTTTGCTATTTGGCTCGCGAAGATAAAATCGAAGAAGAAATTTCCGACCTTAACATTGAAATGCGTAACCGTTCCATATTCCTAACATTTATGACGGTTATTTCAATGCTGATTGTCTTTGCGCTGATAATTCTGCAGACGCGGAAAAATAACGCGCTCCTCCATTTAAAGAATACCATTGAGACCGAAAACCGCGTTAAGCGCGAGGAAATGGAAGAAAAAATCCGTCTGCAAACTAAAATCCTCACCGAAGAACGCCGCCGCCGTCGTCAGAGCGAAATGATTCAAGCTTTGACGGTTGATTATCGGCTCGTCTACCATTTGAATTTGGATTCGGACGAGGCTGTTTGTTATCGCGTGACGCCCGAAATGAGTTCGCTTTTAAAACGCAAGCACAGCGACGTTATAAAATTCCAAGAGGCTATGGAAGCTTACGTTAAAGAATACGTTAGCCCGAACGACCGCGAAGAACTTTTAGAATTTGTCAAGCCCGAAAATATCCGCGCCGCGCTTGCCGATAAGGAAATTGTTTCGCACCGCTACCTTTTGATTCATTACGGCGAAGAACATTTCATGATGATTCGTATTGCCCGAATTGATGAGGGAATGCACGCGGTAGGCGTCGGCTTTGCCAATGTTGACGAAGAAACCCGCGATACTTTGGCGCGTAATCAAGAACTTGCGGACGCGCTTGCCGAAGCTCAACACGCCAACGCCGCTAAGACAACTTTCCTTTCGAGTATGAGCCACGATATACGGACGCCTATGAACGCCATTATCGGCTTTACGAATTTGGCATTGCGCCACTTTGAAAATCGCAATCAAGTTAAAGACTCGCTCGAAAAAGTTTTATCGTCAAGCAATCACTTGCTCGGCTTGATTAACGATATTCTTGATATGAGCCGAATAGAAAGCGGGCGCGTCGAAGTCGCCGAAAATGAATGCAATCTTTCCGACCTTGTGCATAATCTGATTCACATTATCCAGCCGCAGATAACCGCTAAGCAACAGAAATTCCAAATCGACGCCTTCAAGGTTAAGAATGAAGACGTTTACGCCGACCAACTCAAGATTAATCAAGTGCTGATAAATATTTTGAGCAACGCCGTTAAATACACGCCGTCGACTGGTTCGATTTTCTTCCGCATTTCCCAATACGAATCGAAAATGCCCGGCTATGCTAAATACGAATTCCGCGTTAAAGACAACGGGCTTGGCATGAGCAAGGAATTTTTAAAGCACGTATTCGACGCCTTTGAACGCGAAGAGACTTCGACGAAAAGCGGTATTCAAGGCACGGGGCTTGGCATGTCGATAACTAAACGTATGGTTGAGCTTATGGGCGGCGATATTCAAGTCGAGAGCGAAAAGGATAGAGGCAGTGAGTTTATCGTCACACTTGATTTGAAACTTCAACAGGATATTAAGCAAGTCCCGATTCAAGAGCTGAAAAATCTGCGCGCCCTGATTGTCGACGACGATTTTAATACTTGCGAGTCGGTGACGACGATGTTAAAGCAAATGGGAATGCGTTCAGAGTGGACGACTTCGCCGCGAGAAGCTGTTTTCCGCGCAGGACGTGCCCTTGATGACGAGCCTTTTGATGCGTATATCGTCGATTGGCTTATGCCCGAACAAAACGGGATTGAAACTGTCAGACAAATTCGCCGCGTCGTGGGAAATACTGCGCCGATAATAATTTTGACGGCTTATGATTATTCGGATATTGAGGCAGAGGCACGGGCGGCGGGCGTAACGACGTTTTGCACAAAGCCGCTGTTTATGTCCGATTTGAAGAATGCACTTTCGCGGGCAATGCAGGGCAACGAACAGGAAAAGAATAATCAGAATGAATTGGCGTCGACAGATTTCAGCGGCAAGCGAGTTTTATTGGTTGAGGATATTGAAGTTAATCGCGAAATAGCAAAGGCGGTTTTAACGGAGATTGGGCTTGACGTTGAAGACGCGGACGACGGCTCTGTTGCGGTGCAAATGGTTAAGAATTCGCCACCGAATCATTACGATATAATTTTAATGGATGTGCAAATGCCGATAATGAACGGCTATGACGCAACGCGGAATATTCGCGCCATTAACAGGAAGGATACAAAGACGGTGCCGATTGTCGCGATGACGGCGAATGCTTTTGACGAAGACAAAGAGAACGCGATAAAGGCGGGCATGGACGACCACCTTGCCAAGCCGCTTGATATTCCGAAACTCATTGAAATTCTTACTAAGTATTTAAAGTGATGTGAAAATTTTTGTATAAACCAAGAATTCTTCTGCGCGGCGAGCTTGAAAATATTTTGACGGCGGAGATTGTCGGGCAGATAAGATTCAAAGGCGCGGCTGAACGTGGAGAATTTATTATCCCGTCGAGTAATACGGCGGCTGATAATTACGTAGTCAACGCGGGCGACTTTAGAATTTTTATTGACGACGTTGAAATTTCGATTGACGAGTTGAAGAAAATTCTGGACGGCGCGGCTGATTATATCGTCTTTGAAAGTCACGACGAATTTTTATTGCGGTTTAGGGAGTTATACGCGCTGGGATTAATCGACAGGACTATCACGTTGCCGACGCTGTTGAATTATGCGGCGGACAATTTTTTTTCGCTGAATAATGCGGTGCAGATTTTTAACTTGATTCACGCATTGAAGTTGCCGCGTACTCTTGACGTTGACGGCTTTTTTGCTAAGAATGATTATTACATGTTCCCCGATATGAATTTCAAAATCGCGGGCATTGCCGACGTTGAAGAATATCCTACGCTGAGAAATTTTTATGCCGAGATTTATTCGCGGGAAGATTGCCGCTATAAATTTTTTGACGCGATTCTTTTAACTGCGGAGAGGACGCCAGAAGAATTTATTGACGTGTTGATTGAACTTGACGCCTTGTCGGAAAATATTTTGACGTTCGCAAGGAAAAGTTCAGAGCTTGAAAAATTTTTAACCGCCAATGAAAACGTCTTTGAAAAAGTTTCGCGCTTTCCTGCCGTCAACGGGAATTGGCTCCTGCTTAAAAAATTTGTCCGCGCAGATTTTACTTGCTACGTCGTCACGCATAAAGACGCCAAACTTGAGACTTTACCCGACGATTACAAAATTATTCACGCAGGGCACGCGCTCGCCAAAGAAAAATTCGGCTATCTCGGCGACGATTCGGGCGACAATATTAGCCGCCTCAATCCCTACCTTAACGAGATAACCGCGCTTTATTGGCTTTGGAAACACACGCGCCATAATCTTATCGGCTTTGTGCACTACCGCAGATTTTTCACGGCGGACGGCGAAAATATTTTATCTGCGCGGGAGGCGACGGAACTTTTGCGCGAGAATGATATAATCGTCAACGGTTGCCAATTCGGCTACATTGCGCTTTACGATTGGAAGATTATGTTGAGCGGCAGGAAACTTGCCGAGCACGTCATCAACACGATTAGAAAATATATCGCGTTGCGTCAACCCGATTATTTGGCGGCTTATGACAGAGTGACGAACAGTTTCGGCGTGTTCTGCTATGAAATTTTTATTACGCGGCGGAAAATTTTTGAGGCTTATTGCGAATGGCTTTTTTCGTTTATAATCGACGCGACGGAAGAAATTTTGGCGACAACCGACCTTGCAAGCTCCGACGACCCGCGAGAATATCGGGCGATAAGTTTTGTTGCCGAACACTTGATGACGGTTTGGCTGATTAAAAACCGCTTGAGGATAAAGACTTTGGATATTATTTTTAGAGACAATGTTTAACGAGGTGATAAAATGGCTGAAGTTCAGAAAAAGGAGCTGAATCAAGCCGCTGGGAAAAAATTTTGGACAAGCGACATGGAGGCGATAATTGCTATAACGGTTGTGCTGTTGATTTTAGGCACGATAAACGTATTCAGCTCAAGTTTTATTTTTGCGGAGGCGGAATTCGATACGCCTTACTTTTTTTTGAAACGGCACGTCCTGAACGTCTTTATCGGCTTGTTAGCGTTCGCCGTGTGTTTGCACTTCGATTATCATGTTTGGCGCAAAATTATTTTCTTTGTTGTAGTAGGGACGTTTATATCGTTGGGCGCGGTCTTAGTTTTTGGTCCGGTCGTCAACGGGGCGCAACGTTGGTTGCCGTTGCCAATGGGACAATTTCAGCCGGCGGAGTTGGCAAAGCTCGTTTCGATAATGATAGCGGCGGCGTACATTTCCACGAAAATAAAATTGGAACAGGAATTGCATTTCTTGACGATTCAAATGGCGTTAATTGCGGGCTTTGCGGGCTTAACGGAGCTTGAACCTGACATGGGCACGGCGTCGATAATTTTAGGAATACCGCTTTTAATGCTTATTATTTCGGGGTTGAGCAAGAATAGGATTTTGCAATTAGTAGGCATGGGGCTGGGAGGAATTGCGTTGCTGATAATTCGCGAGCCTTACAGACTTGACCGCTTGAAGATAACTTACGATCCTTGGTCGGACGCTCAGAATATCGGCTATCAAACGGTACAATCTTTATCGGCGATAGGTTCGGGCGAATTAACGGGCATGGGGCTTGGCGTTGGCGTCAGCAAATATGATTATTTACCGGAGGCGCACACGGATTTTGCGTTCGCTATTTTCTGTCAAGAGAACGGATTCTTAGGCGCGATATTTGTTTTCTTATTATTTGCGGCGTTTGCGGTTTATGCGGCGCGGATTGCCAACAAAGCCAGAGACGAATACGGGCAAGTTTTGGCAATGGGGGTAATGCTGTTGGTCGTCGGGCAGGCGATAGCGAATTTATTTATGGTCGGCGGCATGATACCAGTTGTTGGCGTACCGTTGCCGTTTATAAGTTATGGCGGCACTTCGCTAATCGTCACAATGGCGGCGATTGGAATTTTGATAAACATAGGCAAGCAAAGCGATAAGAAAAACGGCTAGCGGATCTCAAAGGGGAAAGATTCATGTCTAAACTGGAAACGAAATTGGTTGATAAGATACGCGGAAAATTTATCGTCGAATTGTATCAACGCGGCTATCGTTGGGGAAATTCTGAAGTTAAGCGTTTACTCGACGACGTTTATAATTTGCTTGGCGCAGACGATACAAACCGCATGAGAAACGCGAAAAATTATTGTCTTCAACCTGTCGTTGTAAAAAAATTAAGCGAAGACAAATTTGAGCTTATCGACGGGCAACAAAGGCTTACGACATTATTTTTGCTTTACAAATTCATGGGATACACTCCGAAATTTTCTCTTGACTACAAAAGGAGTATGCAATCAGCAACATTTCTTGAGAATATCGATTTGACTTTGGAAGAGGCTAACATCGATTTTTGGTTTATGGCGCAGGCTTATAAGACTATAAAAAGTTGGTTTGAAAGTAAAATCGTTGCCGGCGAAATCGATTCGGACGAGATAAGTGAAGATTTAAAAAATCTTTTCAAGTACAATGTGCAAATTATTTGGTACGAAGTCGACGAAGGCGAAAACGCGATAAATTTGTTCGAGCGGCTCAATATCGGAAAAATTCCTCTGACAAGTGCCGAGCTTGTTAAGGCGATGTTCCTCAGCCGCGAAAATCAAAACATGGATAAGAAACGCCAAGATGAAATCGCGTTGCAATGGGATAATATCGAAAAGGATTTGCATAATGATTCGCTGTGGTATTTTCTGACGAACAACACCGCTTATCAGACGCGCATTGATTTGATTCTGGATTTAATGGCGGGCAAGAAAGGCGGTGACAAAGATAAATATTCCACGTTCTTTTATTTTGATGAGCTTAAGCGGCGCGGGGCGAATTTAAATAAGGTCTGGGAAGAAATCGTTCGAGATTTTTTACTGCTTAAGGATTGGCACGAAAATCACAAGCTTTATCATAAAATCGGCTACCTTATCGCGTCCGGCTATAAAAATCTTGCCGACATTTACAGAGTATCTAAGGGCAAGACTAAGCGCGAATTTTCAGCGCAACTCGACAAGCTTATTAGGTCGAGTATAAAGTTGGAGGGAGGCGAAAATTATTCCGATTGGACTTACGATAACGACGCCGATAAAATTCGTAGGTTGTTGTTACTTTTTAACGTTGAGTCGGTGCAACGGAACGCCGAACAATCGTTATGGTTTCCTTTTGATAAGTACAAGTTCGGCGTATGGAGCTTGGAACATATTCACGCCGTCAATTCTCAAGGTATCGGAACGAATCAAGAGCAATGGCGAGAGTGGCTTAAACTTCATAAAGAGTCGCTTGAAAATTTCCCAGATGAAAATACAAACCTCCTTGCCGAAATTGACCGACTGCTTAATCTTAAGACAATCGACGGTGGGCGATTCCAAGCATTACGTGACAAAATCATCAAGCAACTTTCGCTGGAAAGCATGAGCGAAGAGACTGCTGATACAATCGCCAACCTTGCCTTACTCAAATGCGAAGAAAATTCCGCGCTAGGTAACTCCGTTTTCGACGTTAAGCGCAACGAAATTATTAAGCTGGATAAGAAGGGCGCGTTCATTCCGTTTTGTACAAAGATGGCATTTTTGAAGTACTATACAAAGTCGGAGAAGAATCAAATTCACTATTGGGGCGAGAATGACCGCCGTGCTTATCTTGCTGAGATTAACCGTGTACTGAAAAATTATTTAGCGGAGCCGATTAGAATTGAGGGCGAGGAGGAATAATCGTGACCGAATCATTGCGAACTTTCATGAATATTTTTTCCGACGGCGTTAAGCAAATCGTTATCCCGAACATTCAACGCGACTACGCGCAGGGCAGGAATACTACAGAAATTCGGCGTGTGCGTGAAAGATTTCTGGACGCACTTTATAAAGCCGTCACGACCGACGCCTCAATTAAGTTGGATTTTGTCTACGGCTCAAATGAAGACGGTACTTTAACTTTGCTTGACGGGCAACAACGCCTTACAACACTTTTTCTTTTGCATTGGTACGCCGCTAAAAAAGAAAATATTCCTCTCGCCGAGACTGAATTCCTTAAAAAATTTTTGTATGACACGCGCCCTGATTCAAGGGAATTTTGCAAATTTTTGATTGCGGCTAAAGTTTCTTTTGGCGAAAAATTATCTGCCGAGATTGAAGATAATGCCGACTTCCCATTGAGTTGGAAAAAAGATCCGACCGTCAGTTCAATGCTTGTTATACTCGACGCCATTGACGAAAAGTTTTGCGACGTAGAAAATTTATGGGCAAAGCTCAAAGACGGCGCGATTTCGTTTTATTTCCTACCGATTGATGACATGGGCTTGACTGATGAAATTTATGTAACGATGAATTCTCGCGGCAAGCCATTAACAGACTTTGAACATTTTAAAGCGGAGTTCAAAAGTCGGCTCGACGAAATTGACGGTGAACTTTCTGACAGAATCATTTTGAAAATCGACACCGATTGGACTGATTTGCTGTGGGATTATCGCGACGAAGATAATCTTATTGACGACGGCTTTTTGGCGTATTTTGGCTTTCTGTGCGACGTGATTTTGTATCGCAAGGACGACACGCCGCAAGGTAAGAGCCGTGACCCGTTCGATTTGCTGAAAGAATTTTTTAATGGCGATGTTCGGGAAAATGTCGACTTCATGGAGCGAAGCTTTGATTGTTGGTATGAGCTTTCAAAGCGCGAAAAAATTTCCGCCTTTTTCGCTGACAGAGTTTCAACGGGCAGTAGGACTAATAAATTTATCAATCGTCACGAATGCGGCAAAATTATAACGTACTTCGACCGCGCAGATTTTTTTGGCGACTGCGTGAAGTTCAGTAAAAAACTTTCTCTTGGGCAAACTGTCATGCTTTATGCTTTCCAGACTTATCTGCTCAACGTCGATAAAATTTCGGACGCGGACTTCCGGCGGCGTATTCGTATCGTGAATAATCTTGTAGAAAATTCAAAGGGAGCCGAACTCAGCAACAGCGAAAACCGTAATAATGGCAACCGAATTCCTGCGATGCTTGAGCAAGTTGACAGCATTATCATTTACGGGAAAATTCTAGAGCGCGACAAAATTAGGAATAAATACCAAGATAGCTTCAACAGCACACAGCTTGAAGAAGAGCGCAAAAAGCTTTTATGGACGGCAGAAAATCCTGATAAAGCCGAATCGCTTTTCGAGTTGGAGGATCATTATCTTTTATACGGACAGATTGGAATTATCGGCTTGGGTTATCCCGAATATTTTGAGCGATTTATTTCGCTGTTCAAGTGCCAATATGATAAAATCAGTTGTGCGCTGTTGATTATGGGCGATTATCTTCAGACAATGGACAGAAAGGTTTATCAACTTGGCTCTCCAAATCCGAAGTCGTGGCAGAATCTCTTTCATAAAAGCGCGTTGGTCAGAGGCTTTGAAGATACAAAAGAATTTCTGGAAAAACTCCTGAGAAGCACTAAAAACTTTGATAACGATTATTTGAATAGGATTATTGACGAATACCTTGCCAAATGCGAGCGTGATTCAGAATTCGATTGGATTTATTACCATGTAAGCTATCCTTCTTTTCGGGCGTTTTCAATCGGCTTGAAAGATTATGGAAAATATTGTTGGTGGGATTTTGAACACGAGCCTTATTGTTTTGCCGTTATGTCGACGGAAAAAAGGCTGTCGACTAATTCTTATCAGCCCTTTTTGAAGGAAGTTGAAGTGAACGATAACATTTCGCGAGAACATTTGGGCATGAGATTGATTTTCGGGGATTACTACGTTGAATGTGAAAATGATTCTTACGTTGTCAAAAATTTGGAAACCGATAAGGAAGAGGACAGATTGACGATAACTCAGCGCAAAATCGGCGACCGACTGATTGACACGGAGGATAGAATTAAAAAGTTTGCAGAATGGGCTAAAGGTTATCTTTATTGAAAAGGAGCGATTTATTTTGAAGTATGAAGCGGTAATCGGATTGGAGATTCACAGCGAGTTAAAGACGGCGACGAAAATTTTCTGCGGTTGTGCAACGACTTTTGGCGCGGAACAAAATACGCACGTTTGCCCCGTATGCTTGGGACTGCCGGGCGTGTTGCCGACGATTAATAAAAAAGTCGTGGAGTTCGCGATTAAGGCGGGGCTTGCCACGAATTGCAAAATCAATAAGTACAGCAAATTCGACCGCAAGAACTATTATTATCCCGACTTGCCGAAGAATTGGCAGACTTCGCAGTACGACTTGCCGATAGCTTACGAAGGACACGTTGACATTGTCGTTGACGGCGAGAAAAAAACTGTCCGCCTTACTCGAATTCATATGGAAGAGGACGCGGGCAAGCTCGTACACAGCGGCACGACGATTAAGGACTCGTCCAGCTCGAACGTCGATTATAATCGGACGGGCGTTCCGTTGATTGAGATTGTCAGCGAACCCGACATGCATT
Organism: Selenomonadaceae bacterium; assembly: GCA_017549815.1. Lineage (GTDB taxonomy): Bacteria > Bacillota > Negativicutes > Selenomonadales > Selenomonadaceae > Quinella. The sequence goes on from JAFYNH010000074.1 coordinate 39,627, forward strand.
CAGCCGCCGAAGCCCGCGCCTACATGGAAAAGATTAAATCGATTCTCGAATATATCGACGTAAGCAACTGCCGCATGGAAGAGGGCAACCTCCGCGCAGATATTAATGTTTCGTTGCGCCCCGTCGGCAGTGATAAGCTCGGCACGCGGACGGAAATGAAAAATATCAATTCGTTCAAAGCCCTTGAAGACGCGATTAACTATGAAATTGAACGTCAAGCGGAAGTTCTCGACGACGGCGGGACGATTATTCAGGAGACGCGCACTTGGAATCCCGAAAAGGGAATTACTCAATCAATGCGCAGTAAAGAGGATGCGCACGATTATAGATACATGCCCGAACCCGATTTACCGCCTATAGTCACTACGGACGAGGAGATTGAGGCGTTCAGAAAATCACTGCCCGAATTGCCCGACGCTCGCCGCGAACGCTTGATAAAAAGTTTTGGTCTAAGTGAGTATGACGCGGGAATTATCACAAGTTCGCGTGCTATGGCGGAGTATTTTGACGCGGTTGTTGACAACGGAGCCGACGCCAAAGTTGTCGCGAATTGGATTATGGGCGACTTATCCAAAAATCTCAACGCCGATAACTTGACGATTGAAAATTCGCCCGTTGACGCCAAACGCCTTGCCGAAATGATTCAGCTGATTGCAAAGGGCACGATTAGCGGCAAAATCGCCAAGACTGTCTTCGCCGAAATGTGGACTTCGCCCTTATCGCCCGCGCAGATTGTCAAGGATAAAGGGCTTGTGCAAATCACTGATACCAGCGCGATTGAAGGTGTTATCGACGAAGTTATCGCCAAAAATCCTAAAGCAGTCGAAGAATATCGCGGCGGCAAGAAAAAAGCTCTCGGCGCGTTGGTCGGGCAAGTTATGAAACTCACCAAAGGCAAGGCTAATCCGCAACTTGTCAATCAGCTCTTGGCTAAAAAATTGGAGGCTTAAAAATTGAGCGCAGAATTTATCAAAATGATTTCCGAAGTTCACAAGGAACGATTTAACGTTCATTTGTCGGAGCTAATAAAGAATCAGACGCCATGCGGAATTTTTTTCGGCTTTGATTTCAATCCGAATTGGGCGGCGGCTAATGTTCAAATGCTTATCAAAACGAATCTGAACGTTGCTTGCGTGGTTGTAATTAGCGTCGTTCAAGAAGAGCCGCTTAAATCTTTGGTCGAAGTTCCTATCATTCCGCTCGAAGAAATAGCGAGTTCAAACCTGAAGACAATTTTTCTCTTCGGCAACTTAAAAGATTTTGCGTTTACGTCTTACTTTGCTCGTCATGGTATTGAAGTATTACAGAAGGCTGACGACTCACTATTTTCATTCACAATGGATCATTTGCCCGAACTTTACAGTGTCTATGAAATGCTTGGCAGTAACGAATCACGGAAAGTTTTCTGCGCGTCGATTAAAGGCAATTTGACGGGCAAAATCAATGATTATCGTTTTGCACAAGAGCCGCAATATTTTCTGGACAGCTTTACTCCAAACGCGGACGACATTGCCATTGACGGCGGTTCTTTTGACGGAGCAACATCGATAGATTTTTCTACATTCGGCGCAAAAGTTTTCGCTTTCGAGATGGACGCCATTAATTATAAAAATTGTCAAGACAATATAAACGTATCGGGGGGGGTACGGCATTACTCTTGAGAATCTCGGCTTAAGCGACAAAGAGAGTGAAGAAAATTATTTTTACGGCGGCGCGGGTAGCAGTAAAAATTCTGGCGGTGCATTGACTGCCAAATTTATCGACCTTGACACTTACGTTAAAAGAAATAATTTGCCTCGCGTCGATTATATCAAGCTTGACATTGAAGGCGCGGAACTCGAAATGTTGCACGGCGCGGCGAAGACAATTACTCGTTGCAAGCCCAAAATGGCTATCAGTGCCTATCACAAGCCCGAAGATTTATGGACACTCGCAACTTATATCAAGTCTCTCCGCGCAGATTACGAATTTGAATTTCGTCACTATCGAATTGATTGTGCTGATTATATGTTGAATGACAACGAACGCGCAGCTTTGAGATATTTCGAGATGAGTTATCTTGTCCCTACGGGTTGCGAAAAGGTTTTGTACTGCAAATAACCGATAAAATTAAGGAGACATAAAAATTGAGTGTAGAATTTATAAAGATGATTTCTGAAGTTCACGAGGAAAAATTTAATGTCCATTTGAGGAAGATGGTCGAGAATCAGACGCCGTGCGGAATTTTTTTCGGTTTCGTTATGGTGCCTTCAACTGCGGCGGCGAATGTCCAAGTGCTTACGAAAACTGGTTTGAACGTAACCTGCGCGGTCGTGCTTGCCGACGTTCAGGCAAATGCCTTGAGAAAGCTTGTTGACATACCCGTTATCACGCTTGAGGATTTCCCGCATTTCGGCGAAAAAAATTTTCCCGTCAAGCCACAAGAAATGTTTATAACGATTGAGCTGAAAGATTTTGCCTTTATCCCCTACTTTGAGCAATACGGCATTGAAGTTATAACCATTTCCGACGAAGAAAAATTTTCCAATGTGATGAAACATTTGCCCGAACTTTACAGAGTCTATGAAATGCTCGGCAGTGACGAATCGCGGAAAATCTTCTGCGCGGCTATTAAAGGACGCTTGACGGGCAGGATAAATGATTACAATTTCGCGCCAGAACCGCAATATTTTTTGGATGGCTTTACTCCAAACGCGGGCGACATTGCCATTGACGGCGGAGCTTATGACGGCGGCACAGCTCTTGCATTTGCTAATTGCGGCGCAAAAGTTTTTGCCTTCGAGATGGACGCGACTAATTACGGAAAATGCGCGGCTCGCCTTGCTCGCTTTGGCGACTACATTATTCTTGAGAATCTCGGCTTGAGCAACAAGGAAGGCGAAGAAAAATATTATTCGGGCGGCGTAGGCAGTCGTAAGAATTTAAATGGAACATCGACGGCGAATTTCATTGACTTGGATACTTACGTTGCGCGAAAAAATTTGCCGCATGTCGATTATATAAAGCTCGACATTGAAGGCGCGGAACTCGAAATGCTTCACGGTGCGGCTAAAACGATTACTAGTTTCAAGCCCAAAATGGCTGTCAGTGCTTATCATAAGCCCGAAGATTTATGGACGCTCGCAACTTATATTAAGTCTCTCCGCGCAGATTATGAATTTGAATTCCGTCACTATCGAATTGATTGTACGGATTACATGCTTGACGACGAACAACGCGCCATTCTGCGATACTTCGGGTTAAATTATCTCGTGCCGACGGGTTGCGAAATGGTTTTGTACTGCAAGTAAAATTTTTGACATAAAAAAATCCCTGCCCAAATTCGGGTAGGGAAATTTTTTTATACAAAGCTTTTCAGCCCATATGAACGCCTTTAACCAAAAGTCGCGCCTTAGCTCTGGCAAGTGCCGCCTCTGCTCTGTCAATGTCAATTTCGGAATCTTTCTTGGCGAGGCGTTCCTCTGCGCGATTGTAAGCCGCTTTAGCCCGCTCAACGTCAATGTCGTCGGGATTTTCAGCCGCGTCCGCAAGAATCGTAATTTTATCGGGCGTGACTTCCATAAAGCCGCCGCTGACAAAGAGTTGAGTCTCGCCGCCGTCCGCCTTAATCCTCATGGCGTGCGGTAAAAGCTCCGTCAAAAGTCTCGCGTGCTTAGGTAAAATGCCCAACTCGCCGCAAATCGAACGGGTTATCAGCATGTTAATTTCTTTAGAAAAAACTTCGCCTTTGTCGGGCGTGGCAACCTCAAGCAGGATTGTAGCCATTGTTTATGCCTCCTTGAGTTTTTGAGCCTTTGCAACTGCCTCCTCAATGCCGCCGACCATGTAAAACGCATTTTCGGGCAAGTCGTCATATTTGCCGGAAAGAATTTCTTTAAAGCCGCGAATAGTATCTTTCAACGCGACGTATTTGCCCGGCGAACCCGTAAAGACTTCCGCGACTGCAAACGGTTGCGACAAGAAACGCTGAATCTTTCTGGCGCGGCTGACTGTCAATTTATCTTGGTCGGAAAGTTCTTCCATACCAAGAATCGCGATAATGTCTTGCAGTTCTTTATATTTCTGCAAAACCGCCTGCACACCGCGAGCAACTTCATAATGATCGCGTCCGATAACATTCGGGTCGAGAATACGGCTTGTCGAGTCAAGCGGGTCGACTGCGGGATAAATTCCCAACTCAGCGATTTGACGGCTCAAAACTGTCGTCGCGTCCAAATGTGTAAATGTTGCGGCGGGCGCGGGGTCTGTCAAGTCGTCGGCAGGAACGTAAACCGCTTGAACCGAAGTTATCGAGCCTTTTTTGGTCGAAGTGATTCTTTCCTGCAATGCGCCAACGTCAGTCGTCAATGTAGGCTGATAACCGACAGCGGACGGCATACGACCAAGCAACGCCGAAACTTCCGAGCCGGCTTGTATGAAACGGAAAATGTTATCGATGAATAACAGAACGTCTTTGCCCTGTTCGTCGCGGAAATATTCCGCCATAGTCAAGCCCGTTAAGCCAACACGCATACGAGCACCGGGCGGTTCGTTCATTTGCCCGTAAACCAGAGCCGTTTTATCGATAACGCCCGACTCCGTCATTTCCGACCAAAGGTCATTACCTTCACGAGTGCGCTCGCCGACGCCCGAAAAGACTGAATAGCCGCCGTGCTCCGTTGCAATGTTATGGATAAGCTCCATAATCAAAACGGTTTTGCCGACACCCGCGCCTCCGAATAAGCCGATTTTACCGCCGCGAGAATACGGCGCAATCAAATCGACAACTTTAATACCCGTTTCAAGAATTTGCGTCGAGGTCTCTTGCTCTTCAAAACTCGGAGCCTTGCGGTGAATCGGACGCCAATTTTTATTTCCGACAGGTTTCGGATTGTTATCGACGGTTTGACCCAAGACGTTGAAGACACGCCCCAAGCATTCTTCGCCGACAGGTACCGTAATCGGTGCGCCGGTATCTTCAGCCTCCATGCCGCGAACAAGTCCGTCCGTCGAACTCATTGCTATACAGCGGGTTACGCCGTCGCCTAAATGTTGCATGACTTCCGCGACAAGGTCTATATCGACGTTACCCGATCTGCCTTTTATTGTTACCGCGTTCAAAATTTCGGGCAATTCGCCGACCGGAAATTCAATGTCGACAACCGCGCCGATAACTTGAACAACTTTTCCTTTCGCCAAACTTCATTCCTCCCTGTGGAGTTATTCCGTTATTTCAATTTGATTTCCCTCAAAATCGAGGATACAACTTTCATAATATCCGTCGCCCGTTGTGCGAGGCTCACTGATAACTTCGTAGCCGTCACTTTTAAGTTGCGCCGTCAATTCGTCAACTTTTTCTTTACTGCCGACGCCGAACGCCAGATGAATAAATCCCGTAGCGGCAAGATTTTTTTCGCTGTCAACTTGGTTAGCCTTATTCATAATCTCAAGCCGCGCCTCGCCGTCAAAACTTAAAAAGTACGAGCGAAATTTTTTCTTGGGATTGTGATAGCCGTCGTTGGATTTCGCGCCGAAGTATTTAATGAAGAATTCGCGAGCTTTTTCCAAATCGTTCACATACATTGCGACATGTTCAATTTTCATTTTATAAGCCCCGATTCCCTACTCAAGCGCATTTGCGCCGCCGACAATTTCGTTAATTTCATTGGTAATGCCCGCTTGACGAACTTTATTGTAAAAGAGATTCAATCTGCCGACGAGTTCTTGCGCGTTATCGGTTGCATTACTCATTGCGTTCATTCGCGAGCTGAGTTCCGACGCCGCACTGTGCAACATCGCGCCATAAATTCTTGTGGCAATTCTGCGCGGCAGGAAATCATTCAAAATCTTAACAACGTCCGGTTCGTAAATGTATTCTTCTTTGAGATTCGCGCCGACTTTGGCATAATCGTCCGTGACAATCGGAAGGAGCGTCACATTATCGGGCGAACAACTTATCGCCGATTTGAATTGCGTATAAATCAAAGTCACGTCGATAATCTCGCCGCTATCGAAACGGTCGATAATCAAGTCTGCGATTTCCTTAGCGTATTTGTAATCGGGACGTTCGCTTATGCCGTGATAACTTTTTATAATGTTGTAGCCGCGCTGTTTGAAATGCGTCGTGGCGCGTCTGCCGACCGTGATTAATTCAATGCCGTCAATATAATCCGCGTCGTGATATTCGCGAGCAACTTCGACGCTACCGCTTGAAGTACCGCCGCCGCCTTGATGACTTGCCGCCCTTGCCATACCGCCCGTCGCGCTCATTTGACGTTGTTGTTTCGGAGTCCGCCTTGTCGCAGGTTTGATTCCTTTAAGCGCGTCGAAATTTTTCTTGTGAAAGTTTTCGTCGTCGCCGTCGTCGTCAAGTGAAGAACTTTCGCCTGTGCCGTCGTATTCAATCGTGTCGTGCGCCTCTTTAAAGACGTTGCTTGAAAATGAACCCGCCAAGCCCTTATCCGACGCAATCACTATGAATAAAAATTTTCCTGCGCCCTGTTCCTGTTCGGCAATGAGTTCTGCGCGAGTTTTAACAAAAGGATGTTCGTATTCCTGCCCGCGCATTTGCGTCATCACGCGCCGCATAATTTCTTTGGTCTTCGCGACGTAAGGCAGATTGGACAATAACGCTTCGCGAGCCGCATTGAATCTTGAACGCGCTATCATGTCCATCGCGTTGGTTATCTTCTGGATATTTTTAACGCTTTTGATTCGGCGGCGTATGTGTTGTAAATTTGCCATTTACGCCACCGCCTCAACCTTCAGTCTTGTAGGTGACTGTCTCTTTAAATTCCGCGATTGCCGCCTTAATCTTCGCCTCAAGCGCGTCGTCAAGTTTCTTTTGCTCAACGATTTTCTTGCCAATGTCGGGATGATTCGCGTGCATGAACTTAATAAAATCGTTGTGGAAGGTAACGACTTTGTCAACGGGAATATCCGTTAAAAAGCCCTTAACCGCCGTGTAAATCGTTAAAACTTGGTCTTCAACGGGCAACGGCGAATATTGCGATTGCTTAAGAGTTTCAACCATGCGTGCGCCTCTGTCAAGCTGTGCTTTAGTAGCTTTATCGAGGTCGGAGCCGAATTGCGCAAATGCCGCAAGCTCGCGATACTGCGCCAAATCCAAACGCATTGTGCCCGCAACTTGTTTCATAGCCTTAATCTGAGCGGAACCGCCGACGCGAGAAACCGACAAGCCGACGCTGATAGCCGGACGAATGCCCGAATAGAATGAATCCGTTTCAAGCATTATCTGCCCGTCCGTGATTGAAATAACGTTTGTCGGAATGTAAGCCGAAACGTCGCCCGCTTGCGTTTCGATAATCGGCAAAGCAGTTATTGAACCTGCGCCGAGTCTGTCGCTGAGTTTGGCGGCACGTTCCAAAAGTCTTGAGTGCAAATAGAAAACGTCGCCGGGATAAGCCTCACGACCGGGCGGACGTCTTAACAGCAAGGACATTGCACGATAAGCCGCCGCGTGTTTCGTCAAGTCGTCGTAAATGCAGAGACAGTGCCCGTGCTTTTCATACATAAAATATTCCGCCATAGTGACGCCCGAATAAGGCGCGAGATATTGGAGCGGAGCCGAATCAGCCGCAGTCGCCGCTACGACGATTGAATATTCCATTGCGCCATGATCTTCCAAAGTTTTCACGACGCGGGCAACCGTCGACGCCTTCTGACCGATTGCGACGTAAACGCAAATACAATTCTGCCCCTTTTGATTGATAATGGTATCGATAGCGATAGCCGATTTGCCTATGCCTCTGTCGCCGATAATCAATTCGCGCTGACCGCGTCCAATGGGAACAAGCGCGTCGATAGCCTTTAAGCCCGTCTGCAACGGCTCGTGAACAGATTTTCTATCCGCAATGCCCGGAGCTTTGAACTCAACAGGACGAGCTTTAGTTGTTTTAATCGGACCTTTGCCGTCAATCGGACGACCCAGAGCGTCAACGACACGTCCAATCATATTTTCGCCAACAGGAACCTGCATAATTCTGCCCGTGCGTTTGACAGTCGCGCCCTCTTTAATTTCGTTATCGCGACCGAGTATAACCGCACCGACGTTATCCTGCTCAAGGTTAAGAACGAGACCAAAAATATCGTCGCCGAAATCGAGCAACTCGCCCGCCATTGCCTTATCCAGCCCGTGAATGTGCGCGATACCGTCACCAATCTCAATGACCGTGCCGACTTCATCAACATTCAGGTCGACGTTGTAATTTTTAATCTGATCCTTGATTATCGCAGTAATTTCATCAGGATTTATCTTCATGTTTTAGACTTCACCTCAAATTCCACCCGAATTAACCGATAAAGAATTTCGGAGCGAACGTAAACGACCTGCGGCGGAACCGTCAATTCGCTTATCGCCGATTTTAACAATGAGTCCGCCCAAAATAGATTCATCTTTATGAGTGCGAACTTTAACCTTACGTCCCGTCAAGTTGCCGAGTTTTCTAACAAGCGCGTCCTGTTGCTTTTTAGAAAGAGGAAATGCGCTTGTCACGTCCGCGATTAAAATTCCCTGTTCCTTATTCTTCAGCGAAGTAAAAATATCATAGATTTCGTTGAAGACGCCGATTCTTTTTTTATCGACAAGGAGCATGAGGAAATTCATAACGGTTGCGGAAATTTCCTTATCGAAAGCCCGCTTAAGCAAATCTTTTTTCGCCTGTTGAGGGATAAGCGGATTTTGGAAAAATTTAACCGCCTCTGGAATATCGAAAACGTCTGCGCGGACTCTGCCCAAATCTTTATCGTAGCCGTCAAGATTATTTTCTTCTTTGGCAATCTCGAAAATCGCCGCCGCATATTTGGAGGCAAGCTGAATGTTAAGCATGTCGCCACCTCACTTTAAATCTGCGAACATGTCTTTATTCAAACCAGAAATAAATTCGCTGACGAGCTTGTCATTTTCTTTAGTGTCGAGATTTTTGGTAACGACTTTACTAGCCGCCGCCAAGCTCAATGTGACGATTTGCGATTTCATTTCTTCAAAAGCGCGATTGCGTTCGTTTTCAATCTCAGCCTGCGCGGAAAGTTTCATGCGCTCAATTTCTTTGCGAGTTTCTTCGACAGCGGCGTCGTGTTCTTGACGGGCAGTAAGTGCCGCTTTATCGATAATTTCTTGCGCCTTTTTATGCGCGTCGGAGAGTTGAACTTTGTATTGCTCCAAAGCTTGTTCTGCCGCCTTACGGTCAGCCTCTGCCTTTTCAAGGTCGTTGCGGATTTTGTCCGAACGTTGTTGTAAGAGGCGGGCGACAGGTTTATAAGCAACCGCACGCAAGAATACGACTAAGATTAAAAAGTTAAGTATCTGCGCGATAATTGTTGCGTTAATTTCAATCAAAACAAATCACCCCGTTTTTAACAATTAGGAATTAGGAATGTGGAATGAGGAATGAATAGCAATTCCTAATTTCTAATTCCTCATTCCTAATTAAAGCAGCGGGTTGGCATAGAGCATGATGAGCGCAACAACCGTAGCGATAATCGCCATAGCCTCAATCAAGCCGACGGAGATAAGCGTATTAGTGAAGAGCGTATTCTTCGCTTCGGGTTGGCGGGTTATGCCGTCAATGAATTTGCTAGTGACAAGACCGTCGCCGACGCCCGCGCCGATTGCCGCGAGTCCCATTGTAATTCCTGCGCCCAAAAGTGCTGCTGCTACCATAATCGCATGTTCCATTTTAAAATTTCCTCCTTAATTTTAGGTGATAGGTGTAAAGGTGCCAGTGGTAAAGGAGTCGGGGGTAAAGGGTTTTTTCCCTGAATCCTAATCCCTGAACCCTGAATCCTGAATCCTGAATCCTCATTCAGCATGATCTTCCTTAACCGCATTGGAAAGATAAGCCATGCTGAGCATTGTGAAAATAACCGCCTGTACACAGCTGATGAAGATACTGAACGCCAGCCAGCAAACGGAAGGTATCGGCATCCAAATCGGCATCAACTTCAGCAGAACGATAATTAAGATTTCGCCCGCGAGAATATTTCCGAAAAGACGGAAGGCAAGCGTTATCGGTTTCGCGATTTCTTCAATCATGTTGATGATAACGAAAACCGGCGTGGGTTGGAAAAAGTGCGCGATATAATGACCGCCTTTGAAATAAAGTCCGAGAACGTGGACGATTACCACAACCATAAGCGCGAGTCCGAGCGTCGTATTTAAATCATTAGTCGGCGACGCCATGAGCGGCACGAGTCCGATTAAGTTACTCGCCAGTAAGAACATGAACAGCCCGACGATTAGCGGTGCAAGCATTCTACCGCGTCTGCCCATCATTGCGTCAATTTGGTCGTGGAGCCATAGGATTATCATCTCAACGAAATTTTGCCAGCCTTGCGGCACGACTTTTAAATTCCGAGTGGCAAGGCAGGCAACCAATATTACTATGCCCATTGCCAGCCACGTCATTTTGAGCGTTTCGATATTGAACGTCAAGCCGAGAAAGTTTACCGTCTCGCGGACACCAATTTCATGCATAAAAACTTCACCTCCCTTCAAAAGGCAATGCGTAATTCATAATGCGCGATTAAAGATAATTACGCATTAAGCATTGCGCATTCCTAATTGCTTTTTGCAGTCTCCGACTAAAGTCTTCGTTTAAGTTCGGAGCTAGCCAAGATAAAGAGCGTGACGAGATAAAACACGCCGAAACAGACTGCCGTCGCCAAAAATAATTCGGTGGAAATGTGGACGGCGACCGCCAAAATCGCAAAAACCATTACGAGCCGCAAGAGCAATCCGATTAGCATGATTTTTTTAGCTTGCGCAACATGAACATTCGCGGCGGCTTCAAGTCGGGCGGCTGTCGATAAAAAATAAAAAAAATTTAACAGCGCACCGATCAGCACCGCTCCGCATAATCGGAGTTGTCCTGCCGAAATTAATTGCAACGATAAAACTACTACTACTGCCAAGAAGATTTTCCAATTTTGGGCAAAAATGCCAAGTACCTGTTTCATGCTTGAAAACTTCGACGCAATGAAGATTTTCCCTTTCAACGCAGGAAATTTTTATGACGAAAAAAAGCCCGCGCAGATTTTGCACGAGCCATAATTTCTTACGTTATGTCATCTAATTAGGGTTAGCTTTTCTTAGTGGGGAAGTTGGCACCTGTGTCGGAGCTTGAAACTTTGATAGCAACGCCCGATTTAGCCAAGTTCGTCGAGTAGCCCAAATCGATTACGTCATAGTCTTTAGCTTGAGCCGAAGTAATTTTCTTGTCAGACCACGTTATCAAGTCGTTCGCACTCGCAACCGTAACAGTCTGTTCACCACCGCCAACGGTTACTTTTTCTGTAACGTCACCCTGGGCAAACCAATAATAGGTATTGTTCGCCTTGATGAGGACTTTACTCGCATCGATTGTTCCGCTGTCTTTCGAGCTGGTAATGTTGAAGCCGCCGATAATAGCGTCATCGTTCTTCTTGCCGCTATTCATGCCGAATTTGATAACACCAGTCGAATTGCTAATTTTTTCAATCGTGCCGTTAGCAACCTTGAGTTTGTCTTTAGCAAAGTCAAAGTTGGCAATCGTGACGGTATCTTTGTCGCCTTTGGCATAGAAGAAAGTATCTTTGCCCGCGCCGCCCGTCAAGGTATCAGCACCGCCGCCGCCTTTAAACGTCGTCTTGTTCTTACCGCCTGTGAATGTTTCAGCCTTTTCCGTACCTTTGAGTGTCAAATTCTTTTCAGCAAGGTGTCCGTCGACCACTTTTGTGCCTTCGTTCTTGCCGATTTTGTAAGTGCCGCTGAATTGGCTCGTCAAGCTTACAGAACCTTCGCCGTCGGCTATCGCATTTTTCGCGTAGATATAATCGGTGTCGTCAATGTGGAGAGAACCGTTAAGCGCATCGCCCTTAATAGTCAGCGTATTCTTACCGCTAAACTTGAACTTAATCGATTTCTTGCTAGCCGTGATCTTAGCGTCCCCAATATCGCCAACGCTGTTGCCAAGTGAAATTGAATCAGCGTTGTCAAAGCCATAAATGATATCTTTGCCGCCCGTGTAAACGAACGTATCCGCTTGCTTGCTACCGGTAATCTTATCATTCTTCGCGCCGCCAATGAGACTGACTCCCACGGCTGTCGCGCTCGCGTCAATTATCGTGTTAGTCTTATCGCCCGCCGTTACGCTGATTGCACTATCAATGTCCGTTACGGAAATCTTCTTTATTGTTGTGTTGGTGTCTCCAACTGTGTAATTTGTCGCACCGCTCGAAAGCGTTACCGAAGTCGGTTTTTTATCCTTATCCTGCAGAACGCCCGTTTCCGCGAATACTAACTTGGAATAAGAATTGTTACCCTTGCTGGTGGCGTCATGAATCAGGACTTGCTTACCTTGCGCACCAGCAATCGAAATTACGCCACTGCCGACCGAAACCGCAACTGTTTTATCATCTTTGACCGAGAAACCGATAATTGAGGTGTCGTTGAGATTAATTTTGTCTTTGCCTGCCTCGTAGCCGCTGATTGAGACGTTGCCGCCACCGTAAACAAAGCCGTCTTTCTTCTTATTGTCGCCCGCAAAGTTAAGATTTAAGACTTGACCACTTTCAACTGAACCCGCGACCACTGTCACGCTATAATCCTTAATCGCCGAAGCATTTACAGACGTAATTCCTTCCGCAATGGAAACTTCGCCTTTTGCGCCCGCGAACAACTTAAAGTTCTTGCCGCTAGCAACGCCGTTTTTGGTGAAGTAGTCGCCGCCCGCCAATGAAATTCTTTCAGGCGCATCGTCGTCAAGCTTGAGAGTCAGCTTATTATTTTTTTTGTTCATCGAGATTGTTAAGCGACCGTTGCTCTCTTTAACGCTCTTAATGTTTGCCGTATCGATTGATAAGCTGTCGCCAACCTTGTTGAAGCCGAAGTTTTCGATAATATCGCTACCGCTCGTGTAAATGAACACGTCAGCCGCTTTATCGTTACCAGTGATATTATCGTTACCTGCGCCGCCGCCAATCGAGTTGCCTACGCCTGTGACCGCGCTACCGATTATGACGTTATCTTTGTCATTGCCGGTTATCGAAATAGCATTAGCACTTCCTTGAGCTGCCGAAGCGTTAATTGCCTCTATCGAAGCTTTAGCACTTGCGTCAAAACTCGCTCCCGTATAAGCAGAGGTAAGCGTTATTTCTTTATCGTTCAAAACGACATTGTCTTTGCCGTAGACGTAAAGATTTTTGCCGCTCTGTACGGAAATCGCAGAGTCGTCTTTTACATCCTCGAAGACGAGACTGTCGGCGGTTCCAAAACCGACAATAACGTTGGTCTTGCTGTCTTCTTTGGTTTCGGCAGTAACTGTGGACTCTTCAAATTTAATATTCGACGAAGTTTTAACGCTGACCAAGTCGCTATCGCCATAGTTAGCAACTGTATCTTTGCCGCTCGTGTAAATGAACAAATCTTTACCCGTGCCGCCATACAAACTATCGCTACCTTCGCCGCCGTCAAGGGTTGCTTTGAGGGAAGCTTTATCTGTGTTGGCTTTGATAATGTCGTTGCCGTCGTTGCCTTCGAGCTTGCCGCCGCCTTTGCCGCCCAGAATAAAGTTATCTTTGTCGTTACCAGTAATGTTTATCGCGTCTGTCTTTGAGCCGTCAATCGTTGAATAGACTGTCTTAGATCCGTCGTAATTGGACGTATAACCCGCGCCGAGCGAAATATTATGGTCGCTTGTCGAATCAAACGCAACGTATTCTATTCCTTTGCTATTCGCCTTGTAGGAATAAGTGTTGTTATCCTTACTAAGTTTAACCGCCGACGAACCTTGGAACGTCAACAAAGAATCGGTTGTGCTACTGCCCAAGCTGATAACGAACTGACTACCCGTGAAGTTGATATGCTCAAAATCTATCGGAGCTGCGCCGCTCTTCAGGCTGACAGTATCTTTATCAACGTTGTAATTGCTGATTGAGTCACTACCGCCGCTGTAGAAGAAGAAGTTATTGCCCGACTCACTGCCGATAAGTGAATCGTCACCTGCGCCGCCGTCTATACTGACGCCCGTCGTGCCAGCCTTGATAGTGTCGTTGCCCGCGCTACCCAAGATTGACGTGATTTTGTCGTTACCCGTGATGTTGGCTTTAATTTTATTTACTATCCCAGAGGCGTCGAGAGTCTTTAATTTGCTTGTACTGCCGAAGAGTCCGCCAAATAAACTGTGGTCAAGGTCAAGATTAATAACCTCATTATAGCTATCTTGTAGATCAGTTTTGAATAATAAGGTAGTTTCATCAGCTCCAGATGTCTTTGGAGCCAAAATAGCTCTTGCCGCTGCATTCTTGCTCACTTCACTATTGGTTGTGAAATAAAAGAATTTTTTCTGGGGATCTTCATGGGACGTAGTCCAAGTTTCAAGATTAACCGGATAAGTTTCAGTATGATTTAAAGAATCTGCAGTACCAGCCCCGCTTGTCCAAGTCTCTGTATATTGAACGGTAGTGGAGTCGTATTTTTCAGTAACTTCAACTTCACTTGTTGTGCCATCATCATTTACTACTGTTTTTTTGGTAACGACAGTAACATCAGCATTTTCGCCGAAAGTGATACTGGACGAACCGCTTGTGCCTGAATCGGCGACAGTTTTTTCAACCGTGCCTTTAAAGGTTACGGCACCATTAATATTGATAGTTGAGCGGGAGTCGGAGGCTTTCGCGGCAATGGCAGATGTACCTGCCGCTGTGCTCTCGAAGGTACCGCCATCAATCTCTGCCGAAATCGTATTCCCAGCTTTATTGTCTATCGGATTTTCTACAGCCAAAGCAACTTGACCTTTAGCACTAGCCTCGCCACTAACATTGACCGCAATATCTTTATTTGTGCTGTGCTGAGCAATAGAAATTGCCGCGCCGTATACCTGACCGCCGCTTGACGAACTTTTATTTTCATTAACTAAATATTGGGTGGCTGTGCTCGTAATGGTACCGCCCGTGAAAGACATATTACCTGCACGGAGCTCAACGCCCGTGCCACCTGAGGTAATTGTACCGCCCGAAACGTTAAGAGCGACGTTACCACCGGCATAAATGGCATCGGGGTTACCGTAAGCCTTATTATCACTACCAATCAACGATTCTTTGTTAGCGTACTCAATCGTGCCGCCTGTGATGTTGATTGTAGTTTTGTTATACGAAAGGGTACCAGAGACCTGAATTGCCGGCAGGTTCGACGTCTCTGCGCTTTTGACAGTACCACCGCTTATATTCAGTGCGATGTCGTCTCTCGTTGAATCATAGTTGTATCCAGTTGTGGTATTTTTAGCGTTACCGATGTAAATGCCGCAAGCGTAGGTACTTTCTACCGTGCCATTGGTTATTGTAATGTTGGTGCCGTTGCCCGCGCAAATGGCTGTGCCGTTGCTCTTGATTGTGCCGCCGTTAATTACTAAACCAGCTTTTATTCCAGTTGGTTGATTTTCAGCCGATTTACCGACACCGATAGCGGCTATTTCTCTATTTTTTTTGATTGTATCCTTTACATATGATCCTTGTTTATCGGTTTCAGTGGGATAACTAATTTTGTTGGTGTAGTGGTCTATCGCGCCTGTGGTGCCTTCTACGGTAAGAGTTACGTCCGCTGTATCAATAACGATACCGCTTTTCTCATTATTATTCGCGCTATTATCCGCACTTTTGACATACAACGTGTAAGTTCCGAGATTGAGCGTAGCAGTTTTTGCTACTTTTATTTGAGATATACGGGCTTCGTTGGTTCCGACATTAGCCGACAATGTGATGTTGCCCAAGATTGTAATATCAGAGGCACCAGACAAGTTCGCGGTCGTAAAGTCGTTTGATGATGTACTGTACCAAGTAGCATCACCACTCTTGAAAGAGAACACCGCGTCGTCGGGAACATTTTCAGTAACTTTTTTTAAGGTTTCCGTTTCCGTTAAATCGAAACGCTGGAGGTCGAAGACAAATTGTGAGACTGGGGGGGGGTAATGCTATATCTAAAAAAAATCTTTCCTTCCATAGACTTTTTATTCCCTTCTTTCGTTATTTCCTTTTGCCAAGCTTTCCGTCCGTCAAAATTTTCTCTCCGAGTTCTTGTGGGGGCAAGTTCTCTTCAATCAATTTATTCTTATCATTGGCTCGGCGTTGTTAGTTTTCGGTATCGCACCCTGCCCTTGTGGCAGCCGCGACGTTCGAGGGATTTTTTTATTCTCTATATCAGCCTCCTCTTTCAGTTTCCTTAGGTTCAACTCGCAAACTTAATTTTAACGTTTTTAATCATCTTGTCAACAACTTTTTATTAAAATTTCCATAAAAAATTCTGAGAAAGTGTCCACGCTTTTAGAAAGTGTGGCTGGTTTTCAAATTTTTCTTAGCGTTTATGTAAAACTTTTTCTTTGCATTTATGTAAAACTTTTTCTTTGCGCGCCCAAAGAAAAAGTAACAAAAAGAAAGGGCGTAAGACGCCGCTTTTCACATCACGTGAAAAACGCGGCGCGGCGCACGTCCATGTGCGCCGGGTTTCACCTAACCGCTACTTTTCCCTAACCTCTAATCCCTAAACCCTAGTCCCTAGTCCCTAGCCCCTATAATATTTGCAGGAATTCTTACAGCAGACGCGAATTTTTTAGAAAAATTTTTCGAGGTGACATTTATGAGCGAGCGAAAAGAGATGACGGCGGAAGAAGTTTTAAAAAAATATGACAGCGAATCAAACACAATGGAATATACGGGCATTATGGCGAAAATAATCTCAGCAATCGCGATAAGTTTTTCGGTATTTCAGATATACACAGCGAGTTTCGGACTATTGGACGCGCAAATTCAACGGGCGATTCATTTAGGGTTCGGGCTGTGTTTATCGTTTTTATTATATCCGACGCGGAAATCTTGGCGACGCGATAAACTTCACCCGCTCGATTTAATTTTGGCGATAATGGGCGCGGCGGCTCCAGCGTATATCGTGATAAATTATCGGGAATTGATATTGCGTGCGGCATTACCGACTTCGACGGACGTAATTATCGGCACGTTAGGAATTTTATTAGTGATTGAGGCGGCGCGTCGTGTCGTCGGAATCCCAATGGTTTGCGTGGTATTATTTTTCATAACATATGCATTTGCCGGGCCTTACATGCCGGGACTTTTGGCGCATCGCGGACTAAATATCAACGAATTTGTCAGTCATGTCTTCTTTACGACGGAAGGGATATTCGGAATACCTTTGGGCGTGTCGTCGACGTTCATATTTTTATTTATTTTATTCGGCGCGTACTTGGAGGGCACAGGGCTTGGAAAATTTTTTATAGACGTGGCGAACTCGATAGCAGGTTGGGCGAGCGGAGGTCCTGCCAAAGTCGCCGTTTTATCAAGCGGCTTAATGGGAACGGTCAGCGGCTCTTCGGTTGCAAATGTCGTGGGGACTGGTTCATTAACAATCCCTATGATGAAAAAGCTCGGCTATCATAAAGATTTTGCGGGCGCGGTTGAGGCGGCGGCGTCAACGGGCGGGCAATTAATGCCTCCTGTCATGGGCGCGGCGGCGTTTTTAATGGCGGAATTCGTTGGCATGCCTTACGTCGAAATCGTCAAGGCGGCAGTGATACCAGCGGCGTTATATTTTATTGGCGTATGGCTCGGCGTCCACTTCGAGGCTAAGCGGAATAATTTACAAGGCTTGCCCCGCGCAGAACTCCCTAAACTCGGCGAACTGTTAAAGACACGCGGACATTTAGCGATACCGTTGATAGTTATCGTTTATCTGTTGGTCAGCGGTTATACTCCAATGCGGGCGGCGTTGGTGGCGATAATTTTATCAATCGTGGTTTCAGGCATAAAAAAATCTACGCGCATGAGTCCGCAAGAAATTTTAAAGGGCTTAGAGACGGGCGCGAGAAATGTTTTAGGCGTCTTGGTAGCCTGCGCGTCGGCGGGAATAATAATCGGCGTCGTGACGAAAACAGGCGTCGGCTTAAAGTTAGCGTCAACTTTGTTGGATTTATCGGGCGGAATGATTTTACCGAGCATGTTCTTGACAATGATAACGGCGATAATTTTAGGAATGGGCGTGCCGACGACGGCGAATTACGTCATAACTTCGACGATAGCAGCTCCCGCGCTGATTCAAATGGGCGTTCCTGTATTGGCGGCTCACATGTTCGTTTTTTACTTCGGAATAATCGCGGACGTGACACCTCCCGTAGCACTTGCGGCTTATGCAGGTTCAGGAATATCGGGCGGCAACGCACTAAGGACGGGAATAAATGCGTCGAAGTTGGCGATTGCGGCGTTTATAATCCCTTATATGTTCGTCTTAAATCCTGAATTAATTTTGATGAACGGAATAACGGCAGGCTTGGGCTTATCGTTGCTTACGGCGATAGTCGGTATGGTCGCGTTGAGTTCGTCGCTTATCGGATACTTAGCCGCGCCGCTTATAAATTGGCAACGAATAATTTTAGGCGCGGGCGGCTTGATGATGATTAAACCCGGACTTGCGACGGATATAGCGGGCATTGCGATTTTCGGGGCGATTCTTTTTTTACAGCTTAGACAGAAACTAGGGACTAGGGATTAGGAACTAGGGACTAGAGTTTTGCTGAAAGCTGAAAGCTTAAAGCTCAAAGCTTAAAGCTCAAAGCTTAAAGCTCAAAGCTCGTTTCGACTTTGAAAAGTTTTTAATTAATCGCCGCGTTTGAAGGATAAAAAAACTTTTCGGCGAAATTTCCTTGAGTTAAATTGTTAAAATAACTGGAGGCGTATTTAATGGCAAATGATAAAATGCGCAAGGGCGTCGAGACAGCAGGCGATAAGAAGGGCATATTGCTTGAGACTGGTACTAACGAATTTGAGATAGTCGAATTCAGTATCGGTGGCGTGAATTACGGAATAAACGTTGCAAAAGTTCGCGAAGTCATTCAGAGGACACCTGTAACCGAAATGCCGCAAGCGCACCCTTACATTGACGGATTATTTACTCTGCGCGGTAAAGCAATTCCTCTCGTAAATCTTCCGCGTTGCTTGAATGTCACGAACGGCGACGAGGCGAAAAATATTATCGTCACCGAGATTAACAACTACGACATAGGATTTTTGGTGGAAAACGTATCGCGAATTCACCGTATATCGTGGAAAGACATGGAGCCTTCGCCGGAAGTCGGAGATCAAAGCCGCGTTGTCGGTATTGTCAAAATGCCCAATCGAATTGTCTTGCTCCTTGACTTCGAGACGATTATCGCAGAGGTTAATCCGGAAATTAATGCAAAACTCACGACGGTTACGGACGCCACTGCAGACGTTAAGGCGGCGCGTTCAAATGTTCACGTTGTAGTTGCGGAAGATTCGTCTATGCTCCGCGATTTGCTTGTTACGACTTTGCACGATTCAGGCTACAGATTCGTCCGCGACTTCGGCAACGGCAAAGATGCTTGGGAATATCTGCAAAATCTTGCGAGCAAGCCCGGTGACATTTCCGAACATGTCGGCATAATCGTTTCCGATGTTGAAATGCCCATTATGGACGGTCACAGATTCTTAAAACTCGTTCGCTCCAATGAGAGACTTAAAGACGTGCCGTTTGTCCTTTTCTCGTCGCTTATCAATGAAGAAATGCGCTTGAAGGGCGAAGAACTCGGCGCGAGTGCTCAAATTTCCAAACCCGAAATCGGACAACTTATCAGTCTGCTTGACGGATTTATTTTCGGCAAAAAACAATCGGTCAATATCTAAATATTTCTCAGCCCGCGCAGTTCGGCGGGTTTTTTATTGCGTAAAAGGAGAATAACGGCTAAAATTGCGTGGTAGAAAAAATTTTAAGCGGAGGGAATTTTAATGGCGCGATTGTTTGGGACGGACGGTGTTCGTGGCGAGGCGAATACTCAACTGCCGCCGGAATTGGCATACAGAATGGGACGGGCGGCGACAATTTATTTTGGACAACACTCGGAAGGCAAGCCGCAAATTTTAATCGGGCGCGATACGCGAATATCGGGCGAAATGTTGGAGTCGGCATTAGTTGCGGGAATTTGTTCGGCGGGCGGCAATGCGATTTTGGCGGGAGTAGTTCCGACGCCTGCGGTTGCTTATTTGGCGCGGAAACTTCATGCGGCGGCGGGAATTGTAATCAGCGCGTCGCATAATCCTTTTCAAGACAACGGGATAAAATTTTTCGGCGGCGACGGCTACAAACTCCCCGATAAAGTCGAGGACGAAATTGAAAGTATCGTTCGCGAGCTTGAAAGCGGACAAAAATTTTCGCGTCCGACGGGCGAGGGCATCGGGCACATTGAATATCGCCAAAATCTTTTGGAGGATTACATTAGCTTTGTAATGAGCACGACTTCGGAGCGATTCGACGGCATGAAAATTGTCTTGGACTGCGCGAACGGAGCAGCTTATAAGGCAATGCCGACAGTTCTTGAGCGGCTCGGCGCAGAGTTGATTTTGCTCGGCGATAACCCGAACGGGATTAATATTAATGATTGTTGCGGCTCAACGCATATGGAGAATTTACGGCTGGCGGTTTTGAGGAATAAGGCGGACATTGGCATTGCGCACGACGGCGACGCGGACAGGTGCCTTTGCATTGACGAAAACGGCGATGTTATTGACGGCGATCACATTATGATTATCTGCGCGAAGTTGATGATGAAAGTCGGCGCGTTGCCGAAAAAAACTGTCGTGGCGACGGTCATGAGCAATATCGGTTTTCGTCAAGCCCTTGAAGAATTGAATTTGGCTTGCGAGATAACGGCAGTCGGCGACCGCTATGTTTTAGAAAATATGCGGGCGAACGACCATAGACTCGGCGGCGAACAATCAGGACATATAATTTTCTCGGACTATTCGACGACGGGCGACGGCTTGATAACGGGCTTGCAAGTGTTGACGGCTATGAAAAAGTTCAACACGACGGCTAGCAAACTCAACGCGCTCATGACGACTTATCCGCAAGTTTTGATTAATGTTAGGGTTAAGGACAAAAAGCCTTGCGAAGAATCGGCGGCGGTTAAGCTTGCGATAGCCGAAGGCGAAATTGAACTTGGGAACACGGGCAGAATTTTAGTCAGAGCGTCGGGGACGGAACCTTTGATTCGCGTAATGGCGGAGGGCAAGGATAAGAATCAGCTCAATCGAATTTGCAACAAGATTGCGGCGGAAATTGAGAAATGCAATTAATCCCTAGTCCCTAATTCCTAAATCCTAGTTCCTAGAAAAAAATGCGCTTGACCGTGAATCAGTCAGGCGCGTATTTTTTTAAACTTCGTTAGCAGTAAGGAGAGAATCAATTTTCAAATCGGTACGGCGATTTAAATCGATAAAGTCGTCATTAATTGTCTGGACAATTGGTAAAGCCGTAATTCGCGAACTGTCTATGTAAACGATTTTGGCGCGTTGCCCGTCGCTAAGTCCGACCCAACTGCCGTTAAGCGATTGCAAAAGTTTTTCCACGAAGACGACGACAAAGCGCGTTTCGAGCTTACCAGCCAGTGCGTCGCCGTAAAGAACTTTGATAATATCGAACGGCGAATTTTTCTTGGCGTAGGAGCGGTGAGTCGCCATTGCGTCATAAATATCAAGCACCGCGATAATTTTGCCGAAGTCGTTAATCTTATCGCCCTTTAACTTACTCGGATAACCGCTGCCGTCGCAACGCTCATGATGTTGCAGGACGCCGAGCAAAACATTTTTCAACTTTTTAAGCGGCGAATCCAATAAAGCCGCGTAGCCGTAGACGACATGTTTCCTTACTTCGGCAAGTTCTTCTTCGTCGAGCTTTTCCGTTTTATTCAAAATGCCTTTGGAGATTTTCATTTTGCCAATTTCGCTTAAAAGCCCTGTCATAATCAATTCGCCGACTTGCTGTGCTCTGAAGTTGAGCCAATGCGCCATAACACCCGACAAAATGCCGACGTTAAGCGCGTGATGAATAACGTTATCGCCATCGCGTTTCATGTTATGAATTTGCGTGACAGCCTTCGCGCCGTCGTCGCACAGCTCCGAAATATTATCTGCGCGAACCAATTCAGCCAATTCCTTCATATCGATTTTGTTAGTATTAGCGAAACCGTAGTAAAGATTTTGCGTAGAGGCGAAACAAGTTTTATAACAGCGAAGATAAGCCTTGTCGAGCAAATGTTCCTGTTTGTTCGGCACTGGCGCATATTCTTCGGGCGTCACGTCGATATATACCGAGAAAACATTTTTCCCGCGCAGGCTGTCTATCAACTCCGAAGTCAACTTAACATTTTCCTTGATTAAAATTTTCCCGTCAAAATCTTTAACGGCGCGCCCGACCTTCATGCCCGAACGCAACTCCGTCACGTCGTATGATCTTAACAACTGCTATCTCCTCCTAAAAGTTTTCTGCATTATAAGATATTCTCGCGGTAAAAAAAAGACAGCCGCTTTGACTGTCTTAAAAAAATTTTTATTAGGGACGTAGGGTTTATGGACTAAGAACTAGGAACTATTTTTTGCCCGCATATGCAATCAGATTGTTTTCTTTGGCGAGTTGCGTTGAGTCTGTTAAGAAAGAATAATCCGCCGTGTTGTTTTGAACAATCGCGCTAAGTTGATTATCTGTGGTGAAGTCGTCATCCTCGGCAAGGAACCACATAGAATCAGCATTGCTCGGAGATTTTTCAGCATAACTTTGCGTCGTCGTTACGGTTTTTTCGCCGTCTTTATATTTAATCGTTATCACTTTATCTTTGCCGTCTTTTACCGTTATTCTGCCCGAACTGCCAACCTTAAGAACAACATCGCCGTCGGAATTGGCGTAGCCGTCGCTTATCGTTCCCGACTTAATTTGAATTATATCTTCGTTTTGTTTGTAATCGACAATGAGGTCTTCGCCGTCGCCACTCGAATAAATGAAGACATCCTTACCAGCATTGCCTTGCAAAGTGTCGTTGCCCTTACCACCAATCAAGGTATCATTACCATCGCCGCCAAAAATTGTGTCATTACCTGCGCCCGCGTCTATGTAATCATTTTCGGCAGTGCCGACGATACTGTTGTTAATCGCGTTACCTGTGATTGAAAGGGTTCTCTTAACATGTGAGGCGTCTATTGTCTTAATATTTTTAGCGAAGTTATCAACCTTGAAGCTATTCTTCCAATAATCCTCCGAAATCTCGACGGCTTTGCCATTTATGCTGACTGTTTGTTTGCCGTTTTTATAATCGTGCTCGATGCCATCTTTATCAATGTAAGTTATACCTACCGTCAAAGCTTTATTAATTTTAATGGTTCCCTTACCGACTTTGAGCACGACATCCTTTATGCCGCTTTGACCAATGGAGCTTATTGTACCAGACGCAACAGAAATTTTATCTTCAAGGGCGTAGTCAGTGATAACATCATTGCCAGAACCGTTATAGTAAACAAAAACGTCCGCGCCATCGCCGCCCGTAAGTGTGTCGCTCTTTACGTCGCCTTCAAGGGTGTCGTTGCCCTTACCACCAATAATTTTATTAGCTTTGCCGTTGCCTGTAATGTTGATACCTTTCTCGGTAGCTGAAGCGTCAATCGTAACGATTTCACTACCGTTATCAATCGCCTCCGTGACATCAAAATCTTTATCTGGATAGGAGCTTGTGAGAGTTATGGCATTCTTCGCCGCATTAATTATGTATGGTTCTTCCGAAACCGCCGAATAAGTTTTCGTGTCGCCGTTCACAACATATTTGAAAGTTTTATCCTTAGCGTCCTTAATGGTGATTTTTCCTTTACCGACAGTGAAAATAACATCGTTGCCGCTGGTCGTAACCTTCGCCGTGCCAGACGCAATCTTAAGGCTGTCATTACTGTCGAACCCGCGAATAGTATCATTGCCGTCGCCCGAATTATAAACAATGACATTATTTTTAGCGGCGGAGCTTAGGCTAATTAAATCGTTACCATTGTCGCCCGTTATCGTCGTCTTACTGCCTGAAACTTTGACGGTATCATTACCCGCGCCGCCTTTTATAGCAGTATTGCTTGCGTTGAAATTAAATCCGTAGCCGTTGCCGTTTAAGCTAATATTTTTAGACGCGCCGATAATCGAATTCGAAACGGTGATGACTTTATTTTTAATCTTGATACCTTTCTTAGAAGTGACGCCGTTAATTGTGGCAAGCGTTGAAGCAGATTTTGCTTTCGAGTAAGTTATTGATTTGCTATCTTTGGCGAGTGTGTAACCTGCTGTCGTCGAGGAGCTTTTGTAAGTCGCAACATTATTTTTATAAGACCAAGCCGCATTTTTATTTGTAGGTTTAGGAACGTCGTCGGCAATTGCAAGAGTATAGCCTTTGCTGACGGCGATTTTGCTTGCGTTGACGGAAGATTTCGCGACTGTTACGACTTTATCATTTAATCTAAGTCCTTTTGTAGATTTAACGCCCGTGACTGTCACCAAAGTTTTACTATCCGTGCCGTAAGTCGCAGTCGTCCCGTTTATCTTCCAAGAATTTTCTTCACCAGCAATTTCTTCGCCAATAATGTTTACCTTAGACAAAGACGCCGCGCCGTTTAAAGTTATCTTGCTCTTGCCTACAGTAACGATAATGTCATCGCCGCTTTTTTTCGTGGAATAGGATCCGCCACCTATTGAAAGTGTCGAATCTGCGCGGAAGCCGTTGATTTTATCATTGCCGTCGCCCGATGAGTATTTAAACAAAACTTTTGCGCCGCTGTTTTCAATGGAGTCGTTCCCCTTGCCGCCAGTGATAGTTACTTTGGAGCCACGATTATCGATTGTATCATTGCCTTTGCCGCCGTCGATTATACTGTTTATTCCTTTGTTTTCAAATCGGAGTTCGCCGTCGATATAACCCTTATCACAGTTGGTAATTATGTCATTGCCATCGCCGCCTAATACCGTTATTTTGGTTCCAAAGTTGTTTAAAGTGTCGTTTCCTGCGCCGCAGTCAAATTTAACGCTGTCAGCACCACCACTAAGCGGATCATTATGGAAAAAGTCATTACCAGTACCGCCAATTACAGTCACGTTATTTCCTCTGTTATCGAAGGTATCATTCCCTGCGCCGCCGTTTATCGTTACGTTGTTAGCGTAATTCCAAATGTAATCATCATCTGCTCCACCTGCTATACTAACAAAATCTCCGCCAGTATTGTTATTAATGGAATCATTTCCACCGAGTCCGTTTATCGTTACTCCAGCGAACGAATTATCGAGGCTGTCTTTGCCGTCGGTTCCGTTAAACACAGTGTTTGACTTGTCGTTATTGACGAAATTAATATATTCACCACTGATATTAACAATAGACAAGTTCGCCGCGCCATTTAAAGTTATCTTACCTTCTCCGACGGTAACGATAATGTCCGAACCGCTTTTGGTCGTCGAGTAAGTTCCCGTGCCGTCACCGATTTTGAGGCTATCTTTTTCTGAAAAGTTAGTAATTATGTCGTTGCCGTCACCTGTTGTGTATTGAACTAAATTATTGCCACCACTCAATTTTATACTGTCATCGCCTGTGCCGCCTGTAACGGTGACGCCATAAGCCGCGCCGCGCACGTCTATAGTATCATTATCGGCTCCGCCGTCAATCGAAACACTGTCGGAGTTGTAAGTCGAGATAAAATCGTTGTCATTATTTCCGAAGAGCGACACCTTTCCGCCAAGATCAGTATTTGTAATAGTATCGTCACCGTCTCCGCCGTAAATTTTGGAACTTTCGCCGCTGTTGTAAATAGAATCGCTACCCGTGCCGCCTGTTATCGTGGAGTTAATGCCATAACTTGTGTTATTAATACTGTCGTTATCATTTCCGCCGTCGATTACGGAATTTGCGCCACTATTATCAACAGAATCATTACCGTCGCCAGCAGTGATGAGCGCGTATTTTCCTGCTGACCAAGCTGTAATTGCTGGGTCGTTACCGTAATTGTGTACGTAATCATTGCCCTCGAAGCCTTGAATCGTGACGTAGTTGCCAGAGTTTTCAATCGTGTCATTGCCACTCGTGCCGTTTAACATGACATTGTTGTTGTAATTTACATCGAAGCGTTGAAGGTCGAAAATAAGTCTCATAATAATCGTCTCCTAACTTAAATATTTTTTCCGCCAGATTTATTTTTTTTATTCGCGTATGTAGCCAGATTGTTTTCTTTGGCGAAATCCGTCGGAGTGTTTAATAAGGAATAATCAGCCAATATTTCTTACATTACATAATACTTTGCTTGCTAAAAAAAGACAGCCGCAAAATTTTCTGCGACTGACTAGAATTTATTTATGTGAAGAAAAACTTATTTCTTTTTTGTGTAAGACGCAACCGGGAGCGCATTGTCTTTCTTGGTAAAGGACAAGGCATCTTCGGCAGTCTCCGCGACAGCGGTATCAGCCGCGTTGCTCTTAACGAGAGTGGTGAGATCTTCGCTTGCGCCAGCGAAATCGTTATCGTCCGCGAGGAACCAAGACGAATCATCTTCTCCAAGGAACGAAGAGGAAGAGTAAATCTTTGTCTCTGTCTCATCGTCATAATAGGTGGTGATTCTCTTGCCAGCCGCGCCTTCAAGGCTTATCTTGCCCTTGCCAACGGTGAAGATAACCGTATTGTCTTTGACTTTGACCTTGCCGCTCAATTCACCAGAATCAATTAAAAGTGTGTCGCCTTCGCCGTAGCCCATTATAAGGTCGTTGCCGTCACCGCTTCTGTAAACGTAAGTATTTTTGCCGTAGCCGCCATAAAGGGTATCGTTACCTGCGCCGCCGTAAATCGTGTTGTCGCCTGCCGAGCCAGTGATAACATTATCTTTCCTATCGCCCTTAATGACAAGGTCGCCTTCGACTCTCTTAGCATTGATGTTGTCAACTGCGCTCAAGGAGTCATGGTCGGTGAGGATAAACTCTTTCTCGTAATAGTACTTCGTGAGGATTAAGTCTACCTCATCACCGTCTTCGCCGCCAGCGATAGTATACATGACCTGCGGATAGGATTGTGTGTTACCGTCCGCGTCAATGTAAGTAACGTTAGAATTCTTTGCACCTTTGAGGGTGAGGGTATTGTTCTTGTCGAAAGTGAAGACAACATCGCTACCAACGGTATTGATAGTTGCTGTGCCCGACGTAATTTTTACAACATCGCCTTCTTTAGCGTTGTAGTCGGTGATAACGTCTTTGCCGTCGCCCTTGCCGTAGATGAACACATCCGCGCCTGCGCCACCCGTCAAGGTATCTTTATCATTGCCAGAACCGCCGTAGAGTGTATCAGCACTTTTGCCGCCGCTTATGCTGTTGTTGTTGCCATTGCCCGTAATCTCGATTTTATGGGTAACTGACGCGCCGTCAATGGTTTCGATGATGTCGGCGTATTGCTCAACCTGCGCATTTGTATTCACGTCGAAGGAGGTCGCACGATAGTTTTTCAAAAGCGTAACTGCATTGCCTTCGTCGTTGATTTTCAAAACATCTTCGGGATAAATCTTCCTACCGTCGCTGTCAACGTAAGTGATGACGTGATCTTTACCACCTTTGACGGTGAGTTTATTGGAGCCAGCTGTGAAGACAACGTCGTTGCTACCTTTTATGGTAGTGGCAGTAGCTTTAACGCCAACGAACTTAATGACATCTTCTTCGGAGTAGTCCATAATCTTGTCGTTGCCGTCGCCAGAATTATAAATGAAAATGTCTGCGCCGTCGCCGCCGTAAAGGACATCATTGCCTTTGCCACCGATGATCGAGTCATTGCCGTCGCCGCTGTTAATCGTATCGGAGCCGTCACCGCCGTCAATCAAATCGTCTTCTTTGCTACCAACAATATTATTTGCATTTTTATTGCCAGTAATCGCAACGTCATGCGTGACTTGGGAAGCGTCGATTGTTACGATTGTATTTTTGAAGCTGGAAAGTCCCTCGTAGTTTTTGACATCGATGCTTTCGTCGGTGAAACCTTCCGTCAACGTAATGCCTTTGCCATTTTTGGCGATATCAATCGGATAGGGCGGCGGGTCAGGATACCAAACGTCCTCACCATTGGTGTCGACGAAGTGAATGTATTTATCACCAGCACCCTTGACTGTGATATTGCCTGTAGTTTTACCTTGACCGATCGTGAAGATGTAATCTTTGCCGTCCTTGCTTACCACCGCAGATTTTACTGCGCCAGAGCCGAGACTGATAATATCTTCATTGGCGTAATTTTGGATAACGTCGTTGCCGTCGCCTACGTTGTAGATGAATACGTCTGCGCCGTCGCCACCATCGAGGATATCATTGCCTTTGCCGCCTACGATTGTATCATTGCCGTCGCCGCCATTGATTGAATCTTTACCTTCTCCGCCGTCGATATAATCGTTTTCTTCGCTACCGATGATGACGTTTGCATTTTTGTTAGCGGAAATGGAAATGTCGTGCGTGACTTGGGAAGCGTCGATTGATACAATTGTGTTCTTGTAGGTGGAAATTTCTGTGTGAGTTTTGACATCAAAGTTGTCTTCGATATAGCCAGACGTCAGAGTAATTGAAGTACCTTTTTTGCTGACTTCAACAGGGCTGGGTGGCGGATCGGGATACCAAGTTTCGTTATCGTCGGCGTCGATGAAGTGGATATATTTACCTGCGCCGCCTTCAACCGTGATTTTGCCTGTGGTCTTGCCTTTGGAAATCGTAAAGATATAGTCGCCGCCAGCTATTACTGCGGAAGTTACTGTACCAGAGTTGAGATTGATAACGTCTTCGTTGTTGTAATTTTTAATAATGTCATTGCCGTCGCCTACGTTATAAACGAACGTGTCCGCGCCAGAGCCGCCGTCGAGGATGTCATTGCCTTTGCCGCCGATAATGGTATCGTTGCCGCCGCCGCCTTCGATTGTATCAGCACCGTCGAGACCGTCAATAACGTCGTCTTCTTCACTGCCGATTATGGCGTTTGCATTTGCATTGGCAGTAATTTTGATTCCATGACTAACTTGTGAAGCGTCAATCGAAACGACTTTGCTCTTGTAATGAGAAACTTCGGCATGAGTTTTAACGTCCATTACGTCATCTTCAAAACCCGATGTCAACGTAATTGATTTGGTGTTTTTGGAGATTTCAACGGGGTTGGGCGGCGGTTCGGGAATCCAATCTTCGTTGCCGCTTTCGTCTACGTAGTGGATGTATTTGTCTGCAGCACCTTCAAGCGTGATATTGCCTGTGGTTTTGCCTTTGGCGATCGTGAGAATGTAA
Source organism: Selenomonadaceae bacterium (assembly GCA_017549815.1). GTDB lineage: Bacteria > Bacillota > Negativicutes > Selenomonadales > Selenomonadaceae > Quinella. The sequence goes on from JAFYNH010000074.1 coordinate 68,752, forward strand.
TCGTTGCCGCTCACCACTACATTAGCTATTTTGCCAGAGCCGATACTAATCATATCTTCGTTGGCATAGTTTTTAATAACATCGTTACCGTCACCAGCGTTGTAGACGAAAACGTCTGCGCCTGCGCCGCCGTCGAGCGTGTCCGCGCCTTTGCCGCCCGTCAAAGTATCATTGCCTTCATAGGCGTAAATTTTATCTGAACCCGCGCCGCCGTCTATTGCATTGTCTTGATCGTTAGCGATGATGACGTTTGCTTTCGCATTGCCTTTAATGCTGAGATCATGAGTAACGGCGGAAGCGTCGATCGTCTGGAGTTCATTGGCATAATCGGTAAGATCGAAATCTTTTTTAGCGTAACCTGCCGTGAGAGTAATTTTGGGCGAATCAATAATAATGTCGTTCGGCCAAGTTTTCTCATTGCCGTCTTTATCAATGTAGGAGATGATTTTGCCGACCGCGCCTTTGAGCGTTATATTGCCCTTGCCGAGAGTTATAACAACGTCCGAACCTTTCTCTTTGAAAGAAGGTTTGCCTGACGTGAATTTAATTACGTCTTCTTCCTCGTAATCGGTGATAACGTCGTTGCCTTCATCTTTGGCGAAAACAAAAGTGTCTGAATCAGCACCACCTGTGTACGTGTCATTGCCCTTACCGCCAATCAGCGTGTCGTCGCCGCTGTCGCCATAAAGACTGTCGTTAGAACTTTTGCCAACGAGCTCATCAGCAACATACGGATCTCCACTAAACTTTGCCATAAAATCTCCTCCTAAAATACAAGTTATTTTTTATCTCACTCTCTGGCTAAAATGTCATCACTCCTTTTGGTGCCGCGAGTGTATTTGAATTCTTCGATATTTGGCATTATAGACTGTTCAAATTGATAATGCAAGAGGAATTTTCGTTTTTAATAAAGAATTAATCTTGCCTGTTGGAAAATTAATATGGTTTTAATATTTGGTTGCGAAAGCTCTTGGGATATTTTATAATTTTTTCGAGGTGATTCATTTGACTGGTAAAAAAATTCCGCGCAGTAACATTGCGACCTACGTAAAAAAATACATTCAGTTATGCGTGGGCGCAGTGATTGCAGCGGTCGGCTTGGAACTCTTTCTGATTCCAAATGAAGTTATTGACGGCGGAGTTGTCGGCTTGTCGATTATGGCGCAATACGTGACGGACTTGCCGCTGGGCGTTTTCTTAATCGCGTTTAACATTCCGTTCCTATGGCTGGCGTATAAACAGATTGGCAAGAGTTTCGTAATCGCGACGATTGCAGCGATTTGTTTTCTAAGTATTTGGTCTGAAGTCATTGGACAATTTGAACAGGTGACGAACGATCCGTTTCTTGCGGCTATCTTTGGCGGGATAATTGACGGTATCGGCGTCGGCTTAATCATGCGGGCAGGCGGCTCGCTCGACGGTACAGAGATTGTAGCGATTATCGTTGACAAGAAAACTATTTGGTCGGTCGGCGAAGTTGTCATGTTCATAAATCTTTTTATCTTGAGCGGCGCGGGCTTGCTGTTCGGCTGGGATAAGGCTATGTATTCGCTCTTTGCCTACTTCGTGATTTCAAAGATGATTGACGTTGTTATCAAGGGTCTCGACGAAATGTATGCGGTGATGATTGTTTCCAATATCCCCTACGAATTGACGGACGAACTTAACTCGAAACTCGGACGCGGCGTGACGCTCCTTCACGGCGAAGGCGGCTACACTCGCCAAAGTAAAGAAATTTTATATTGCGTCGTCACACGCCTTGAAGTCGACAAGCTTAAAAATATCGTCTTGGATATGGACGAGCACGCCTTTATTACGATTTATCCCGTCAACGATATTGTCGGCGGACGATTTAAAAAGTCTGGACATTGACACAAAAAAACTCCGCGCAGATTTATTGGCGGAGTATTTTTTTATGCCGTTTGACGCTTGACTAGTCCCGCGAAAATTCCGCCGCGTGCAACCAGTTCATCAAAACCGCCCGTCTCAACGATTTTGCCCGCGTCCATAACTATTATTCTGTCGCAATTCCTTATCGTCGAAAGCCTATGCGCAACAATAATTCGCGTCGCCTTTAAGTTATCTAAACTTTTCGTGACGATTGCTTGAGTCCGATTGTCTAAAGCCGAAGTCGCCTCGTCGAAAATTAAAATCGAAGGCTTAGTTACCAATGCGCGGGCGATTAAAAGCCTCTGTCGTTGACCGCCCGAAATATTTTTACTGCCCTCAGCAATGACGGTTTGCATACCCATTGGCATCATCGAAATATCTTCGGCAATGCCCGCCGCCTCAGCCGCTTGCCAAGCGTCGTCTTGAGTTAAAGCGTTCGTGCCAATTATGTTCGTGAAAATATCGCCTTGCATAAGTTGCCCGTTCTGCAAAACCACGCCGAGTTGAGTCCGTACACTCGGCATATTTAATTCCGATAAATCTTGCCCGTCATAATAAATCGCGCCGCGTTTCGGAGTTTCAAAGCCGAGTAACAATCTAACCAACGTCGACTTGCCGCAACCCGACTTCCCAACTATCGCAACATTTTCACCCGCCGAAATTTTAAAATTCACGTCGTGTAAAACGTCGCGCCCTTCCGTGTAGCCGAAAGTTAAATGACTAACCTCAATCGCGCCCGATAAAACTCCTGCGTCGGGTTTATCGCCAATGCTTTCCGGAACTTCTTTTAAAATCGGACGGAAATTTTCAATGTGCGGCTGAATCGCGAAGTATTGACCGACCAGCGGAATAATCCCGTTCAAAGTGCCGTTAAAACTCGTGAAAGCCGCTTGAAACGCTATGAACTGCGCGTAGCCGATACCTTGAACCGTCTGCCCGTTCGCGCCGACCTCGTTCATGCCGTAAACCGCAATGTAATAAAGTGCCATTGTCAAAATAAACGGCTGGACGCTCCCGATAATCTGATTGTAGTTGCCCTGCCAACGCAATTTCAAATTCCAATTCCACGTCTCGCCAAAAACTTTGCTCCAAAGATAGTAAGCTTGTTTCTCCGCGCCGTGCTCTCTGAACTTAGCAAGCCCCGCAAAAATTTGCTGAATCATGCCTGCTTCGCGGTTTTGGGCGTCAATCAACTTGCGATTGAAACCAATAACGCGCCGATAAATAAACGCCGTGATAATCGCGTAGACGAACCAAATCGCGATTGCGACCCCCGTCAATTTCAAGCTGTAGTAGCACATCAGAAAGACGCTCCAGAATGAAAAGACGAAACTGAACAAACTGCCGATAAATTCGGGGCTGACAAGTCCTTTTATAACGCTCATGCCGCCCATTCGACTTGCCAATTCGCCCGACGTAAATTGACGGAAAAATTTTGTCGGCAAAGTCAAAAGCCTGTTCCAAAGTGCCGCCTCCGTCGACATGTTAATTCGCGTCGTGATTCGCATGACCGCGATTGTCCGCACGATTCCCAGCGACGCCGTTGTAAAACTTGTGACCATCATAACTTGCGTAACGGTCGCCAAGCCTTGCCTGTCGAGTATCGGGATTATATCTTGAAAAATCGTTTCCGTCACAATCGGCATAACCAGCGGGATTAAGCCCGAAAATAATCCGACGGCGATAACCGTTTTGTAGTCGGCTATCCAGCATTGTTTGAAAATAAATTTCAGCAGGTCGAAAATTTTCAGCTCCCGCGCAGGGAATCCGCCATAACATTCAAACGCGCTTTTATCAATCTGCGCGGAAATTTTATCGTCAATTTTTATGCCGTCGGGATTTTTTGTCGTGACGAGCTTGTAATCGCCGGGCGCAGTCGGAACAAACGCCGCCAAAGTTTTTTCTTCGCCGTAGTAGCCGATTAAAATTCCGCTGTCCTTTTTATGCCAATCTTCAACCAAAGTCACAAGCCGCATTTGCATATTGCCCTTCTGCATAAGGCGGCGAATCAATCTGATTTGGTCAAATTTTTTCGTCATCTCTGCTGAAATTCTTATGTTATCGCTTGGCATTTCAAAAAAATTCGCCACACGACGAACTATAAAAGTTGCCTCTTCAATTTTTTCGTTGCGAGAAATAGTTTCGCTGTAATTTGAAGTTTCCTCGCCGAATAAGTTTGAAATGGCGTCGTCAACCAATCGTCGCTGATTTCTTTCGCGAACTTCGACGCGCCGAGAAAATTTTTTATCCTCCGACGCGAATCGGACGCCTAAAAGCATTGAAAAAATTCCCTCGTTCTCGCTGAAAGCCTCAAATAAATCTTCCGCGTCGTCAAGGAAATTCTTTTCGCGCCATTTTACTAAGGTGTCGTCGCCCTTATCCGCCAATAAACTAAGCCACGATAATTTTATCAGCTCCGCGAACCATTTACGCATTAAAATTCGCAATTCGTCCTGCGAAACTTCGTTAAACTCTAAGATTTTTATCTTGGTATCTTCGACGGCGTAAATTTGCGTCTCGGTCTGTTCAAATTCGTCTAAACTCGGAAAAACCGCATCGTCTGCAACTAATTCTGCTAAAAATTGTTGTCGGAAGGAGCCTTCGCCGCTACTTACCGCATAAATTTCAACTTTTCCTGATTCTATCAGCGCAAGCCGTTCGCCGTCCTCAAGTCTGAATCGCTCGCCCGCCGTTAAATATTTTTCAAATCGGCTCAACTTCTTGGCTCCTTTCCTCAATCAGTCGACGATATGCGCCGTTATGTTTAATCATTTCCTTATGAGTGCCGCGCTCAACCACATTGCCGCGATCCAAAACAATTATCTCGTCGCAATCTCTTATCGTTGAAAGTCGGTGCGCCACTATCAAGCACGAACAACCACGCCGACGAATATTTTCTAAAACTGTTTGTTCCGTCATTGGGTCGAGTGCGCTTGTTGCCTCGTCGAGAATCAAAAGCGACGGATTTACTGCTAATGCCCGCGCAATTTCTAAACGTTGACGCTGACCACCCGAAAAATTCAATCCGCCCTCCGAAACTTCTGAATCATAGCCCTTTTCCAGTTGCAAAATGTCTTCGTGAATGCAAGCGTCTTTCGCGGCGCGGATAACTTCATTTTTTTCTATCGACGAATCAAACAGCGTCAAATTTTCCGTTATCGTGCCCGTAATTTGGAAAATATCTTGGTCAACCGCCGCAACCGAATTGACTATTGCCGCTCGTGGGATTTCGCGCCGAATTTTCCCGTCAAATTTAACCTCGCCGCTCCATTCCTCATAAATGCCCGTAACGACTTTAGCAACCGTCGATTTCCCAGAACCGCTCGCGCCAACGACTGCTACCCAATGACCCGGTTCAATGTGTAAAGAAAAATTATTCAGCAATGGCTTTTCAAGCGGACTGTAGCCAAAATTTATATTTTTAAGCTCCAATTCGCCGCTCAATCGCTCAACATTCTTTGAAATTTCTTCGTCCGCGCAGTTTAAATCGTCAATTTCATACTTCCGAACGTCATTTAACCTCTGCATTTGCATTTCCGTTGATTGCAACGTCGAGCCTAAGCCTAAAAGCGCGTTCACGGGAGCTTGAAAACTTCCCATTAAATTTTGGAACGCCATAAACATACCTGCCGTCATTGCGCCATCCATTATCGAAAAGCCGCCTAACGTCATTATCAACGCGCCGTTTATGCCGCCTAAAAGTGTCGGAATTATCGTCGCCGTCATCTGCCAAATCGCCGCGTCTTGGCTCGCCGTTAAAACTTTTGCCCGATAACCTGCCCATTTTGCAAAAAAATCAGCCTCGTTGCCGTTTGCTTTGATTGTTTCAATCATCATTAGACCGTTCATCGTCACGCCGTAGCCTTTTCCTGCGTCCTGCTGGATTTTCATGTTCAAATCCGTTAAATGCCGCCGCAACGCGAAGAAAATGATTATATCTATGCTAGAAAAGAACACGCCGATTATCGTTAAAGTCACGTTGTATTGAAGGAGCAATAACAGATAAAAAATCGCGACCAATAAGTTTAAAACCGCCGTCGCCGCAGGACCCGATAAAACGCCCGCGATTGATTCGTTGAATCCGACACGACTCGCAACCTCCGCCGCATAACGCTGATTAAAAAATTGCATTGGCAACCGTAATAAATGCCAAAAAAAGCTCGACGAGTCCGCTAAAGTCAATTTTCTCTGCCAGCGCGTCAAAATTACCGCTTGCAACCACGTCATGACGCCGCAAACGATAAATGATACCGTCATTGCAAGGCAAAAATTGAACATCCAATCGGGGTGTTTGCGCGTTAATATGTCGTCTAAGAAAATTTGGCTGAAAACTGGCGACGCTAAGCCCGGAATTATCATGCCGAGATTTAAAAGTAAAATAAAAAGCACAGCCCATTTATCCTGCGCCAATTTTTCCGTGACAGCTTTGAAAATGTTATATCTATGTCCTTCGGGCTTGAAATTTTCGTTTGGGGCAACTTGCAATGCAACTCCTGTGTAAGACGTGCGGAACTCGTCCCATTTAACCGTTCGCCGCCCCATTGCGGGATCGTTCAAATAAACGGTGTCGCCCTTTATGCCCTCTAAAACTACAAAATGATTGAATTCCCAGTGAATTATCAGCGGAAACGTATTTACTTCCCTTATTCTGTCCGCTTTCCAGCGATAGCCGTTGGCATTACAACCGCGATTTCGCGCCGCCCGAATTACACAACTTGCTTTGGAGCCGTCGCGATTAACGCCGCATTCCTGACGGAGTTTTTCAAGCGGCAACCATAAATTATAATGCGCCAAAATCATTGATAAGGACGCCGCGCCGCATTCGGTCGCCTCCATTTGTAAAATTGTCGGCACTTTTACCCGCGACGTTTTCATTCCTAATAAATTTTTTATCGAATCGATTATTTTCATTACGAAATCCTTTTTTAGCTTTCAGCAAAACCCTAGTTCCTAACTCCTAGTCCCCAGTCCCTAGTAAATCATCTACTCCTGAGCCATTGACTGAGCTTGTAAAATACTTTTTCAATCGGCGGCTTACGCTCAATTATTATTGAACCTGTGCAAAAACTGCCCGCCGTTATCGGTTTATGCTCCCCGACATGCGAAGTCCATAAATATCCCGACTCCGAATCTGGGTCTTTCACCAAATCGAACGTAACTTCCATAACTGAAGAATTTTGCGCTTGAATTATCCATTGTGCCAGTTGCGCGTTTCCTAAATGTTGCTGAATACCTTGAATCGTCATCGGGTATTGCGAAACCGACCGAACTACGCCGAGTAAACTGCCCGCTTGCGAAACGTCGACGCCATTAGGAGCAAGCTGTATCGACATGCCCGGCTCAACTCGCTTGCCTTTATCGAGCGGAATATATAAAAGCCCCATTAATTCATCGCGGTCTTGAGTGATTCGCACCGTGCAAATCGGCGTTCCCGCTGTAATCATTGAACCTTCGTCAATCATAACCTCATCAACAATCCCGTCGTAGTCGCTGTAAATATTTTCCGCAATAGTTTGCTGATATTCTTTTGCATTATATTGATAAGCGCGTCCCATTGCGTCTCTGTCGCTCGACGCCAAATCCATTCCGTATTGCGCCATGCGAGTATCAGCCGATTGTTCAGCTTGCCCCATTTTCGCGATTAAGTCGCCTTTTCTTATCGGAGTGCCCGCCTTTATGTATAATTTTTCGATTTTGCCGTTCGCAACGTGCGTAATATTCAAAACGCCCGCAGAATCCATGATTAATCCCATTCCGTCAGCTTTTACCGTAAATGCGCCGTATATCGACCATAAAACCACCGAAAACAGCAAAACAAGTATAGCAACAAGTGACATCCACGTTATCGGCGTCGTTATTGGCAACATTGTATCCAATTTTTCGGGCGAACGTAATTTATCCAATGCCTCTTGGCTAAAAATTTGATTTTTATTTGCCTCCATTGGTCTCGCCCTCCGTCAATGTCACGGTAACTTTCGTATTTTCTTCCAAACCTTTTGTCGAAGAAGTTATAACGATTTCGCCTTCGCTTAAGCCTGTAAAAATTTCAACATACTTGCCGTCGTCAGCTCCAGCAGAAACTTTCCGTTGCTCAAGAGTATTTTCCGCAGTTTCAACGAAAACATATTGCCGATTATCACTCAAAGCAGAAAGTGGAACCGTCAGAACATAGTCCGGAGTAATTTTTATCAATTCAACGTCGCTATAGGCTTGTTGCTCCAAAATGCCGACGCTGTTATCGACTTCAAAAACAAATTTGCGTACTGCCGCTACTTGGCTTAAATCGGGCATAATTTCCTTGAGATAAACAGGAAAAATCTGCTCATTGCCCAAATTTCCAGCTCCATAATCGGTGCCATAAGCCTTTTTGAAAACTTTACTGTTCCTGAAGTTCAATTCAAATCGCTCGCCAATTCTTAAACGTCTTGCGCCCGCGTCTTCACCGGGCAATGAAAATGTCAACCTTTTAAAATTTCCGACGAGTGCTAGCGGCGTCCCAGCTGTCACATATGCCCCGATTTGTTTATATAGAATTAAAACTTCCCCGTCTATCGGCGCGATTACTTCTTGCCGTGCGTTTTGAACTAATAACTGTTCCTTTATAGCTTGCGTCTCGCGTAAATTCGCCTCTGCCGCCTCAAAATTTAGCTTTGCCTCGTCGTATTTCTCAAGCGAAGTAGCATTCTTTTCTTTTAATCGTTCGTAACGCTGGAAAGAATTTCGCGCTTGAAGTAATTGAGCCTCCGCTTTTGCTATGGAACTTTCCGCTTGCTGAATTTTTATCGGAATGTCCTCGTTTATAAGCGAAAATAAAACTTCGCCGCGTCTGACGTTGGAATTTTTCTTTACAAATGCGTTTTCTATGCGACCGTCTATCAGCGCGACAGCATCCGCCATTTCTTCCGAGTTTAAATTTATCGTGTCAAGCACAAAAACTGGGCTTAAGTTCCGAAATTTAGCTTTTTCGCCCTGCAACGGGATTGTTCGTTCTTCCATGCGCTTTGTTATCTGATTTTCGCCGCTCTCGTTTAAATAAGTTCCGTATGCTATCATTCCGACTGCAGCCATAAGAATAACTACAAGTCCGACTATATAAAATTTTTTCATCTCTCGTCCTCCGTGAACGGCTCAACAGATTCTTCCGCAGTATCTCGGACAGGTTTTATATCCGTTTCCGAACGTTTTTTAGGCTTTCCGTCCGCGTTAAACATTTCTAAAGGCATTTGCGCAGATTTTTTTAACGCCTCCGAAGAAATTGCGCCGTTTTCCACTTCAAACGCATAAATTTTCGCGTCAATCGCTATCGGAACGCCCATTGCCTTTTCCAACTTCGCCTTGTTAATATGAAAAGCATACAACGCCGCATAATAATTCATTCTCGATTCAACAAGCTTTTCCTGTGCATTCATAACGTTTAAATTCGTGTCGACGCCCTCTTCATAGCGGACTTGCGCGATTAAATATTGTTCTTCAGCCTGTTTAGCCGCATTAAACATCACGGCGATATTTTTTTCTGCAACTTTTAAGGTTGTGTATGCCTCGCGAATTTCTAGCCGTATTTGTTCAATTTGCTGACGCGCAACCGATTCTGCTTTACGTTGCTGAGCTTTTGCCGCCTCAACCTGCGCGGACGTGACATTATTATCGAAAATATTCCAGCTTAATTGAATTCCTGCCGACCAACTCTCGTTATTGTGATCCGCTTTAAACGCGCCCTCGCCAGACATTGAACCTTGAACTACTGCAGAAACATTCGGGCGAAAGCCAGATTTTTTCGCGCCGACCGACGCCTCAGCCTGTTTTACCGCATAAGCCGCCGCAATTCCGTCGGGGCGGTGTTCCAACGCATATTTCAAACATTCCGCCTCGCTCAATTCGTAGCTTGAATAATTTTTATCGTCAGCTATCACTAAATCGGTATCCGCCGGCAATCCCATTATGTTATTCAATACCGCTAAAGCATTTTCATAATTTCCTTGCGCCGTATTCAAATTTTGCTGACTGTTCGCCAGTTGTACGTTCGTAGCCAAAACATCAGCCATTGCCACCGTCCCGACTTCAAATTGTATCTGAACCGTCCGCAAATGTTCATTCAAAAGGTTTATCGCCTCTTGCTGAACCGAAATATTATCCCGATATTGCAACGCCTGATAATAAGCCTGCGCGGTCTGCAATTTAACTTGCTGTTTGGTGTCCTCTAAATTTAAATCCGCCGAATTCAAGCCATAACGCGCTGATTTTCTCTGATTTTCAAGCTGACCGCCCGTGTATAAAGGCATTGATAAGGAAAATGAATTTTGATTTTCGCTTTGATATAAAGGATAATCAAAGATGCTAACATGGTTCTCCGCTAAAAGCTCTTTTGGATAACCATAAAGCCTATAGCGGTTTTCTCTTAAGCCGTGATAAGCTCTGCCGCCAATTCTCGTTGATGATGCACTCCAACTGAATTTTAAGCCCGAACTGCGACGAATCGCCGATAAATTCCAACGAGCCGCCTCTCTGTCTTCTTCGCGCTGTTCTATCGCACGATTATTTTCTAGCGCAAGCCTTACTGCCTCATCTAAATTCAAAGATAAGGTTTCCGCCGAACATGAAGGCATTAAAAAAAATGTCGACAATATGACGCCAGTTTTTAGAAAATTTTTCTTCCAATACCGCCTCATTTATTTTTCTCCATTCAAATTTTTTGCAGTTAAAGATTTTAACACCGCTACAAAAATTTTTCAATGCTAAATAGCAAAAACCCTCCGACATTAGCCGAAGGATTTTTTTTACTGATTGCGACCGTGCGCCGCGTTTAAGACCGAATCTTAGTAACCGAGTTCGGGAAGGGGTTTACCAACAGCGTCAGCGACAGCTTGGAATGCTTGCTGACGAGAAATTTCTTTGCCTTTGCGATAGTACTTATTGCTAACGGCACCCCAAGATTGGTCAACGCTAATACCATACTTACTGAAGATTTTAGCAACGTCACTTTGAGCCTCGTTGTTGGTCGGCATCCAGAAGCAATCTCCTGCGCTTCTGGACTTGATGTCAAACCCCATTTCATGGAGTGCGCGAGTGTCAGCTGCCGTGTTGTTGTACGTGCCGCCGGCGACCTGATCGAGTTCCTCATCGCTCATGAGTTCGAGTCCGGCATTGATGTTCTTGATTTTTTCTTCGCGTGTTGCCATATTATCAGTCTCCTTTGATTTGGATAGAAATTTATTCGGCTATGCTGTCTATTCAGCTTGTCCCTTGCGGCTCTGTTTTTTCTTTCTGTCCCTTATACGTCGCCAAACGGATTTTGTTACACCCTCTACAAAAAATTTTTTATCGAAAATCATACTTCATACTCCAGAAAGGCGTTAACATTATAAAAAAAAAAACGGACTGTCAAGAAAAATTTTATTAAAATTTCCACGAAAAAACCCCTCTGACTATGCGCCGAAGAGGTTCTTAGCTTTTCAAAAATTAATACCCCTCCTAAATTATCAAGTATTTGCTAAAACTTTTTTGTCATAAAAAAATTCCCGCCATTTTCGACGGGGATTAAAATTTTATCGGAGAAGATTTATTTTTCGAGCTTAACTTTGGAATTGAAGGCGAAGTTCTTGCCGTCAAAATTTATCTCGACGGTATCGCCATCTTTAACCGCGCCCGAAATAATTTTCTTACTAAGTTCGGTTTCGACCGTGTGAGTTAAAAGCCTCTTAAGCGGTCGCGCTCCAAAATTCGCGTCGAATCCTTGCGTTGAAAGTGCCTCGACTGCCTCTGATGTCCATTCCAGTTTTACATTTATCTGCTTTTCCAGTCGTTCGCTGAGATTCTTAAGCAAAATATCCGCAATAGCTTTGACTTGCTCCTTAGCCAGCGACTTGAAGACGACAATATCATCAATGCGGTTGAGGAATTCGGGGCGGAAATGATTTTTGAGCAATTCCTTGATAATGTTCTCGGCTTCGGCGAAATCCTTTTTGGTTATGAAACCGATTTTGGCGCGTTGAAGAATTTCCTGCGAACCCAAATTGCTCGTCATAATTACAATTGTATTTTTAAAGTTGACGACGCGCCCTTTGCCGTCTGTTAAGCGTCCGTCGTCGAGAATTTGCAAAAGGACGTTGAAAATATCGCGGTGAGCCTTTTCTATCTCGTCAAGCAAAATTACGCTGTAAGGACGGCGACGAACTGCCTCTGTAAGTTGCCCGCCTTCATCATAGCCGACATAACCGGGAGGCGCCCCGATTAACCTTGCGACAGTATGTTTTTCCATATATTCCGACATATCGACGCGAATAATACTGCGTTCGTCGTCAAAGAGAGCCTCCGCCAAAGCCTTAGCCAATTCCGTTTTGCCAACGCCCGTCGGTCCGAGAAAGATAAATGAACCTATCGGGCGATTCGGGTCTTTGATACCTGCGCGGGCGCGAAGAATAGCCTCACTAACGACCTTGACAGCTTCGTCCTGCCCGACAACGCGCTCATGCAAAGTATCTTCAAGGTGTAAAAGTTTTTCGCGTTCGCCCGTCAACATTTTAGCAAGCGGAATTCCCGTCCAACGACTTACAACCCTTGCTATGTCTTCCTCGCCGACTTCTTCTTTTAAAAGGCGCGAATCTTTCTGCGCGGCAATTTCTTCTTCAACTTTTTTAAGCGTATTTTGAAGTTGAGGAAGCTTGCCATACTTTAATTCCGACGCTTTTTGAAGATTATAGGCGCGTTGAGCCTCCTCAATCTCATTATTAACGGCGTCGATTTCCTTTTTAATGGCACGGACGCGCAGGATAGATTGCTTTTCAGCCTCCCACTTATCGCGCAGAGTTTTTTCCTTATCTTTAAGCTGAGAAATTTCTTCGCCGATTTTTTTAAGCTTATCATTAGACGCGGCGTCGGATTCTTTCTTCAAAGCCTGTTCTTCAATCTCAAGTTGCATAATTTTACGGCGCGTTTCGTCAATCGGCGCAGGAAGTGATTCAATTTCGGTACGAAGTTTAGCCGCCGCCTCGTCAACAAGGTCGATAGCTTTATCGGGTAAAAATCTGTCCGAAATATATCTATCTGAAAGAGTTGCCGCGCTTACCAGTGCCGCGTCGCGAATTCTTACGCCGTGATGAACTTCGTAGCGTTCTTTTATTCCGCGCAGAATGGTAATTGTATCCTCAACGCTAGGTTCGCCGACTAAAACGGGCTGAAAACGACGTTCAAGCGCAGTATCCTTTTCAATGTACTTGCGATATTCATTTAAAGTTGTCGCGCCTATGCAACGCAATTCGCCGCGAGCCAGCATGGGTTTTAAAATGTTGCCGGCGTCCATTGCGCCTTCAGCCTTGCCAGCCCCTACGACCGTATGAACTTCGTCGATAAAAAGCAGTATTTGACCTTCTGACTTTGTAATTTCGTTAAGGACAGCCTTAAGACGTTCTTCAAATTCGCCTCTGAACTTCGCGCCCGCTATCAACGATCCCATATCCAGCGCGTAAAGCGTTTTATTTTTCAAAGATTCGGGAACGTCGCCCGCAACAATTCTGCGAGCCAAACCTTCAACAATGGCGGTCTTGCCTACGCCCGGTTCGCCGATTAATACTGGATTATTTTTCGTTCTGCGGCTTAAAATTTCGATAGTGCGCCGAATTTCTTCATCACGTCCGATAACAGGGTCGAGTTTACTTGCACGAGCCATTTGAGTTAAATCTCTGCCGAATTTAGCGAGGCTTTGATAAGTTTCTTCGGGATTTTCGCTTGTGACGTTCTGTTTACGATTTTTCTTTATTGCCGCGTCGATTTTGCTCTTTGTAAGGTTAAATTCCTTTGAAATGTCTTGAAGTTCCTTTTTACCGTCGGTCACAAGGGCTAAAAGTAAATGTTCCGTGCTGATGAATTCGTCTTTCATGCTTGCGGCGTATTCACGAGCCTTGCCGACGACTCTTGCCAAATCTACGCCCATTGAAAGCCGTTCTTGCCCTTTGACTTGCGGGATTTTATTCAATTCGGATTCGAGTTTAACCTTGAGCATTGGCAAATCCGTTTGGCACTCGCCGAATATCGTCAAAAGTAATCCTTCTGGTTCTTTAGCCAGCGCAAGCATTAAATGCAACGAGTTAAACTCTTGATGATACTTCATTGCGGCGATTTGCTGTGCCGCCTGCATAGATTGTTGCGCTTTCGCCGTATATTTTTCATTAGCCATGATCTATCACTCCTTAAAAGGTTGAAATCTTTTTTACGTGGCAAATGATAAACTCAAAACAACAAAAAGTCAATACGTCAAGAAAAATTTTTTGGCAGGAAGAATTTAAATCGAAAAGAATATTGAGGGCTATCAACCCAAATTTTGTATAGAGGAGAAATTTTATATGAAAAACATTCAGACTGAAACGCGAACTATTAACGAAATTTTTGCCGATACCAAGACTGATTTTCTGATTCCCGATTATCAGCGTTCGTATTCTTGGACGGAGGACGAATGTCAAACGCTTTGGAATGATTTTTGTGACTTTGCTTTTCCGAACGGCAACGCCAACGCTTTTGATAAGGAAAGGGACGAATATTTTCTTGGCGTGATTGTCACTTTTTGCAACGACCGCAATCAAGATGAGGTTATTGACGGGCAACAACGACTTACTACTTTACTTCTTTTAATGCGGGCGTTTTATAAAGCTTTTGGAGGCGACGACGAAGGGAAATCGCCAAAAATAATTGATAAGCTCGGCGAATGTATTTGGAAAACTGATGAACTTGGCGAATTGGTCAAGTCGTCGTTGAAAATTACTTCCGAAGTTATTCGCGAAAATGCCAATGAAGAACTTAAGAAAATTCTCTTAACAGGCTCGACAGATAAAAACTTCAAGAGTAAATACGCTAATAACTACAATTTTTTTCAAGAAGAGATTGAGAATCTGAAAAATGAAATGGGCGCAGAAAAGTTTCAATATTTACCTGCACGGATTTTGGATAAATGTTTTCTTACGAGGATTCGCGCCGAATCGCAAGATTTTGCTCTGCAAATGTTTTCTACGCTCAACGATCGCGGACTGCCGCTTTCCGACACCGATATTTTCAAGGCAGTCATGTATAAATTTTACAATGCGGAAAACAGTTCTTCGGGCGAAAATTTTATTCGCGTATGGAAGGAACTGGAAAATCGCGCCATCAAAACTTTCGACAAAGAACACGGGCTTAACGTCAATCCTCTCGAATTCCTGTTTACCTGCTATTCATATAAGAGTTGCGATAAGTCTACTAAAAAACTTCGCCGCATTTACGAGCTGAATAATTATGAAATTCTGCGTAGGAAAGAAACGCTTAACGATTTATTTGCGCTGTTGGATTTCTTCGATGACTTACTCAATCAAAATCCGTTGCGCTTTTCGCGTGAAATAATAAGGTATTCGCATATTTTATTCCGCGCCAAAAATTCTTTTATATGGTTGATTCTTTCGCACTACTTTTTTAACGGGCGAGACGAAAAAAATAATCTTGATGATAAAAATTTTGTCAAGTTCTTGGAGAGATTGCTCGCCTTTTTACTTGCGCACTCAATTACATGTACTACAACACATGCTTTAAGAGGATTTGCTTTCCGAACACTCGCAAATTTAAAAAATTCCGTCACTAAAGGGCTTAAAGCTTATACATTCTCGGCTGAAGCTATCCGGTCGGAAATGCAAATGTTTGGCGTCAAGAGACAAAAATCTCTCATGAAATCGCTCGTTTTGAATTGGTGGACATTTCGCGATGGAAATCAAATAATCCCGCCGATTGAGCAGAAATTCGACGTGGAGCATATTTTCCCAAAAAATTTGGCAGGAAGTTTCGAGAGTCTTGTTAATAAAAACAGTTTAGAATTACTCGGCAATTTGGCACTCCTCGAACACGGCAAAAACGTCAATGCCGCAAGTTATCGTTTTGAAGACAAGCGGAAAGTTTACATTGGCTTTGAAAAGAAGGGCAAATTTCAACAAGGTACGATGAATTTGGAGCTTAAGCATTTGGCGGAAACAAAAAGCGAATTCACCGAAACGGACATTATCAAACGTAATGAGCAAATGATTAGAGAAATCCTTGACTTCATAGACAGACATAATTTTTTGCAGTCGTAACCGTTGACAAAATCGAGTCTTTCTTGTCGTCAATTACAAAAAAATAGCCGCCGTCCGAAATTGGAGGGCGACTTTTTTTTTATTAAAATCTGACTTCGACGCCGCGACTTTGAAGATACTCTTTAACTTGACGGATAGTATATTTTCCGTAATGAAAAACCGATGCCGCCAAAACCGCGTCTGCCTTACCGTCAACAAGAACGTCGTAGAAATGATGAAGTTCGCCCGCACCACCCGACGCAATCACGGGAACATTAACTTCTTCACTAACTGCGCGAGTAAGTTCAATATCGTAGCCGTCCTTAGTGCCGTCGGCGTCCATGCTGGTTAAGAGAATTTCGCCAGCTCCGAGCGCGACGGCTTTTTTTATCC
This sequence comes from Selenomonadaceae bacterium, assembly GCA_017549815.1. Classification (GTDB taxonomy): domain Bacteria; phylum Bacillota; class Negativicutes; order Selenomonadales; family Selenomonadaceae; genus Quinella. The sequence goes on from JAFYNH010000074.1 coordinate 85,095, forward strand.
ACTCAAGGCAATCAAGCCCCGTCGGAGTGCGCCCGCCATTAACGTAAATCTCCCAGCCGTTATCATCGCGGCGTTTGGCGTCGACAGCAAGCACTATGCATTGACTGCCGAATTTTTTTGCGCCTTCGGAGATGAGTTGAGGATTTTTGACTGCCGCGCTGTTGACGGAAATTTTATCCGCGCCCGCCGACAACATAACGCGCATATCTTCAACTGTCCGAATGCCGCCGCCGACCGTGAACGGAATAAAAACTTGCGCCGCACAACTTTTGGCGACTTCAACCATAGTGCCGCGCCCTTCGTGAGACGCCGTTATATCCAGAAAAACCAATTCATCGGCGCGTTCCAAGTCGTAGCGTTTGGCAAGCTCAACCGGGTCTCCCGCGTCGCGCAGTCCGACAAAATTTGTGCCCTTAACGACACGTCCCGCCTTCACGTCAAGGCAGGGAATTATTCTTTTCGTAAGCATTAAATCGCCTCACAATCAATTTTTTTTTACCGTTACATCGATAATCTTACCTTCAAAGCTGAACATAGATATTGTCCTCATTTATCAAGTCGCAATAAAATTCATTTTGCTCGCACAAAATCGGAGTTCGTTTCATCTCAATGGCTACTTCGCCGAAAGTTCCAGAACCTGCAAACGGATCCAAAACGACATCGCCGCGAAACGAATAGTATTTCAAAATCCTCCTGCACAATTCTTTTGGAAAAACTGCAGGGTGATTTTTATTTGCGGTCGGAGCAATGTACCAGCAACTTGAGGAATCAAATTTTTCGTCACAGGCAAAGCTTTTGTCATACATTGCGATATTTTTATCCAGCAAGAACGGCGCATTTTTTCTGTAAACCATTATGCTTTCGTTAATGCAATTCGGCTTATAGCTCAAAGGCATTCGAGTTTGCTGATAGCCGCCGTTGCGATTTTTTACCGAAGACTCCGGCTTTATCCATTGAATTTCGTCTACAAAATAAAATCCCGCGCAAGTCAGCAAGTTATGAAAATCAAAATGAATCGGGTAGCGAATACTTTCAAACTCTCTGCCAGCTCTTTTGGAAATTACGGGCGAAACGTTGACGATTATAAATCTCCCGTCCTCCAAAACTCTGTGACAAGCCTTGAGAGATTGAAACATATCTTTCAGATAATCTTTGTACGAATGATAATTTGAATAAATTTTTGCATTGTAATAGGGCGGCGAGGTAAATATCAGCTGAACAGAATTTTCGTCAATTTTATTCAGAGTCTCAACATTGTTTCCACGCAACAGAATCGGATTTTGATATTTTATGACGCGATTTTTTTTGCCTGTATGCGATTGTTTATAGCTGAAATAATCATACATTTTATCTAGGACTTCATTATTAAAATACTCTTTTAGTTCCACGCCCAATTCTTTAAACGCCGCATTTGTCCTGCCTTTGTAGAGGCAAGTCCTGTACATCTGATAGACAATATCCATAAAACCGCAGTTATAAACGTGACTTTTTATGAAGTCGAAAATAATCTTATCGTTTTTTTGCCTGCCAATCGAAGAAACAACCTCGCGTTTTAAGTCAATGTCATCAATTTTATCATAGAGTTTGAGCAATGTTTGTAAATTTTCCTCGCTTCGGACGAGACCTAAATTTTTAATCTCCGGAATGGTAAGTTGAATATCTTTCTTGCAATCGTCAAGCTCCGGAAACAAATTTTCTTGCAAAGTTAATCCTCCGCAATCTCAATCGCCGATTTTAAATCAAGAGAGCCTGTATAAATCGCCTTGCCGACAATCACGCCCGCAACTTTTGCCGCCTTCAAAGCGCGAATGTCTTCAATCGATTTCACGCCGCCCGACGCCACAATCTGCGCCCCCGATTCTTCGGCAAGCTTGGTAAAAATTTCAGCGTTGACGCCGCTCAACATGCCGTCCTTTGAAATATCGGTATAAATAATCGTCTCGACGCCCGCCGCAACAATTTTCTTTGCAAGCTCGCCGACTTTAACCGCGCTTGACTTTTCCCAGCCGTGAACCGCCACAAAGCCGTTACGAGCGTCAATCCCGACGACAATTTTATCTCCGAACTTTTTAACCGCCTCTTCGACCAGCGAAATATTTTCTACGGCAACACTGCCCAAAATCACGCGACGAACTCCAAGCGATAAAAGTTTTTCCATATCGTCGATTGTGCGAATGCCGCCGCCTACTTCAATCGGAATTTTAACGGCGTTCAAAATGCTTTTAATAGCGGACAGATTTTGCGGCGAACCTGCGCGGGCACCATCTAAATCTACAACGTGCAGGAATTTTGCGCCGAGATTTTGCCATTTAAGAGCAGTAGCTTGCGGGTCGTCCGAGTAAACCGTTTCTTTATCGAAATCGCCCTGAATCAAGCGAACGCATTTGCCGCCGCGCAGGTCTATCGCAGGAAAAATTATCATTTCTCAATCTCCAATCCCCATGATTTTAAAATTTCTACGGCTTTATCGGCGAAGACGGGCAAAAGTTTTTGCATTGGCGGAGTTAATTCCGTGCCCGCCTCCAAGCTGAACGGTTGCGCTCCGATTAATTCAACGTGCGGAATTTTTCTTCCCGACAGCTCCAACATCGTCAATACGTCTTGAATTCCGACTTCATGAGCGGAAATTTTTTGCGCAAAATGTTTTTTAATCTCGTCGCCGCGCAGATGAAATATTGCGCCCGCCTCAGCTCCGCCGTTTATCGAATCAATAATTAAAAGCCGTTTCGTTCCCGTGATAAAGTGAGTAAGTTCAACTCCGAGCGTTCCGCCGTCAATCAGATTAACGTTGTCGGGAAAAGTAAAATTTTTCTCCAGATACTCAACGACACGAACACCGAAGCCCTCATCACTCAAAATTATATTGCCGATTCCCAAAACCGTATTTTCAGACGTGAATAAACTTTCCATTAACGCGCCTCCACTTTTTTTAACAGCCACGCGCACCAATCATCAAGTCCCGTCTCTTTTGTGCAGGACGTTTCAAAAATTTTTATCGTCGGGTGTAAAGTCGTCAAGTCTTCCCGCGCAGATTGCAAATCAAAATTCGTGAACGGCAACAAGTCAATTTTATTTAGCAAAACAACTTCCGACTCCTTGAAAATCAGCGGATACTTTAAAGGTTTGTCGTCGCCTTCCGTTATCGATAACACGACCGCCTTAAAATTTTCGCCAATGTCAAACTCGGCAGGACAAACTAAATTGCCGACGTTCTCGACGATTAATAAATCAATCTCGGAAAGATTCAAGGATGCGCAAGCCTTTTGAATCATCGGCGCGTCAAGATGACAGCCGCCCGCCGTGTTAATCTGAATCACTTTGACACCCTGTTTATCGATACGCTCGGCGTCTTTAGCTGTGAATAAGTCGCCCTCAATCACCGCGATTTTAATTTTATCGGCGAGTCGCGCCAATGTTTTTTCAAGCAAAGTCGTCTTGCCCGAACCTGGAGAGCCCATTAAATTCATTACGATAACTCCGCGCTCCGAAAACATTTTCCGATTCTGCGCGGCAATCTCATCATTCGCGCCCAAAATATTTCTCATCAATTTTATTTCCAAATCAAAACCTCCACATTTAATCATCATCTAAACACAGCGGGTAGTTGAAACCCGGCGCACATGGACGTGCGCCGCCGGCAATAGAAACATGGATGTTTCTTTGCCGGTTTATCGCCCTTTTCTTTTGCAAACTTTTCTTTTGGGCGTAGCAAAAGAAAAGTTGAAAACCCCTACTCACAATCTACGAATTCAACCAAAAGTTCGCGCCCGCTCTGCAGAATTAAAATTCCGTCGCACTCTGGACAAAAAAAATTATAATTCTCAAGCCGAAAATTTTTCCCGCACTTATTACACGTCGCCATAATCGGGACGCGCTTAATTTTCAACTCCGCACCGTCGGCAGGCGTATTTTTTTTGAGTACGTCAAAAGATAAAGTCAAAGATTCAACTTCAACGCCCGACATTTCCCCTAAAGTCAATCCGATTGCCAAAATTTTTTCTGCGCGGCACTTTTCAGCCGTCTCAAACGCAATTTCTAAGATATTTTCCGCTAAAGTTGCCTCGTGCAAGTCAATCACTTCCAAAAAATTCATTTTCGGCGGCAATGCAAAGCATATGATAAATCGGCAAATGAAATTCTTGGATTGTGTAGGAAGAATCGGCAGGAACGCAGATAGAAATATCGGATAAGTGGCGAAGTCTGCCGCCGCGCCGTCCCGTCATAGCAATAACCGTTATTCCCATGATTTTGGCGACTTCAACGGCGAATAAGACGTTATCGGAGTTGCCCGAAGTCGAGATAGCTAAGAAAACGTCGCCGCGCCGCCCAATCCCGAAAAGTTGTTGCGCGAAAACTAAATTAGGCGATACATCATTGGCAAAAGCGGTAATTAACGACGTTTCGCCGACCAAAGACACGGCGGGCAATGCGCTTTGAAGATTTGCCTTGAAAAATTCCACATCGGCAGGGAAAAGTTCCTGTGCTCGCTTAACGAATTCGGGATTAAACTCCTCAATCTTGCGCGGTAGGAGAAAACTTTTCATAAGTTCGCCGACAATGTGCATAGCGTCCGCCGCAGAGCCGCCATTTCCGCAAATTATTAATTTTCTGCCGTTACGAAAGCACTCGCAGACTTTTTCGACGGTCAGAAATAAACTTGAATGACAAACTTCCAACGCGGGGTAACGTTTAATGAGTTCGTCGATTTTTTTAGTCGTAGACTCTTTAATTTTTAATCGCTCCTTTGATAGTTATTAGGAATTAGTTATTAGGAACTGGTAGGAACCAGTAAAAACTAGTTCCTAAATCCTAGTTCCTAAAAAAAAGACTGCCGCCCGTGATTGCGACCGACAGTCGAAAGGATTTTTATGACAGCTGAAAGAAATTAAGGGATATTGACGATGATGTCAGCAGCAGCGTCGCCGTCAACAATCTTTGCGCCATTGTCATTGAGAATCACAGCAATCGCCGCGCACAAGGTCTTGTCGTCGCCTACAACTGCCGCAGTTTTACCAGCAAGAACGGACGCACTCGCCTCATAAATCGCAATTTCGTCGCCGATACGAATTTTCGGAATGGGTTTATCCTCGACGTGCAAACTACCTTCGAGCAATTCCTCTTTGTCGTTGTTGAATTTGATTACGATATGACCGAGACTGCGAATGTTGTTGTTGACTTCGTTGCCGACGCGCAGGATTTTGAATTTATTATCCGCGATTTGAAGGTAGTCGCCGGGTTTGATGATGTCGGTGAGTTTATTGCCGCTGTGCAGGACTGAGAAGTCGCGCAATTCGGGCAGAACCATCGAATCATCGAAGATAACGAGCATTTTGACGAGGCTGGTGAATTTAGCAACCTCACCGCCGACGCCCACGATTTTTGTGCTGTAATACTTTTTCGCCATTGAAAGCCCTCCCGTATTTAAATGAACACCTTAAATTTATGCAAGAATTCTTCAAGCGTGCGATTAATCCTGCCGCTTATCTACAAAATTTTTAGACTTTAACAAGTTACAAAGGAGGTTTTAACGTTGATAGAATTATTAGCACCAGCGGGCAGTTTTGAGGCATTAAGGGCGGCTGTCGAAGCGGGAGCAGATGCCGTTTATTTAGCGGGCGAGAAATTTGGAGCGCGAGCTTATGCAGAAAATTTTGCGGGCGAGCAAATGTTAAAAGCCGTCGAGTTTGCACATCTGCGCGGGGTGGCGGTTCATGTCACGGTTAATACGATAATTGCTGACGAGGAGCTTGACGAGTTCGCCGAGTACTTGAAATTTTTACGGCGGGCGAATGTTGACGCCTTATTGGTACAAGATTTAGGCGCGGCATCATTGGCTAAAAAATTTGCGCCCGAAATTCCTTTACATGCCTCAACGCAAATGACAATTCATAATTCGGAAGGAGTTAAAATGCTTGCCGAATTGGGATTTGCCCGCGCAGTCCTCAGCCGCGAACTGACTTTGGACGAGATAAAAAAAATCTGTAGCGAGTCGCCGATTGAAACTGAAATTTTTATACACGGGGCGTTATGTGTATGTTGGTCGGGGCAATGCTTGATGAGTTCGTTAATCGGCGGGCGCAGTGGCAATCGCGGGCGTTGTGCGCAACCTTGCCGCCTGCCTTATGAATTGGTTGACGAACACGGCAAAAATCTTTTGAATAATGCGGGGAAATATTTACTCAGCCCGAAAGATTTAAATACACTTGACTTGTTGCCGCAACTGATTGAGACGGGTGTCACCAGTTTAAAAATCGAAGGGCGCATGAAACGTCCCGAATATGTTGCGACGGTCGTTAAAGTTTATCGTGACGTTTTGGATAAAAAATTTTCGACGCCCGAAGATAATCGCAAACTCGCGCAGATTTTTAATCGCGATTTCACGACGGCTTATCTTGAAAAAAATCCCGGTAAAAATTTAATCAGCGACATGAAGCCGAATAATCGCGGCGTATTAATCGGGCGAGTCGTCGAAGTCGAGCGCGATAAAATTACTTTGAAACTTTCCGAAAAAATTTCTGCTGGCGACCAAGTTGAAATTTGGGTAAAAGTCGGCGGGCGCGTGACGTTCACGGTTGAGGATTTTGAACTGCGCGGCGATTTATGCACGATTAAACTTCCGAATACAAAGGGCGTTCGCGTTCATGACAGGGCTTTTAAAATTTTCGACGCGGAATTGACTGCCGAAGCGCGGAAATATTTTACGGGCGCACCTGTTCGGAGGATTTCCGTAACAGCTGAAGTTAAAGTTAAAATGGGCGAGCCGATGACTTTGACGCTGACAGATTCGGACGGTAATTCGGCAACCGCGCAGACAAATTTTATTGCCGAGACTGCTAAAAATCGTCCGCTGACTTTGGACACTCTCAAAAATCAAATCGGACGTTTGGGCAATTCGATTTTCGCACTTGAAAAAATTTCAGCCGAGCTTGACGAAAATTTAATGATACCGATTAGCGAGCTTAACGAAGTTCGCCGTCGCGTCGTCGAGCAATTGGAAAGTCTTCGTCTTAAGAAATTTGAACGTGAAAAAATTATTGTTCCCATTGACGACAAACCCCTATCCCCTATCCCCTATTCCCTATCCCCTAAACTCGTCGCTCATGTTGACACGGTAGAGAAATTAAAAGCCGCTCTTGACGCGGGAGCCGATGAAATTCTTTTCGGCGGAGAAACTTTTAATGCAATTAGAAATGCGCAATGCGTAATGCGTAATGAAATTGTTGATTTGGTTCATCTGCGCGGGAAGAAAATTTATCTTGCAACGCCGCGCCTTGTTCGTGAAAATGAAATCGCCGCCCTTGAAAAAATTTTATCCGCCGAAGTCGACGCGATTTATATTCACAACCTCGCCACATTCAGCCTTGCCAAAAAAATTTCAACCGTTCCGATTCGTACAGATTTTTCTTTGCCCGTCTTCAACGTTGCGACGATTAATTTCCTTAAAAATCTCGGCGTCGAAGGCGTTACTCTATCGCCCGAATTGAATCTGACTCAAGTTAAAAATCTCGCCAAAAAATCTCCTTTGCCCGTCGAATGTATTGTTCACGGGCGGCAGGAACTCATGATTTCGGCTTATTGCGTGCTTGGAAGTTTTCTCGGCGATTTGGATAAAAAAAATTGCCCGCACGTTTGCAGGACGAATAAATTTTATCTGCGCGATCGTAAAGATGAACTTTTCCCCGTCGTCACCGACCAATTTTGTCGTATGCATATTCTTAACGCCAAAACTCTTTCCATGATTGAACACCGCGCAGATTTTGACGGCGTGGCGCGTATTCGCGTTGATTGTCGCGCTTTGACTTTGCAGGAGACCGCGCAGATTGTTCACGCTTACAAATTCGGCGGCTCGGAGATTGAAAATTTCACTCGCGGGCACTACTTCAGGGGCGTAATGTAATATCAATCAGATTGAACTTGCCATTGAAAAATTTTTAGCGTAGAATGACAGAAAAATTTCAGAGGCGGGCAAATGATTCAACTTGAAAACGTAAAAAAATATTACGGCGAACGACTAATCTTCCAAGACGTGAGCTTTAAAATCGCGGAGGGCGAAAAGCTCGGCATAGTCGGCAAGAACGGCGCGGGTAAATCGACGCTTTTAAAAATCATGATGGGCGCGGAACATTTTGACGAAGGCACAATCGGCGGACTTCGCGCAGAGGATATTGGCTTTGTCGAACAGACTCCGCATTTTACGGCGGCAACGCTCCTTAATGAATTGTTGACTGTCGAAGGCGCAGAAAAATTTATGGCGCGAAAAATTTTATTCGGCTTGGGCTTTACGGAGGCGGAGTTTGAAAAGAATCCGAATCACTTCAGCGGCGGCGAGTCGGCTAAAATTTCACTAGCGAAAGCTTTGATAAATGAACCGCGCATTTTAATTTTGGACGAGCCAACGAATCACCTTGACATTTACGCGATAGAATTTTTGGAGGACTTCGTTAAAAATTATCGCTGGACGGTTATCGCCGTTACGCACGACCGCCATTTTCTTCAGAATTGCGTTGAAAAAATTTTGGATATGGAAAATTGCCGCGCCATTCTTTATCCCGGCAACTATGAAAAATTTATTCGTCTCAAAAGGGAGCGGCGCGAGTCGGAGCTTAAAGCCTATGAAAAACAGCAAATTGAAATCGCCAAGCTTGAGGATTTCGTCAAACGGAATAAAGTTCGGGCGTCGACAGCCAAACGCGCCCGCAGTCGGCAAAATATGTTGGACAGAATGGAACGCTTAGAAAAGCCGCCGTCCGATGAAACCGCCGCTATTAAACTTGGAGACGCCGCCGAATCTGCCAATCGTGTTTTGATTCTGGAAAATATTTCTTTCAAGACCGTTATAAAAAATTTCAGCGCGGAGATTTTCAAGGGCGAAAAGGTCGGGCTTATCGGTCGGAACGGCGTCGGCAAATCAACACTGCTAAAAATTATCGTCGGCGAACTTAAAGCTGACGGCGGAGAAATTAAAATCGGCAACCGCGTTAAAATCGGCTACTTATCGCAAGGGCACGAAGAACTTAACGACGAACGCACGCCGCTTGAGGAATTGAATTACGAATTCGGATTGACGGAAGGACAATCGCGTTCGGAGCTGGCAAGATTGAATTTATTCGCGCAGATTGTCGAAAAGCCGATTAAAGATTTATCGGGCGGCGAAAAAACTCGCGTTGCCTTGACGAAATTAATCATTACAGGCGCAAACTTCCTAATCCTCGACGAGCCAACGAATCATTTAGACTTACCTGCGCGGGAGGCAATCGAAACGGCGTTACAAAACTTTGACGGCACAATTCTAATCGTCACGCACGACCGATATTTACTTGACAAAGTAACGACGCGGACAATAGAATTGGGAACTAGGAACGAGGAACTGGGAACTAGGAATGAAAAATCTGCGCGGGCAACCGTAAAACTGAAAGCTCAAAGCTCAAAGCTTAAAGCTGTCAACGAGCTGGCGATAGATAAAATCGAGGCGCAAATAAAAATGGCGGAAATGGAACTAAAAATGATTGAACACGAGATAAACGGCGCGACCGCTCCCGATAAATTGACGGAATTGGCGGCGGCGCACGTCGAGAAACTCAAAGAAATTGACGAACTTTATACGCGCTGGGAGGAATTGCAATGTTAAAAGTTGTGCCCATAGCTTTGGCAATTATTCTTTGTATTTCTAATCTCGGCTTTATCGAATTCGTCAAGCATTCGGACAATCAAAACGAAATCGACGCTAGCATTCCGCGCAATCATCTAACGCAAAATAAAAATGCGCAAGCCGCCACGATTAATCAAGTTCAGAATTTTGAAGACGTTACTGAAAATCCCGCTCAGGAAGATAAGGCGGCAGTTGCTCAGCGCGAGGAAAATATTTTGCGGCTTTACTGGGACAATGTTCCGAACGCCGTCAAGTATGAAATTCTTATCGAAGGCGCAACGCTCATTGCCTACACCAACGGAATTGAAATTCCCGTTAGCGATATAGGCGCGAAGTTCCAAGTTAATGCGTTGTCGCTGGACGGCATTTTACTTGAAAATAAAATTCCGATTCGCGAGATTGACACTAACCCGACGAGCCTCCGCACGACGACCGAATTTGATAAAATGGCTTATCCGCCAATTTATCCCGTGTATTCGTGGATACCTATGAACAGCGCGGATCATTATGAAATTGAACTTATAAAGGACGGCAAGATTATCCGCCGATATTTTACGGACTCGAATCCGCAGGACGACAACTTTGATTTTTATGATAAGACTCCTGTTTTAGACGAGGGCGAATATTTTTGGCGCGTTCGGGCATTGACGAACGATGATGAGCCGCTGACAAATTGGTCGGAGAAAAGCGAATCAAGCAGCTTTGAAGTCAAGCACCAGATAAGATTTTGCGCGTTGGGCGACAGCATAACGCATGGCGGCGGCTCAATTTCGGTTCCGCCTTCGACAGTTCTTTATAATTGGGAGACTTACTGCGCGATTCCCGTTAAGAATTTGGGCAGGAGCGGCGACACGACGGCGGAGATTTTGGAGCGTTTTGACAATGACGTTTTACCATTTCGCCCTGAAGTGTTGTTTATAATGGCGGGCGTCAATGATTATCGCGCAAAAATTTTGGGCTGGGAGTCGGTAGAAAATTTAGTTGCGATTAAAAATAAATGTCATTTCAACGGGATTAAACCAGTGTTCTTGACGCCGACGCCGATAAATCCCGCGCAGATTCGGAAGATTAATTTTATTGACATGCCGCCTGACGATTGGCAGGAGCACCAGAAATTTATTTGCAACTGGATTAAGGCGCAGGAATATTTTATCGACGTGAACGAGAAACTGACTGACGCCGACGGAAATTTAATGGAGAATTTATCAGTAGACGGCTTGCACCCCGACGCCGACGGCAAGAAATTAATCGGCGAAACGGTTGCCGCTTGGCTAGACAATTATTTAAGCTTGAAATAAAGGAGTTTTGCTTATGGTCAATTTGGATTATCTGTACAACCCCGACGCCGCGAGACCAAATTTCGACAAGAATTATTTCCTTGATAAAAAATTGGGATTTCAAGTCATCGAGAATGGAATGATTCTTCCGCACAAAGATTTACGCACTCCCAGCAAGTGGAACTTTGGTCTTGTTGGCATCGTTGACAATGTGGGAAAATACATAGATAGCAGTTCGGTACATTATGGTGTTGGCGGAGCCTATACCCCCCCCCCAGAATCAATTTTGTACAGAGCTGAGACCGTTATTTATCTTTTCTTGTTATACCCCATATGGGGACATTGCCTTACTGATAACCTTCGTCGCCTATGGTTTTTGAAAAGCGATATTTTTAAAAGTGAATTTAAAAATTGTCCGTTAGTTTACGTTTCATGGGGTAAACAAAATCTTGAATCTCAAAAAAACTTTAGGCGGTTGCTTGAAATTTTAGAAGTTGATGTTGACAGACTCCAAGAAATTACTCAGCCGACGCAGTTTGAAAAGATTATTCTGCCCGACGGTTCTTTTAGTTCACCTCACAGTAAAGTCAGAGGATTTACCAATGAATATCGAGAGACGATTGACCACGTAAGAGATTTTGCATTGAAAAACAGAACTCCGACTTCAAGCAAAAAAATTTATTTATTTCATGGTAAGAGAGGTCAAGTGGGTGAAGAGCGTGTTGCAGAATATTTTAAGTCAAATGGTTACGAGATTATTCGTCCAGAAAAGCTGACACTGGATGAGCAACTCAATCTATTTGTAAACTGTGAAAATTTTGCGTCGTTTATTGGTTCCTGTTCTCATAATTCCTTATTTTGCCGTGAAAGCACAGAAACAATTTTTATTCCGCGTGCTGAAAATACATTTACATATTATCAAGAGATACTTAATCAAGTTCATTATCTAAACATAAGTTACATCGATTCTTCACTATCGATTTTTAGCAGTGGAATAACGCGTGGAGATCACTTCTATATTGTCAGCGAGCAGTTGAAAAGATTTTTCGGCGACAAATGGGGCGGTTATGAAGAAGAGGACTTAAAAGCTTTTCTGCAGTACGTTAAAAATTCAATGGGCAAAGGTCTTGAAGTCAATTCTAAGACTAAAGATTATTACGCTCCGATTCTTCAAGATTTTATGGAGCAACTCAAACAGCGTAAAGATTTAATCTCAGCTTATGATATATCGACTAATTATTTTGATACATTTCAACCGACGCTTAATTATCAAACGCATGTTCACAAAAAAGGCTGGAGTTCATGGAATAGCGAGGATCAAATTAGCAATCCCGTCGACGAACAGCGTGATATTCAGGCTATTAAAATAGATTTTCCAAGCCACAAGGTTTATTACTCGGTTTACTACAACGACAAAGAGGGCTGGTCGGAGGAAGTTTTGTCTCCCGCGCAGGCGGGCATAACTGGCAAAACAAAATCGATTTACGGCGTCAGAATTCGCTTTGACGAGGCGGGCGCAAAAGAATTAGATATTCTCTATCGCGTCCATAAATTCGATGGCACGTGGACTGACTGGGCTAAAAACGGCGAAGTTATCTACTCTCACGGCGTCAAGCTCAATGCTATTCAAATAAAATTGGAATCTAAATCTAAGGCATAAAATCATTCGCAAAAAAATTGCCGCCCCATTTCGGAGGCGGTTTTTACTTTGCAAATATATGATTATTTATTCGGATCTAAACTTATGTTCGTTACAATTCGACCGAGTCGCGCACTCGTCAAGAAGTTCAACGCCCATTTAAAGGCAACCGTCATGTTCGTATAAAAGCCTGCAAGCCTTATCAAGTGAACGACCATCCACGCGCACCACGCCATAAAGCCCGTCATCTTCGGACTGCCAACGACTGCCTCGCCCTTACCGATTGTTGCCATTGCGCCTAAATCTTTGTAGACGAATTTATCAAGGTTGGTGTCGCCCTTAATGAGTTTCATAATATTTTTATGCGCAACTTTAGCCTGTTGAGTGGCAACCGGCGCGACCGTCGGCAAAGGACGTTTCATATCGCCATGCATGAACGCCGCACAGTCCCCGATAGCGAAAACATTTTTATGAACCGCGCCGCGAACCATTAAATCTTCCTCAATCCAAATGCGACCGTCGCGAGCACACTCGGCACCACAATTTTTCATCATGTCGACTGCGCGAACACCCGCCGCCCAAATAACCGTCGTCGTCGGAATTTTAACGCCGTTTTTCAAAGTCAGAATATCGCCGTCATAGTCTACAACCTGCGTATTCAACATAACTTCGACGCCTTTTTTCTGCAGAACTTTAACGGTGTGTTGTTGCAAATCTTCGGGGAGCATAGGTAAAAGTCGCGGCGTCGCCTCAATCAACTTTATGCTAACGTCGTTGAAGTCGAGCAGGTGGAATTCCTTTTTCTGAATCGCAATAAGTTCGGCAATCGCCCCCGCCTCCTCAACGCCTGTCGGGCCTCCGCCAACGATAACAAATGTCATGCGTTTTTTCCTGTCTTCGGGTGTGCGATAAGGTTTCTCGGCGCGCTCGAATTCGTGAATGACATGGTTGCGAATGTGAACCGCCTCTTGCAAAGTCTTCATGCCGAACGAATATTTTTCGACGTTCTTCATCCCGAAAAAGTTAGTAGTCGCGCCCGCCGCAAGAACCAAATAATCGTAGTGAATTTCGCCGTGATTTGTAATGACAACGTCGCGTTCTTGGTCGATGCCTTGAACCTTCGCCATATAAAGATTGACATTTTTATTATTGCGGAAGAAGGAGCGAATCGGATAGGCAATTTCTCCCGTCTCCAAAACCGACGTTGAAACTTGATAGAGCAAAGGTTGGAACAAATGGAAATTATGGCGATCGATTAACGTAACTTCGACATTTTCTTTAGCAAAGAGCTGACCAAGTTTTATACCGCCGAAGCCGCCGCCTACGATTACAATGTGGGGCTTGCCGTTGACCATTTTAATAACCTCCTGAATTTTGAAGTGAAAATTTTAACTTAACAGGTTAAAAATAATTCGTGCTGATAATAGCATAAATTTTTTTCATTGCAATAGACGGGCGCAATTTCTTTTTCGATTATGGCGTAATGGACAGCGGACAAATTTTTTTATTTCCTGCAGACAAAGCCCGCGAACGATTTAACATGTGAAACTTCTGCGCGGGAATATTTTTTGCTTAAAAAATCTTGCAAACTCTTAAGCGTTTCATAGGGTGGAGAAAAAAATCCGTTTGGCTCGCAAAATTTCTTAATAAAAAAATCCGTCCGAGTATTTTCGCCCTTAACGTACATGCAGCCGCAAAAAATTCCGTCGTCCTTCAAAACCCGTTGCGTCTCCGACCATGCCGCAATTTTATCGGCGAAGACGTGAAAGCCATTAATCGATAAAACTAAGTCAAAGAAATTATCCGCGAACGGCAAGTTGCCCACGTCGCCTTGAATAAATTTTACACCGCGCAGATTCATTTGCTCGGCTCGTGACTTCGCCGCGTCAAGCATTTTATCCGAATAATCGACGCAATAAATTTCCGCGCCGTTCAAATTTTTATAGACAGGCAACGATAAAACGCCCGTGCCAACTGGAATTTCCAAAAGTCGTCCGTTGAAACTTTTAGGTATGCCTGCAAATGCTTGCTCCAAAAATTTTTTATACGCCGCCTCGTCAAGCCCCCAAAGAAATTTCAATGCTAATCGCTCAGGTAAGTCCGCGTTCGTCATCATTCTATCAAAAAATTTTGAATAGTCGCCGACAAATTGATAAGCGTTAAAAATTTTGTTCATAACTCGGCACGGTCGTCAAAAGCGCGTCGCAATGCCCGCAAATTTTCCACTCTCCAGAATTCGCAGTTAGGAAAAATGAATCACCTTTACGATAGATAAATTCGTCGCCGTTGCAAGAAATTTTCCCTGCGCCGTCCAGAATTAGCACGCTTAAAAAAGTTTTCTCGTCAATGAAACCGCGAGCCTCCGATAAAATTTCTCCGTCAAGATTGAGCTTGTCGACAACAAAATAATCACAGGCGGCAAGGTGCGGATAATTTTCGTCGCGCTTAAAAGTCGGATTTAAATTTGTCACATCAAGAGCTTTGTCAATGTGGAGCGGGCGATTTCTGCCGTAGTCGTAAACGCGATAAGTTACGTTTGAATTCCGTTGAATTTCAGCAAGCAAAATTCCTTTGCCGATTGCATGAATCGTTCCAGCGGGTATAAAAATTACGTCGCCCTTCCGCGCAGGTATGAAGTTAATCACTTCGAGGAGCGAATTATTTTTTATGCGGGCGATGAATTCGTCCTTAGAAATTTTTTTCTTAAAGCCGCAATACAACATGGAATTTTCGGCGGCGTCGAGGATATACCACATTTCGCTTTTGCCGAATTGCCCTTCATGAATCAGCGCGTAATCGTCGGTCGGGTGAACTTGTACGGAAAGAGTTTCTCTCGCGTCGATAAACTTTATAAGGACTGGGAAATCTTCAAAGCGTCGGCAATTCGTGCCTAAAATTTCTTTGCCATTAATCTTTATGTATTCAGCGAAAGTCGCGCCACCTTCAATCGTCGATAAGCCGTCGGGGTGGGCTGATAACGTCCAAGCTTCCGCGCAGATTTTATCGTCGCTTTCAATGCCGTATTCTTCAATAAGTCGTCGCCCGCCCCATACGTAATTCTTGCAAGCAGGTTTCAACTTCAAAATCGCCATAAAAAAATTTTCCCTCCAATACTTGCGAAGTTAAGAAGGAAAATAACACGTATGAAAAAATTTTGCAAGCCGTCACCAATGATAAGGTTCATGGCGATTGATTTTAAATGCCCGATAAATTTGCTCGACCAAAACTAGCCGCGTCATTTGATGAGTAAACGTCATCTTTGACAAGCTTAATCTGAACGCCGCCGCCCGTCGAAGTTCTTCACTCAAGCCGAATGCTCCGCCGATTGCGAACGTCAAATTGCTCATGCCGTTCAAATTCAACTCGGCGATTTTTTTTGCGAAGTCTTCCGAACTTAACGCCTCGCCCGCAACGTCCAATACGCACAGCCACGAATTCAGCGAGACGAGCGATAAAATTCTCTGCCCTTCCTCTTCTACCGTGCGACATTCTGGGATTTCGCGGACTTCAAGCGTTGCAAATTTCTTTAGCCGTTTCAAATATTCCGCGACGCCGTCCGTCAAAAATTTTTCCTTAAGCTTGCCGACAACTATTAAATTTATCTTCATTGATTAGACGGCTGAGGCATTTCTTCTAAAATAACTTCGACGGTCTCTTCTCTGCCGTCGCGGTCGAAACGAACTTTAATTTTGTCGCCGACCTTATGCGCCGCAACCGCATTGCGAACGTCCGTTACTGAATTGACTTCCTTGCCGTCAATGGTAAGAATTATATCGCCGCGTTGGAAACCTGCGCGACCAGCGGGCGAATCAATACCGACTTGGAAGACATAAACGCCCTTTTCAATAGACAGTTGATAACCGTAGCGAGCCGCCGTCGGTTTGTCGAAAATCGTCACGCCGAGATAAGGACGCGCCACGTAGCCTTTATCCATAAGCTCTTTAACAATCGCCTTGACTGTGTTAATCGGAATAGCAAAACCCATGCCTTCAACGCCCGTCGTAGCAAGTTTCGCGCTGTTTATCCCGATAACTTCGCCGTCAGCATTAACCAACGCGCCGCCCGAATTGCCGGGACTTATCGCCGCGTCCGTCTGGAAAAGTTTAACGCGCCTGTCGTTTAAATCAAGCGTCCTGTTCAATGCGCTGATAACGCCGACCGTCACAGAGCCTTGAAACTCCAAGCCCATAGGATTGCCAATCGCAATGGCGGGTTCGCCTACGACAACTTCATCAGAATCGCCAAGCTCCGCAACGGGCAAATCCTTAGCGTCAACCTTAACGACAGCTATATCCGTCATTTCGTCCGTACCTATTAAAGTCCCGTTGACCGTGTTGCCGTCAGATAACGAAACGATAATCTCCTTCGCGCCCGCGATAACGTGATTGTTCGTGATTATGTAGCCGTCGTTCCTGAAGATAACGCCACTGCCGACGCCTTCCGTCTCGAACGTCCGATTAAATATATCGTGCGCTACAGCTTTATTAGTTATGCCGACAACCGCCGGGCCGACCGTCCGAGCAACGCGAACTGCAGGAGTATTCCTCGCGTCAGAAATTTTACCATTGCTCTCTGGCTTATTCGGAGCCGCTTCCGTAACATTAGCCGTCGGAGTTACCGCAACCGATTTTTCCTCCACCTTTTTATTTTCATCGCTGACAGCGGATTCGTCGCCGCCACCCGTCAAGCCCGTCAAATCGCCGCAACCGCTCAACGCCAATGCCGCCGCTAATGCCGTCGCGCAGATTATCTTTGTAATTTTCTTAGACTTCATGCCCTAAGCACCTCCGACGCCATTTTAATTTTTGCTAAGCCGATTGTCAATTCTACTTCCCTTAGAATATTCATAGAAAAATCACGATAATTATACTGTTGACTTCGCTGAAATTATGCTATAATAACCCATACAAAAAGGAATGGACTCTTTGTTAGGGAGGGACAAACTATGTTAAACACAATCGGCTTGAATAATATCATGCAGTATCAAAAGGCAAGTCAGCTCGGCAACAGCTTAGCGAATCAAAACAAAACTGCCGACGCTCAAAATCCTTACGCAAATTACTCGGCTGATACACTCGTTGACATCTCGACAGACGGAATTAATGCTTTGGAGGAGTCGCAGAATAATCCTCAAAAGGACGACGAACAAAAACTTTCCGCCAAAGCTCAGAGTTATCTCGAAAAGCTCCGCAAGCAGTATGGCGATTATAATCTTGTCGTCTCCGACGATCTCGACACCGCTAAGACTGCAGGCACGGACAAAGAATATTCCGTTATCTTTACCACCGACGAGTTAGAAAAAATGGCGGAAGATGACAAATACGCGGAAAAAGTTATGGGCAATGTCGGCAAGGCTGTCGACGTACTCAAAAACATTTCGGAAAAAGATTTGGGCGAAGGCGTCCAATTCTCCCAGCTCTCCGTTACCATTGACGACGAAGGCAATATGAAACTCTTCGCGCAACTCGAACAACTTTCAAAGGATCAAGCCGCACGTCTCGAAGAGGCTAAGCAAAAACGCGCCGAAGAAAAGAAAGCCGCCGAAGAAAAAGCTCAAAAGCCTGAAGCGGAAGAGGAAGAAGAAGATCGCGAGCTTATTCCGATTACTTTCAAAGCCGCTGACGTTGAAGCCGATTCTGAAGAAGAATTGCTTACGAAAATTTTCGGTATCGATTGGTCTAAAATTCCCGACGAGGAAGCTTATATTTAAGCGTTCGTCATAAAAATTTCCGCGTCAACTATAATTTAATCAGCAGTAAAACAAATGTGCCCTGCATTTCTGCAAGGCGAATTTAGGTTAGAATAATGAACAGTCGCCAGCTTGTGAGAGTTTAGGCGGCTTTTTTCGTTAGCGGTTTTCGTTTTTTAGCGGGCAGGAAATATTTTTCAGCGACAGAATAATTTGCGCGGGAGGGATTTAATTTGATAGTCTCATGGAATACAACGAACGCTTGTAACATGTATTGTGCTCATTGTTATCGCGACGCAGGCTGTAAGGCTGACGAAGAACTTTCGACGGCAGAGGCAAAGGAGCTTTTAAATCAGATTGCCCGCGCAGGTTTCAAGATAATGATTTTTTCGGGCGGCGAACCTTTAATGCGCTCCGACATTTTGGAACTGGTCGAGCACGCGACACGCTTAAAATTAATGGCGGTCTTCGGAACAAACGGCACGTTGATAACTCGACAAATGGCAAAAGATTTAAAAGCGGCGGGCGCAAAGGGCATGGGTATATCTTTAGACTCACTCGACGCCGACAAGCACGATAAATTTCGGTCGTTCGCGGGCGCGTGGCAAGGCGCGGTTGACGGCATGAAAAACTGCGCGGCTGAAAATTTACCATTTCAAATTCATACAACGGTTATGGATTGGAATCAACACGAACTGGAGGCGTTGACTGACTTCGCCGTTCAAATCGGAGCAAAGGCGCATCATTTTTTCTTCCTAGTTCCGACGGGCAGAGCAAAGACTATCGAAGAAGAATCTCTCCGAGCAGAAGGTTACGAAAATGTTTTAACGCGAATCATGCGCAAACAACAGACGGTTTCAATCGAACTAAAGCCGACGTGCGCCCCGCAATTTATAAGAATCGCCGACCAACTCGGAGTAAAGACACGATTTAAACGCGGTTGTTTGGCGGGTTTAAGTTATTGCATAATCAGTCCGCGTGGCAAAGTCCAACCTTGCGCCTATCTTAATATGGAGCTTGGCGACGTTCGCGAAACTCCTTTTGATGAAATTTGGCGGTCGAATAAAATTTTGAAGACGCTACGGACGCTTGAATACAACGGGAATTGTGGTGGCTGTGTATATAAGAGTAAATGCGGTGGTTGTCGGGCACGTGCGGCTTGTTATAATGACGGCGACTTTATGAGCGGAGAGCCATGGTGTATTAGGAATTAGAGACTAGGGACTAGAATTACTACAATCTTTCTATCAATATTGCGGCTTGAAAAATTTTCGATATAAAAATATAATTGCTTGTCGAAAGGGGGAAAGCTCTTTTGAACGAGCAATTTTTTTTTAAAAATCTTAATCCCGAACAGCGGAAAGCCGTCGAATGCCTTGACGGTTCGCTTTTGATAATGGCGGGCGCAGGTTCGGGCAAGACGCGAGTTTTAACTTATCGTATAGCAAATTTGATTGCGCAAGGAATTTCGCCGTTTAATATTTTGGCGATAACTTTCACGAACAAAGCGGCAAACGAAATGAAAAGTCGCGCCGAGAAATTAATAGGCGAGCCTGCGAAAAATGTCGTGCTTAGTACGTTTCATTCATTCTGCGCGAGACTTTTACGCCGAGAAATTAAAATTACGGGCGAATTCACAAGCAATTTCGCGATTTTCGACGCTGGAGACTCAAGAACTCTTATAAAACGTTGCGTAAGTGAGCTTAACTTAGGCGAAAAAAATTTTGACGGCGTCTGGAATAAAATCTCCGAATTGAAGAATGAACTGATAACGCCAGCGAAGTATAAGGAGAAAATTTCTTACGGCGGCAACTTTTACGAGGCGAACGTCGCGCAGATTTACGAACTTTATCAGAAAAAACTTCAGGAAAATAACGCGCTTGACTTCGACGATTTAATTTTTACTACGGTTAGGATTTTCCGCGCCTTTCCGGAGGTTTTGGATAAATATCAGGAGCGTTTTAAATATATTTCTGTCGACGAATACCAAGACACGAACGTTGCGCAATATACTTTGACGAATTTGCTTGCGGCGAAGTATAAAAATTTATGTGTGGTCGGCGACGCAGATCAATCCATTTACGGCTGGCGCGGCGCGGATATGCGTAACATTTTGAATTTTGAGCGCGATTATCCTCAAGCGCGAGTGATTTTCCTTGAACAAAATTATCGCTCGACCAAAACGATTTTACGGGCGGCAAATGCGGTTATAAAGAATAATATCGATAGAAAACCTAAAAATCTCTGGACAAATAACGAAATCGGCGAAAAAATTCAGTTCGCGAACTTTGAAACTGATATTTTGGAGGCTTTTAAGGTTGCAAAGGAGATTAAACGGCTCGTCACGGAAGAAAATTTTTCTTATAACGAAATCGCCCTGCTTTATCGCACAAATGCTCAGTCGCGCCTGTTTGAAGAACGATTTATGCACGAAGAAATTCCCTATATCATAGTCGGCGGGCTGAAGTTCTACGACCGCAAGGAAATTAAAGACATTTTGGCTTATCTGCACGTCATAGCTAATCCTCTCGACGATTTACACCTCTTGCGAATTATAAACACGCCAAAACGCGGACTCGGCTCTACGAATTTAAATCGCTTATCGGAATTTGCCAGTAATCAAGGACTTTCAATCATGGAAGTCATAGTCGATAAAGAACTTTTGGCGCAAGTGGAAGGATTAAGTCCAAAATTCCGCGCAGGTCTCCGACATTTCGCCGCTATGATGATGAGTTTCACCGAATCCGCTAAAAATTTGCCCGTCGACAAGCTGATAATAACGGTTTTGAACGAATCGGGCTATATCAATATGCTACGTGAAAATGCGTCCGAAAAGCTCGAAAATATTTCTCGCGAAGAAAATTTAGGTACATTTGTAGACAGCGCGAAAGAATTTCTCGAAACAAACCCCGGCGGCTCGCTCGACGACTTTTTAAATCATGTCGCGCTGATAACCGACCTTGATACGCTTGATGAGGCTGATTCTCGCGTCAAATTAATGACGGTTCACGCGGCAAAGGGCTTGGAATTCCCCGTTGTTTTTCTCGTCGGCATGGAGGACGGGATTTTTCCGCACTTTATTTCTTTCAGCGACGAGGCAGAACTTGAGGAAGAACGCCGCGCCTGTTACGTCGCAATTACTCGCGCCAAAACTAAACTTTATATAACGTCGGCTATGGAACGAATGTTCTTTGGTAAAAAACAATATAATGACGTTTCGCGCTTTGTGGAAGAAATTCCAGAAAATTATATTGAACGCTTAGGCGCAAAATCAAATATTATCCCTAAAAAAAAGCCGCAAATTTCAAGTTATAAGCCGCCGACTGCTCATCGTTCCGCGCAAATTAAAATTCCTGAGAAAAAAACTGCGCCGCCCGTTAAATTTAATGTCGGCGACATGGTTAATCATAAAAAATGGGGACTCGGTACGATTATGGAGATTAACGATGAGAGAATTACAATTTCTTTCGTGAATCCCGAATATGGCGTTAAGGTTTTGGGAATTAATGCGGCTCCCTTGAACAAAATTTAAGGAGGCGATAAAAAATGGACGTTTCTCAAGTGAAAGCCGAGATTTTGCAACTTCGCAAGGAAATTCGGCGGCATAATAAAAAATATTACGAACTGGACGCGCCCGAAATTACCGATTACGAATACGATAAACTCATGCAACGGCTTAAGGATTTAGAGACGGAATATCCCGAATTCATAACGTCGACTTCACCAACACAAATGGTAGGCGGCTCTGCGCGGCGCGAGGCAGGTAAATTGGTTACTCATGATGTGCCAATGCTCTCCTTGCAGGACGTTTTTTCCCGCGATGAAGTGGAAAATTTCATAAACGACACAATTTCAAAGCTCGGTTCGCCTGAATTTGTAGTTGAAGAAAAAATCGACGGCTTATCATTGGCTCTGCGCTACGAAAACGGGAAACTTATTCAAGCGATAACTCGCGGCGACGGCGTTCAAGGCGAAGACGTTACAGAAAATGCGCTGGTTATTGATGATGTCGTTCAAAAATTAGCAGATGCGCCGAAATATTTTGAGATTCGCGGCGAAGTTTATATGACGCATAAAAATTTTTTGGCAACCAACGCCCGTCAAGAAAAATTAGGCTTGAAAATGTTCGCTAACCCTAGAAACTGCGCGGCGGGTACTCTTCGACAACTCGATAGCCGTATTGTCAAAGAACGTCGCCTTTCCATGTTCGTTTTCAATTTGCAGAAGATTGACGGCGTTGAAATTAAAAGTCACGTCGACGCTTATAACTTTATGGCGAAAAACGGCGTAAAAATCATTCACGACTACAAAGTTTGCAAGACTTTTGAGGAAGTTTGGCGGGCGATTGAAGAAATTGGAACTCAGCGCGAAAAGCTCGGCTACGACATCGACGGCGCAGTTATCAAGGTGAATTCCTACGCCGACAGAGAAAAACTCGGCGCGACAAGTAAATTTCCGCGCTGGGCTGTCGCCTATAAATATCCCCCCGACGAGCGCGAAACCGTTTTAAGGAAAATTGAATTAAGCGTCGGGCGCACCGGCAGAATCACTCCGACGGCAATTTTCGACGCGGTCAGCTTGAACGGCACCAAAGTCGAACGCGCAACTTTGCACAATCAAGATTTTATCAACTCGCTCGACGTGCGAATCGGCGATACCATAAAAGTTTACAAGAGCGGCGAAATTATCCCGCGAGTCAGCGGCGTCATCAATTCAAAGCGTCCCGAAAATACCAAGCCTTTCAAAATCCCTGATACTTGCCCCGTTTGCGGTCATAAAGTCGAACGCGAAGAAAACGCCGCCGATTATCGCTGTGTAAATCCGAATTGCCCCGCGCAGTTGGAAAATCATTTGCTTAATTTCGTCGGGCGCAACGCTATGGATATTCACGGACTCGGCGAAACAGCTATTCCAAAACTCATTGCCGACGGCTTTATAAAAACTGTCGCCGACGTTTACAAGCTTAAAGATTTCCGCGCAGATTTGATTGCTAAAAAAATCTTCGGACGCAAAAAGGCAACCGAAAAAGTTTTAACGGCGATTGAGGAGAGCAAAAAAAATTCGCCCGCAAAACTTCTGACGGGCTTAGGGATTTTCGGCGTAGGGAGTGCGGCGGCTCGCGATTTGATTCAACATTTCGGCGGACTTGAAGAACTTTCAAAGGCAACTCTCGAAGAACTTCAAACTGTGCCCGACATCGGCGAAAAAACTGCGCGGCGCATTAAAGAATTCTTCGACGACGCGGATAATCTTAAAATTCTTGACGAACTTAAGGAGGCAAATTTAACAATGGCTGAAGAGAAAAAAATTTTTGATGAAGGCTCGACGATTGCGGGTAAAAATTTCGTATTGACTGGAACGCTTTCAAAGTATAAGCGCGACGACGCGAGCAAACTCATCACGGAACGCGGCGGACTTGTTAAAAGTTCCGTCAGCAAAGCGACGAATTATCTTGTTGTCGGCGATAAACC
Source organism: Selenomonadaceae bacterium (assembly GCA_017549815.1). Lineage (GTDB taxonomy): Bacteria > Bacillota > Negativicutes > Selenomonadales > Selenomonadaceae > Quinella. The sequence continues at coordinate 108,820 of JAFYNH010000074.1, forward strand.
CGGCTCCAAACTCACGAAGGCGCAAGAACTCGGCGTAACCATTCTGTCCGAAGAAGAATTCGAGAAACTTTTGGCTGAAAATTAATTTGTGCGAAGGACTATTAAAAAGGTAAAAAGAAAGGCAGTCTCTCCGATTAAGGGAAGGACTGCTTTTTAGTTTAGGTTAGTATTTTTTCCGCGCAGGTTTTATTTGGCTAAAGTTTTTTTGCTAACGTGATAAATTTCGCCGTTAATGTTGAACTCGGTCGAAGCGGTTACATTCTTCATTACAACCTTGCCGCCGCCGTCTACCGTAAGATTAAGCGTCTCGCTACTGAACGTCGCCTTGCTAAAGGTGCCGTCCAAAATTTTTAACATGTCGCCGCTCGCGTAATCCATTATGTAATCGGTGCCTTCATTAGCTTTGTAAATGAAAACATCATTGCCGTCGCCGCCATAAAGATAATCCGTGCCTTTGCCGCCCCATAATGAATCGTCGCCCGCATTGCCGTAAAGCGTATCATTTTTCGTACCGCCGATTATAGAATTCGCCGAATCGTTGCCCGTCAATTTAATCGCCGACGTACGCAACGCGGCATTTACGTTTTCATAATTGCCGAGTGCAAACTCATTGCTAAAAGTCGCCGGCAACGTTACCGATTTATTCTCCGCGTCGTGGAATATGCCGTTGCTGAAAATTATTTCCGCGTCGTCCTGTACAACCGTTACAGAAGATTTACCCTTAACGGTTATCGCGCCGTCATCAACTTTTATAACCGCGTCGGCGTTATTCATGTAGGCATTCTTAAGAACAACGTCGGAACCAAGACTTATCTTGTCGCCGTCGCCGTAGTTGTAAATGACATCAGAGCCTGTGCCACGTACCGTCTTTTCATATGCGCCATCTTTATTGTAAGCAGTCGTCGTTTGCTCCGCATGTTCATAGACAAAAATATCCGCGCCGTTGCTCGCGTAAAACTGATTGTTTTTAATGTTGCCCGTAACAATCGCGCCATTCGTTTGTGAACTGTTAATCGTTACAACCGTAGAATCAGCAGTATAAGTCGCAACGCTTGCCTTCAATTTAACCGAAGTCCGAGCCGAATTATAAACGCCGGCAGCTTCGTACTTGCCGGCAACGTCGTTAATGTTTATCGCCTTATCCTTGCCGTCCTTAATCGTCAAAGAATTTTCGTCGCCAAAGTTGAAGATTATATCGTTGCCGCTTATCGCATAGTCTTGATAATCCGAAGTCAAGCTGATTTTATCCGAGCCGACGCCGTAATCCGTGATAACATCTTTGCCGCCGCTGTAGACGAATAAATCATTCCCCGCGCCGCCCGTCAAGGTATCGTCGCCCGCTTTGCCGTTCAGAGTATCCGCGCCTTTGCCGCCTACGATTGAATTGGCTTTATCATTTCCCGTCAGCTTAGTCGCCGCCGTCCGATTCGTTGCGTCTACATTATCTAAGTCGTCAAGAGAAAATTCATTAGCGAAAGTCGAAGGCAATATCGCCGTGTTGGTTCCTTTGATAAATATGTCGTCCTTGAAAGTTATTTCCGTATCGTTTTGCATGAATTTAACTTCCGACGCATTCTTAACGGTTATCGTGCCGTCATCAACTTTGATAATCGCGTCGCCGTTCTGTTTGTAGCCGTTTTTGATTACGGAGGAGGCGGAGCTGAGACTTATAATATCGCCCGTGCCGTAGTTCAAAATTACGTCACTGCCGGAGCCGTAAAGCGTCTTGGGAGTTCTGGTTATCGTATTGTCGGCTTCAACTTTAGCGGTTACAGTCTCTTGCGGATAATTGTCATAAACAAAAATATCTGCGCCGTCGCCGCCATAAAGGGTATCGTTACCTTTGCCACCATTAAGTGTCGAGCCGTTTTTGCCCGCGTAAATCCGATTAGATTTGTCATTGCCGACTATTTCAAGTGTGCCTTCGACCAACGAGCCGTCTATCGTCACCTTTAAAGAATCCGCAGTATAATTGCCGACAAAATCCGCCTCAAGCGTTTCGCCCGTCTTTGTCTTACTAGGCTTGAATGTCGAAACGGAAGTCTTGCTTATCGTCTTATCCTTAGCTCCTTTGAACGTCAAAGAATTGTTTTCGTCAAACGTCCAGATTATATCGTTGTCAAGTGTCGCCGCAGTGTAATTGCTCACGCCGTCCAAAAGTACTTTGTCCGTGCCTGTGCCGTAGTCTGTGATTGTGTCGTTGCCGCCGCCGTAAACAAAAACGTCATTGCCCGCGCCGCCCGTGAGTTCATCATCGCCTGCGCCGCCGTCCAGCGTATCATTTTTAGCGGAACCGATAAGCTTATTATCAAGCGCGTTGCCCGTGATTTTTATCGCCGCCGTGCGCATATTGGCATCAACATTGTTTATGTCGTTCGCAAGCGTATATCCATTGGCAAAAGTCGCGGGTATCGCTATCGTCCTGTCGGGTTTATGGAATACGCCGCCGCTGAAAACAGTTTCCTCGCCGTTTTGGACGATTTTAACTGTGTCGGTGTCCTTAATCGTTATCGTGCCGTCGTCAACTTTGATAATCGTGTCGTCATTCTGTTTGTAGCCGTTTTTGAGCACCGAAGACGCCGA